>NZ_JIAD01000001.1:1315286-1644108 GCF_000688015.1 Eubacterium sp. AB3007
GTAGTTGGCGATACACATGACCACCGCCATGGTCACGGTTCCTGCCGCCAGAGCGATAACGGCGCCTTTCTTGGTCTTGTTGAGGCGATAGATGTTCCCCGCCACGATCACAAAGGAGCCGGTGGCGAACATGTGCATGACGAAACCTATCCAGTTATCCTGTCCCAGGATGAACGCCTGAACAAAGGATGCAAGCGCGGTCACGATGATACCCGCCAGAGGCCCAAAGCTGAATGTAGCGATCAGGATCGGAATGTCCGCCAGATCGTACTTGAAAGCCGGGAACAGCGGGTACGGCAAGGTGAGAAACACCAGTACACAGGAAATAGCTGTCAGCATGGCCAGAGTGGTCATCTTCACTCTGGTCTGTTTGGAATCGTTATTCATTCTCTTCCTCCTCACAAGTGGCCACAGTAGCCGCCTCTAAATTCGCATCTATATCTGCCGGAATCGCCATCTGGTCCAGCCTCTGGATGGCCTCCGCATAGATCTCTATCAACTGGTAAAACCGCCGGACCTGGATCTTCTCATCCTTCTGGTGCATCACGTCCGGATCGCCTGGGAACAGACCCCCAAACGCCACCACGTTCCGGCAGCACTTGGCATAGGTCTCGCCGCCGATTACCAGCGGCCGGGCCTCCTCGTCTCCTGTCATATCCCGGTAAACCTCCAGCAGCGTTTTCACCAGAGGATGATCATCGGGATAATAATGCGGGGGGATCTCCCGGAGCTTGACGATCCCCAGATCGTACTCATCCAGCACCGGGGTCATGCCCGCGTAGATCGCCTCCACCGAGGAACTCACCGGGACGCGGATGTTCACGTTCAGGGTGATGGAGTCCCCATCGTAGCTCACCATCCCGGTATTCCAGATGGTCTTTCCTGACAGGTCATCCTCGATCATACAACCCATGCCGCTCCCATCCAGCGCGTAGCCGATATGACGGTTGTAGAACTGGATGAAATCGTTCAGGTCCTCGTTCACAAAGTTCAGGCGGCCCAGGAAATCAAACATCACTGAGATTGCGTTCAGCCCCGCCCAGGGCGTCGCTCCGTGGCAGCCCTTGCCATCCGCCAGCAGCTCCAGGGACTTGCCCACGCCTCTGCAACGGATCTTGTGGCCCGTCTCCTGTCCGAAGTCAGCCGCCTTCTGGCGGATCACCTCGTAGGCGGCCTTGTCGGCCTTCACCACTGCCCGGGCACGGTCAGGGACCATGGTGGGGGAATTTCCGCCGGACAACCTGGTCAGTGCCAGCCCCTTGGTGGGTCCCCGGGAAAGCTTTCGCGCCAGTTCGCAGACGATCATGCCCATCTCTCCGCTGTCTACCGGGAAATCGCCATCTGGTGTAAACCCAATGTCCGGCGGACCTTCCTGCTCCAGGTAGTGGCGCATGCCGGTCATGCCGGTCTCTTCGTCCAATCCCAGGATCAGGCGAATCCTCCGGCGAGGTTCATACCCTGCATCCTTCAGTGCCTTCATGGCATAAAACGCTGCCAGCAGAGGCCCCTTGTCATCTGTGGTCCCTCTCCCCTGCAGGAAGGCCCCCTCAGGCCCATCGCCTCCCGTCTCTTCTCCCCCGTAGGGATCAAAGCTCCAGCCGTCCTGTGCCGGTACCACGTCCAGGTGCCCCAGAATCCCCACGGTCTCCGCCGCAGGTCCTGCGGTCCACTGGATGTGACCGCCATAGCCATCCACGTTCTGCACACTGAACCCGTACTCCTCCCCCTTAGAAAGCATGTACGCAAAAGCATCCTGCACGCCCTGTCCGAATGGATAAATCTCTCCGGACGAGGTATGTACAGGATCCCCCGCATCACTTTGGATTCTGACGAGTTCTTTCAGTGCGTCCAGTGCATGGCCCTTATTCTGTTCGATCCAGTATGTCAGGTCCATTGACGCTCCTTCTGATCAGTCGACTGCTTCTACACCCTTGATCTCAGGAACAGCCTGTCCCAGGATCTGCTCCACGATTCCCTTCAGAGTCATTCTGGCCCCCGGGCATCCTGCGCAGTGTCCCATCAGTCTTACCTTGGCGATATTGTCCTCGGTGACCTCGACCAGCTCAATGCTGCCGCCGTCCCTTGCCAGGATCTGCTTGACATCTTCTAATGCTGCGTTGATTCTCTCTTCCATAATTTCTGTAGTTTCCTTTCTGTTTCTATTCCAGGCAGCCCGGTCACCCGCGCCGCCTCGTTATCACTTACATATATACACAAAGCCCGCCATCTTGAAACATCAGATCACAGGAATCACTTCCTTGGTTCTGTAGATCGCGTCCTTGCTGGTGCCGTGCACGTTGTTGATCAGGACCACCAGATGTTTGTCCACAAAGGTGGCACTCTCGATCTCACCGATCGGCACGCTGTAGGTCCCCAGGTATCCACCATCGGACACTCGGTAGAGGTCCACGTAACTGTCCGAGCCTCCGTTCCAGGAAGTACATAGCGCTACTCCATTGGCACCGCCGGTATCCTGGGTGTGCTTCCGCCGGATCACCTTGCGGATGGTCCGCTCCATGTTGAAGTTACCGTCGGTCACAAACACCGACGCGCCTCCCGACAGGTAGAACTTGTCGTTGGAGGTGTCATAACTGATTCCGGAGGCCATCTTGGGAAGTTTGAACGTCCCCGTCCCCGAGAAATCATCAAAACTGAATGTCTTGCAGTCTCTGGACTTGATTTGCAGATGACGTTTCAGGGTGTAGACCTTCCCCGTCACCGGGTTGTAGGTGCTGCCATTGGCATGCCCCATCTTCACATACTCCGCCCTAAGCCGTTCGCCCTCGTCGGAATACTCCACCAACGCGTTTTTGTTGCCGGACTTGTTGGTGAAGGCCAGCAGATAGCCGCTCCCAGTGTAAGAGAAGGACTGCGGACAAGTCGTCCCCGGTTCGCCCTGCACCTGTACGACCTCCTCCAACTTGTCGTCGGTCAGCTCGTCCAGAATATGCAGGGACTCATACGCCTCGGCGTCATGGGATCCGGACTTGATGTCCAACGGTTCCGACTCGTCGCTGGTCACGTCCTTGCCCAGAAGTTTCGCCTTGGCCTGTACCACATAGGTCTCATCGTTCTTCTGGATCTCGACACTGAGTGGATCACCGTGCCGGACTTCCTTGACTTCTTTCATAGTCCCCGTCCAGGGATCGTACTTGCTCACCACATACTTGGAAGCATAGGGCACCGCATCCCAGTTCACACTGGTGTGGACATCAGAGGATTTCTTCTCCTCGCCCAATTTCAGTTTGGGTGTCTTCAGCTTGGTGGGGTAGACGTTCACCACCGCCACTTCCTTCGCCTCATTGTAGAGGCTGTCCTCTGCCGCCGTGACCGTGATCTTCGCCGTGCCGCTCTTACCGTATTTAATCTTTCCGTCTCGTGTGACGGTAGCTACCTTCTCATCGCTGGATCGGAAACGCAGCCGTGTCTTGGATTCTCCGGACAAAGCCGTGTGCTTCTTCTCAAAACCTTCCACCAGATAATGGTCCAGATAGATATTCTGGTCGGCCTTCTGTGTGTCGATCTCCCTGGTCTCACGACCCAGGACACCTCCCTTCAGGCGAGAGGTCACTGCCACCTTATAGGGCTTCTCCACCTCTGTCAGATCCATGGAAAACCGGGGTTCCTCCGTGTTTTCCTCACAGACCACCTCGTCATCTCTGGACACCACCACATGATATTTTCCCACATGGTTGTCCTCCCAGCTTGCGGACAACACAAGTCCCTCCTGTTCCACCTTCAGATCGTCGATCAGGTAGTAATCTGTGAACACGACGAACAGGATCGGCAGGATGGCCAGGACCACCAGATCCGCCAGGATAAGTCTCCGCAAAAGACTCTGATGGGCCTGCAGAGATCCTCTTCTCATATGCAATTGTGAGAGGCGAAGTCTCTTCATCTTCCGTCCCTTCCAACACATAAACCTACAGAATTATTATACCATCCAACCTTCCCCTTGGGCAAGCATTTACACAAAAACCTCACAAAAGTTATTTCCCCATCTTTCGTACGAAAGTCTGTTTCAACAGACATATTTTATGGTACAATATACATGTTCACAAAATTGTAAGAACTGAGAACAGTAAGGAGGATTTTGATTATGAAATGGGTATGTTCCGTTTGTGGTTATGTTCATGAAGGAGACCAGCCCCCAGAGAGATGTCCTGTATGTAAGGTTCCTGCCGACAAGTTCGTCAAGCAGGAGGGCGGCATCGAATGGGCTGACCAGCACGTTGTCGGCGTAGCACAGGGTGTGGATCCGGAGATCATCGCTGACCTTCGTTCCAACTTTGAGGGAGAGTGCTCTGAAGTAGGTATGTATCTGGCCATGTCCAGAGTTGCCCACAGAGAAGGCTATCCTGAGATCGGCCTGTATTGGGAGAAGGCTGCCTGGGAAGAGGCTGAGCACGCTGCCAAGTTCGCTGAGCTGCTGGGTGAGGTTCTGACCGACTCCACCAAGAAGAACCTGGAGATGAGAGTCGACGCCGAAGCCGGCGCCTGCATGGGCAAGAAGGCCCTGGCCACCAAGGCCAAGGAGCAGGGTCTGGATGCCATCCATGACACCGTTCACGAGATGGCAAAGGACGAGGCCAGACACGGCGCTGCCTTCAAGGGTCTGCTGGATAGATACTTCGGTTAAGCTCCATGAAATGGCACAAGCGTTTTGCCTGTCTGACTGTCATCGGGTTCGCCCTTTGCATGTACACAGGATATAGACATATTTAATCAGAAGATGACGGGGACGCCCCCAGAGACGGTAGAATCACCGGCTTTGGAGGCGTCCCTTTTTCTGTGGGATCGCTACACATCTTTCCGCGGGATCGCAGTGCGATTGTACCCCGGATTGTGTGAACTGAACTCCCGTTCCGCGATATGAGACTTTTCATCGTTTTGCGGGAAACTTTTCCGCGTTTGGCCATTTTTTCCGAGCTGGCGGAACAAAACACATGATTTGTTCCGCAATACGGGTTTTTTCATCGTTTTGCGGGAGAACTGTTCCGCGTTTGGCCATTTTTTCCGAGCTGGCGGAACAAAACACATGATTTGTTCCGCAATGAAGTGTACCCATAAAAGTAGAGTCACTCCTATATGATTTCTCCCCTATGATAATAATCATACGGGGTTGAGTAATTGATGGATTCGTGTGGCCTTTTACGAGGATAAAAGTGCCACACGTATTCATATATATCACCTTTTGCCTCGTTGATTGTTCTGTATTTTTTCTTTAGCCATTCTGACTTCATTTTACCCCAGAAACTTTCCATTGGTGCATTGTCCCAGCAATCTCCCTTACGGCTCATGCTGCATATGAATCCCTGCCTGCTCAGCATTCTCCTGTATTCCTTCGAACAGTAGGTCGAACCCCTGTCCGAATGTATGATGCATCCCGGACTTCCACAGCCTCTGAGAAGCATATCTTTTAATGCATCCATTACCAGAAATCTATCGTTATGCACGCTCATTGCCAACCCTACGGGAAGCCTTCCATACAGATCCAGTATTCCGGCCACATACAGATCTCCCTGCTCCGTAGCAATGACTGTTGTATCACTTACCATCTTTTTATCCGGGGCATCAACGCTGAAGTCTCTGTCGATAAGATTGTCGGCGATTGGCTCGTCATGGTCTGAATCCGTCGTGCAGACAAACCTTCTGCATGTCCTGGAAAAGAGAGCGCACTCCTGCATGATCCTCTCGACACGTTTATGGTTGACACGTTTTTTGCGACCTTTATTCAGGATAACGGTTACTTTTCTTGATCCGTATGATCCTCTGGAAGCTCTGTATATGTCGTATATCTCTTTTGTGATCTTAAGGTCTTCTTTCTCTTTCTCCGTAAGTGGCCCATCGACTCGTCTGCGCCATTTGTAGTATCCGCTCTCTGACACCTTTAGTACTCTGGCCATCCTCGCAATGCTGTGCTCGTGTTTATGCTCACGCATGAAAAGATATTTCAATCGCGCTTTACATTTGCAAGGAAGGCCGCTGCTTTTTTTAGTATTTCGACCTCCTCACGAAGCTCTGCGTTCTCTTTTTCAAGCTCTTTTTCCCGATCGGTCCTCTTATCTGATTTGGTAAACCCTTTTCGAAAGGCTTTATCTTCACCAACTTCAGCAAGATGATTACGCCATCGTATGACAGTCCACGGCATGATTCCGTACTTGTCGGCTATGACATGTTCCAGATTCTTGTTTTCAGGCAGCAATGCTTCTTTTGCCACCATCAATTTGAACTGTTTGCTGTAATTTGTTCTTGACATGGTGTACCTCCAATCTACATGCATTATACCATGCTTTGCAGACTCTACTTTTTGGGGTACACCTCACAATACGGGTTTTTTCATCGTTTTGCGTGTAAATGTCAATTTAATTTTGTACAAAAAGTGGAAAATAATTTTGTACAATTTTCAGCTTTTTTCAGGCTGGCTATCAAGGAATGCGCGCTTGTCCTTCAGCCTGTAAGACGGCCCTTTGATGGATATAACGGATGAGTGGTGAAGCAGCCTGTCGAGCACCGCGTTGGCCAGTGTTGCTGATCCAAATACCTCAGTCCACTTTGAGAATGCCATATTTGTGGTGACGATCGTGCTGTTCCTTTCGTATCTTCTCGCAATGAGCTGGAAGAAAAGGTTGGACGCATCATTATCGATCGGCATATATCCAAGTTCGTCTATGATGAGCACCCTGTAACCGGCATAGAACTTCAAGCGTTGTTCGAGCCGGTTTTCATTTAGCGCTTTCTTGAGCTGCAGGATCAGATTCTCGAATGTGATGAAGTACGTTGAATATCGCGCCTTTGCACATTCGATGCCTACTGATGTAGCAAGGTGTGTCTTACCAACTCCGCTAGAGCCCACAAACACGATGTTCTCCATCCGCTCCACAAACCCCAGATTGGCAAACTCCTGTATCTCGGCCTTATTCAGTCCCGGCTGGAAAGTGAAGTCGAAGTCGTCCAGAGTTTTGAGGAATGGGAAGTTCGCCTTGTGTATATTTGCGTGGTTGAGCCTCTCTTTCTTGTAACTGCACTCTATGGAGACGAGTTCTTCAAGCGCCTGAGTGAAACTCATATCTCCCTGATTCACCATTTCAGTATATGTTCCCAGGTTCTCCTGAATTTTGGGTAGATTCAATTCTTCGAGCCCGTTAACCAGTTTTGCGTAGCTTGCCATGTTTCCTCCTGTCTACAGGAAACTGTCAAACTGCCTCAGATTCTGTTCGGCAAATGATTCCAGATCGTCGCTCCTGACCAAAGGCCGCAAAAGCTCCAGATAATGTGTCCGGTCATAGTTGATCCGCTTGTCTGAGATTTTGTGCTGTGCGATGCATCTGTTCTCGAAATAGATCTTCAGATCATCACCGAAAGCTTTGAGATGCACAGTCTTGCCAATGTATTCAGGCGGCACGGAATATCTGCTCTTCCTGAATACGATGAGCGAATCCTTCTGCACCTTGGTTCTTCTGTCGTACTCTCGGTATGAGTCGATCACATATGGCGATGGCAGCGGCTGCAGCATGTCCTTTTCCTTCTGGAACAGGAGATATGGCGGCATATTCGTTGCCTGACACACTTCGGTATTTACCCGATCATTTATGCTAAGCATTATCCGGGTCAGGTCATCTTCGGTCTCAAATTCACCTTCGTAGACCCGAAGCCATTCCATGAACTTGTTTATGGTCTCGACCTTTCCCTTGGTATAGCTGTGCCTCGGCTTTGCAAGTTTGATCTTGAATCCAAAGTCTTTCGCAAACTGCTTCGCTTTAGCGTTGATCCTTCGTCCGTCTTCAGTGATGTCGACGATCGTTCTCATATTGTCGAATAAGATCTCCCTCGGAACCCCGCCTGTTGCCATGAAGCATTGTATGAGGCTGTCGAACACTTCCTGTTGAGTTCTTGTTCTCTTGTAAACGAAACGGCAGTATCTAGAATAGCCGAGCTTGTAGTCAAATACCTGTATTGTGAATACTTCACCCAGGCAATTTGTTATTTGAAGATCTTCTTTCCAGTCCACCTGTGCCTGTAGGCCGGGGGCTGTTTCATAGCGTGGATGACCGCGTACTTTCTTCTTGGGTGTTATCCCGCGGCTTACCACATATTTACGGAAGTTTGAATATGTGCCTATCGATTCACCATACTTGCAATACAGAAACTCATACACTGCTTTTATTGTTGCTCCGCGTATCGCCATCTTCTGGCGAATGACAGCTTCGTACGGATCAAGTTTGCTTGGCTTATCTCTTGTCGCAGGTTTCCCGGCATAGCCGTCATAATACCTTTTTACCGTCCTGCGATCGATCCCATATTCTCTTCCGAGCTTTGAGAAATTCGGTTTCTCTCCGCTCAATTTCAATATCTCCAGTTGAGTCAGCAGTCTGTTATCCATGAATCTACCCTCCATGGATTCAGACTACCATCTCAGCTAAAACTGTACATTTTTATTTTCCCTTTTTTGTACATTTTTATTTTCCCATTTACATTTTGCGGGAAACTTTTCCGCGTTTGGCCATTTTTTCCGAGCTGGCGGAACAAAACACATGATTTGTTCCGCAATACGGGTTTTTTCATCGTTTTGCGGGAGAACTGTTCCGCGTTTGGCCATTTTTTTCCGAGTTGGCGGAACAAAACACATGATTTGTTCCGCAATACGGTTTTTTTCATCGTTTTGCGGGAGAACTGTTCCGCGATACGGGATTATCCATCGATTAGCGGAACAGCAGATCGAAGTGAGACAAAGCCCTCGGCTCCTCATTTCGTGACCGTCCCTTTTCTTTTCACCATTATTCAACAATGAGTATATTTTTCCAGAAACCGACTGGCAATACCGCCTTCTGTGTGGTATCATATTAAACAACATATCCAAAAATAAACAATTGAGTCAGAATAATTTTGGTTTTTGGAATTATCCATAGTTAAAATGAGAAAAGGAGTTTGTTATGAGTGAAAAGAAAGTGTTCCCTCCCGGGGCAGATCCCGGGACCGACGACGAGCAGATCACCGAGGTGGAGCTCGAACCAGTGGAACAGAAGAATATCGTCAAGTTTGCGATCGCCTCGCTGGCAGGACTCTTTCTGTTCCTGATCCCGATTCCTCGGGGAACCAGTTTCACGATTCCGATCGGGATCCTGATCAACTGGGTGTCCGACCTGTTGGAGCTGGAGAATGTCAATCTGGCAAGTGTTGCCGTGCTGCTGTTCATCACCGTTTCCACCGTGCTGACCATCATCAACAAGTTATTCCACCCGGCCTTTCTCTCCAGGAATGAGAAGGTGGAGAAGATCTTCTCCCCTGCCCCGCTTTACTTTGTCAGCCGCATCCTGGGGTTGATCATCGTTTACATGGCGTTTTTCAAGGTCGGCCCCAAGATGATCTGGTCCGGCGCGACCGGCGGTTCCATGTTGGGCGTCTCCGCGACACTGATCTCCGTGATCCTGTGCATCGCGTTCCTGATGCCCCTCCTCACAGACTTCGGCATCATGGAGTTTGTGGGCGTGTTCATGCGCAAAGTCGTACGCCCGCTGTTCACCGTACCCGGCCGCAGTGCCATCGACCTGGTCACCTCCTGGCTCGGCACCTCCAACGCAGCCGCTATCCTGACCACCGGCCAGTACGAGGCAGGATTCTACAGCGCCAGAGAAGCCGCTACGATCTCCTGCAACTTTTCCTTTGTGTCCATCCCCTTCTGCTATGTCATCGCAACACTGCTGGGGGTGGAGGACAAGTTCACCGTGTTCTATCTGATCAGTCTGATCGGCGGTGTGGTCCTGGCCATGATCATACCCAGGATCCCTCCACTGCGTTTCCTGCCGGACAGTTATGATGAGATCTCCGGCAAACGGATCCGCGAAAACGTTCCGGTTGGCGTCTCCAAGACAAAATGGGCACTGAACATGGCCGGTCACAGGGCAGAAACCGCAAACGGCAAGACAGTCTTCAACTCTGGCCTGCACATCTACGCGACCATGTTCCTGGACCTGATCCCGGTCGTCATGAGCTGGGGAACCATCATCCTGATCCTGGTCGAATACACTCCGATCTTCAACTGGATCTCCATCCCCTTTGGTTGGGAGATGCAGCTCTGTGGGATCGAGGGGGCCATGGATGTGGCGCCCGCCTGTCTGGTAGGTTTTGCGGATCAGTACATCCCGCCGCTGATGCTGGCCGACTACGCCATCGAGCGGACCAGGTTTATCGTCGGCTGTATGTCGCTGCTGCAGATCATCTATATGACCGAGGTCGGTCTCATCGTAATCAAGTCCAGAGTCCCCGTCAACGTGGGGCATCTGTTCCTGGTCTTCCTTGAGAGAACGGTCATCGCGATCCCCCTGGTGACGCTCCTGACCAACCTGTTTGTGACGTTCTAAGGAGAAAGCGTAATGAAGATACTGGTCCTGATCAAAGAAGTGCCCGATATGCAGAAAGTACAGTTCGACAGCGAGAAGGGGCGGGTAAACCGCGCCGGAGCTCCCGCCGAGATCAATCCTTTTGATGAGAGTTCTCTGGAGACAGCATGCGAAACGGATGGACCACATTCTGGAGATCGACGAGAAGAACATGGTAGCCGTGCTGGAAAGTGGCGTCACATTGATGCAGTTACTGGAAGAACTTGAAAAATCCGATGGCCTCAGTTTCCCTGTCCACCCCGGCGACGAAGGCGCCCAAATGGGTGGTATGGCAGCCACTAATGCCGGCGGGGCCAGGGCGGTCCGCCATGGGGTGATGCGCAAGCACATCCTGGGAATCGAGATCGTTCTTCCAAACGGTGAGATCCTGCAACTGGGAGGCAAGCTGATCAAGGACAACGCAGGGTATAACCTATGTCAGTTGATCCTGGGCAGCGAAGGAACGCTGGCCATCATCACCAAAGTCATCCTGAAGATCTATCCGAAGGACCCGTATTCCTGTACACTGGTAGCCCCCTTCGAGAGGTTTCAGGATGCCTGCGATGCCGTCACGGATATCCTGAAGAGCGGAACGACTCCGCTTGCCGTAGAATATATGGACAAGCGACTGTTCACTGGAACGGCAGAAATGCTGGGGATGAAGTGGCAGGCCAAGGATGGTAACGCGGACTTGCTGATCATCCTGTCAGAACAGACAGAAGACCGGCTCTTTGACGCCGTCAAGGTGATCAACGAGATCTGCGAAAAGCACGCCTGTTACCCCTGCCTGATCGCAGAAAAGAAAACAGAGCAGGATACCCTGCTCCTGATTCGAAGTGAGCATTACAATTATATCGTAGACGATATCTGCGACAGTTACGACTATGCGGTACCAGTCTCCTGTATCCCCGCATTCATCGCTGATCTGAAACTACAGCTGCCACCAGCAGAACTGGAATTGATGCGCGGCATCAAGAATGTGTTCGATCCCAATGGACTGCTTAATCCCGGAACTGTCCTGTGACTCACTCCTCTTCCGTCCTCTGGAATCCGATCATGTTCATGTTGCCGCCGTTAAACGTATAGAAATAGTACTTGTCCGCATCGGTCTTCTTCTCGTGGTTCTTCACGTAGCCATTGCAGACCTGGTACTTCCCCTTGTATTTCTGTTTGGTCTTCTTGCCTGCGATGATCTCGATATTGGTGTACACGGAGGTCCCATCCTCGTTCAGCGTCAGCAGATGGGTCACCGTGTTGTCGCCAAAGCTGTCCACCGCGTTCCACTCTCCCATCAGGTTCTCCGCTGCCCGTTCCAGGGTGAAATACTGGCCATCCGCCAGCGTCAGCGCGCCATCTGCGAAGGTATAGGGGATCTTCTCCGTGTCCTCTGCCTTGATGGTGATGTTGTCCCTTCCGATTTTGTAGTCGTAAGTTCCCTCTTCCTCCAGCCGAACATCTCTGGCTCTCACATAGGCCGGCTCCGTCTCCGCCAACGCCGTGACATCCAGGTACTCGACAGTCACCTTTCCCTTCTCAAAAGTGTACTGATAGGCCCGGGTATGTCCCTGGTGATCCGTCTTGAACATGTGCCAGGTCTCCGCACACAAAGCTTTGTCTACGGCAGAGGCGTCGAACCCGCACCCCGCCATCAGGATCGCACAAAGCCCTGCAAGCAACGCAACGTATATTTTCTTCATTCTATGACCTCCGTACATACATCCGCATATTGAAACCGCAGCACCTTAGGAAGTTCCGTCGGCGCCACCTCCACCTGGTGGGCGATCCGCCCCGCAGAAAAATAGATGGTGGGCAGTTCCCGGGCGCTCTCGTGGATCACTGTAGGAAAAGATTTTTTCATACCGATGGGCGAACAGCCTCCATGCACATATCCGGTGAGCGGCAGCAGTTCCTTCTGAGGAATCATGGCGATGGCCTTCTCTCCCACCGCCTTGGCGGCTTTCTTCAGGTCCAGTTCCCGGGCCACCGGGATCACAAAGACGTAATACGCCCTGGACTTGCCCTGGGTCACCAGGGTCTTGAACACCTGCCGGGGATCTTCCCCCAGGATCTCCGCGATCTCTACACCATTGGTGCTCTCCACCTCTGGAAAGGAATACTCCTTGTGGGGGATCTTCTTCTGATCCAGAATCCTCATGACATTGGTCTTGTCCTTGTTCGCCATGGTACAACCTCCTTGCCTCCATCATACCACATCACCGGTTGAAACGCCACCAGTCTTGCGGAAAGCCCTCTGAACATGTATACTAACAATGAACAGGCGGTGCGAACCCGCCAGTTGCAACCAAGAGTTGACAGATTGACAGGCCGGATTGGTGGTCTGCAACTGATCCTCCACTTATACTGAATATAGAAAACAGGGGCGCTGCCCCACAATCACAAAAGGAGGACATTATGATATTAGCAGACAAGATCATAGAAAACAGAAAGAGAAACGGCTGGTCCCAGGAGGAACTGGCCGACCGCCTGGGGGTCTCCCGGCAGTCCGTATCCAAATGGGAAAGCGCACAGTCCGTCCCGGACATGAAGCGGATCCTGCAGCTGGCAGAACTCTTCGGGGTGACCACAGACTACCTTCTGAAAGACGAGATCAATACGATCACCACCCCAGACCCGCTTCCGGTGGAACCCATCCGCTTCGAAGAGGATGAGATCCGGACAGTATCCATGGAGGAGGCCAGCACCTTCCTTTCCCTCAACGAGAAGAGTGCCATGATCATCGCCAACGGTGTGCTTCTCTGCATACTGTCTCCGGTGATCCTGATCCTACTGAGCAGCTTCGCAGAGGCAGGTCGCATCGGTCTTGCCGAGGACAGGGCGAACGCCCTCGGGCTGGGCATCCTGCTGGCCATGGTGGCCTGTGCGGTGGGCATGTTCCTACTGGCCGGCTTCCGCGGAAAACCCTATGAGTACCTGGAGAAGGTGAAGATTGAGACCGCTTACGGCGTGACCGGCATGGTGCGGGAACGGAAGAACAACTACGCCCCGACACACACCAGACTCCTGACCATCGGCATCTTGCTCTGTGTGATAGCCGCCATTCCAATGTTAATGGTGGGCGCCCTACACCTGGGCAGCAACACACTGATCTCCATCGTGGGTGAGCCAGTCTCCATCTGTATCATGCTGGTCCTTATCGCCATCGGCGTGCGGCTCATCGTGCAGACCTGCGTACGCCAGGGTGGATTCGACCGATTGCTGGAGGAAGGGGACTATACCAGGATCAACAAGCGGCTCGGAAAATACGACACCATCTACTGGTGCCTGGTCACCGCGCTATACCTGGGCACCAGTTTCCTCACCGCGATGTGGGACCGCACCTGGATCATCTGGCCGGTGGCCGGTGTTTTGTTCGCCGTCTACCGGGAGATCCTGAAGATGCGTATCAGATAGTCCTCCACGTTCTTCAATGCGGGTGATATCTGGCGCTCGTTATAGTGGCCATCCCCCTCCGCACCGTTCTCTCCGCAATAGAGTACGGTGCGGTTTTGAATTCTACCGCAATGGGTACCAGAAGTCCTGCTCCATCTGCACATTTTCCTTGAGGAAGTGCGGTTCGCAAGTTCTGAAGGAATCGTTGAATATTATTCCTTCAGAATTGTACAAAGCAGAGCTACGAAGGAAAAAATTTCAGCCATTCCTTCAGATTGAGCTAATTCCCCAAAATGAAGGAATTCGAACGGTTGGTTCCACACATCCCCTGACGAAATCCTTGCCCTCCCTCGCGAACAGGAACTTCTCTAAAGCTTGCAGCTGCCTCACTTTGAGACAGCCGCTACTCTCTATTCCTCCAGCATCATCGCCGCGGCCATCAGCCCGCGGCGTCCGTTCTGGCCCCGGTGGGAGAAGAAGGTGCGGGTGTTTTCCTTGGTACAAAGCCCCATGCACCAGATATGTTCCGGCAATATTCCAGCCTCCTCCAACAGCAGGCGGTTCACCTTCCAGAGATCCAGATAATATTTGGGTAGCACCCCCAGGTGGTCTTCCACCAGACCGATGCGATCCTTCCGGTAGGCAAAGGCGGCGTACCGGGGATCCGACTCCAGAAACCGATCCACCACGACTTTGTCCACCTCAAAACAATCCCCACACAGGGCCGGCCCGATGCCACAGAGGATATCCGCCGGATCGCAGCTGTAGTCCCCTTGCATCTTCTCGATCATAACCCGGCCGATCCCCTGCAGGGTGCCCTTCCAGCCGCTGTGGGCCAGGCCGATGACATGGCGCACAGGATCGTAGAAATATAGCGGATTGCAGTCTGCGTGGGTGGTAACCAGGGCGATGTCCCTGCAATCCGTCACAAGCCCATCGATGTCCGTATACCCCCGCGGGCGGACGGTACCCCTGCCGGCATCCGCCTCGGTGACGTTCCGGATATTGGTAGTGTGGGTCTGCTGAGTCCAGACCATCCGGTCCGGCGTCGTCCCCAGACAATCTGCCAGCACCGCCACATTGTGCTCCCGGTGCTCCGGCGTATCCCGGTCACTGCCTTTGCCGAACCCGAGGTTCCAGTTCTCACAAGGACCGGTGCTGATGCCGCCCCATCTGGTCGTAAAGAGATGCCGCAGTTCACCGTATCGCTCCCATTCCGGAAAGGTCAGGTAGCGCGCCCCTCCATGTCGATGCTCCCGATATTGCAATTCCTTCATAGTATATTTCCTTTCCCCAGGGTATCCCCGGGATCAAAGAGCGCTTTCAGTTCCGCCAGTTCTCTCCGCTGCTCCTCTGTGTACATCTCCTTCAGAAGCCATCTCTTCAGCTTGCCGATTCCGTGCTCCGCCGACACCGATCCACCCATGGCCACCACCTGCTGCGCCCACCCGGTATACAAAGCCTTCCCCCGCACGTACTCATCCTCGTCGCGGGGCATGATATTAACGTGGACGTGATTGTCCCCAATGTGACCGAAGATGGCAGAGCGGAAGGGGTCCGGAACCCCAGGTGCCTCCGGACCATCAGAGGCGCCTCCGGCGAGGCCGGCCCGGTACATCCGGAACACGTCTCTCAGGTGAATGTCTGGCACGGACATATCTGTGCCCAACTTGGTGATGGACGGATGCTCCTCCCGTGCCTTGGCAATCACATGGTTGACGCATACAGGTGCCGCATGGCGGAAGTCTTTTAGCCTGGACAGATCACTGCGGTGAATGGCCAGCCAGGAATCCCTCGGATCCCCGCCTGCCTCCCCAATGGCGTTTTGGACCGGGCGGAACAGGCGAAGCATCTCCTGGCGAGTCGTTCCGGCGTATTCCACATAGATGGCACAACGGTGCTCCGGCACCGGGACAGCGTCCACCAGGATCTCGCCCTGCCTCTGGGCACGCCCCATGAGAGCCAGCACATCCCGATCAAAATATTCGATGGCTTCCGCCCGCGGAAGCTGCCGCAGGCGCGTTGTGAACTCCAGCGCCTGCGCCTCTTCTCCGAAAAACACCATACATCCCCAAACATGCTCCGGCAGTGGCTGCAGCAGGAGTTCTGCCTCGGTCACGATGCCCAAGGTCCCTTCCGATCCGATGAACAGGTCGATCATATCCATATCCGGACGTATATAGTACCCCGCCACGTCCTTGGAAACATCGGGCACGGGCACCTCCGGCAGGCGGCCGCGGATCCCGCGGCCGCTTTCTGTGCACAAAGAAAACTCCAGGCCGTGGGCGCATCCCCCGTGAGATGCGCCCACGGCTTCCACTGCCTCCGGCATTCCGTCTGCCGCCTTCCGGCTGCGACTCAACTGAAGGACCTCCCCATTCCGGAGCACCACACGGATCTTCTGCACATGCTTCCGCATGCTCCCATACTTGTATGTCCGTGCACCGGAGGAGTCGTTGGCGATCATACCGCCGATAGAGGCGCTGGTTTCGGTCGGGTCAGGTGGAAACCAGCGCCCGGTCCCCTGCAGGGCATCCCGAAGAGTCTGCAGGGCCAGGCCCGGCTGCACGCGCACCGTGTCGCAGCCGGGCTGCAAATCGGACAGTATGCGGTTCATCCTGCTCATGTTCAGCACGATTCCTCCCTGTGGCACAGCCCCCGCTGTCAATCCTGTACGGGAACCTTGGACCGTGATTGTTTTGTGCGGGTATTGGCGCAGGATACGGATCACGTCCTCCTCGGACGCCGGGAAATACACCTCCTCGGCCTCCCCCGTGCTCCGGGACTCGTCCCGGAGATAGTCCGTCATCTGTTCAGTTGTGTGAATAGATCTCATACCACCATGCCTCCTTCCTGATGTGTCAAAAGGGACGGTTCTTTTTGACACACTCAGCGGCAAGTCCCCCCTTCCGCTTCGATCCGTTTTCGGATATAATGAAGGCAAACCAAAGGAGGACGCTATGCAACCACTTGTACTATTATATAATCTGACCGATGACACGCCGGCGGGGAAAACCCTTCGGAAGATCTTTCTGACCCGCGGCATCGCGTGCGGCGATATCCCGGAGGAACAGCTGGGCGCCACCATCGGCGACTTGCTGGGGATGGACGGAATGATCGACGGTGCCCATGAGGCCGACGCCAGCGAGATCACGGACGACATCCTCACCTCCCACCTGCTCCTCATGTGCGGGTTCGACGAAGCCCTGCTGGATCAGTTCCTAGCGGACATGCGTGCCGCCAGCGTCCGCATCCCGCACAAAGCCATGCTGACCGAAACCAACGTAGGTTTCACCGTGGCACAGTTGATCCGCGACATTTCCCGGGAGCACCAGATGATGCAGATGATGGCAAAGTCAAAATAGTGCGCGTGTGTCAGGGTGTGTCAGAGGGGACGGTTCTTTTTGACACACGGCAAAGTGTGTCAAAAAGAACCGTCCCCTCTGACACACTTTTATTCCGGCAGGGCCTGGATCTCGGCGCGGAGCAGAGCCACGTCAGTCATCTGGTTTACCTTTTGGCGGAAGGCGGCGCTGCCGGGCATGCCTTTCACGTACCAGCTACAGATCTTGCGCATCTCGCGGACAGCGATATAGGCGCCTTTGTAGTCCACCAGGTCGTCCAACTGACGAAGGAGCATAGCTTTTTTCTCCCGGAGATCTGGTGAGGGTAGCGGCGGAAGGCCGCGCCAGGCCCGGTCCAGATCCCGGAAGATCCAGGGGTTGCCCATCATACCCCGGCCGATCATTACCATATCACATCCGGTCTCTTCCATCATGCGAAAGGCTGAATCCACATCAGTGACATCCCCGTTTCCGATAACAGGAATGGACAGTGCTTCCTTCACCTCTCGGATGACATCCCAGTCCGCCTCCCCCGTGTAATACTGTTCCCGCGTCCGGCCGTGCACCGCCACCGCCGCTGCACCGCCGGCCTGCGCTGCCAGAGCGGCTTCCGCCGCACAATTCTCATCGCGGCCGAAGCCCTTGCGGATCTTTACCGTCACCGGGCGGCTGGTGTGCGTCACCGCCGCCTTCACGATCTTTTCGATGAGGACAGGGTCCTTCAGAAGCGCAGACCCCTCCCCGTTCTTCACCACCTTTGGCACCGGACACCCCATGTTGATATCCAGCACCGCATGGCGGCGGGGCTCCAGCGCCTCTGCCGCATAGGCGATGATCTCCGGTTCGTGACCAAAGATCTGATACGCCACCGGCCCTTCCTCCTCGTACATATATAGCAGCCGATCCGTCTTCTTGTCTCCATAATAGAGCCCTTTGGCACTGACCATTTCCGAGTATGCCAAAGACGCGCCCATCGCTTCGCATATGCGGCGCATGGGCGCGTCGGTGATCCCCGCCAGGGGCGCCAGAAGAAAGGGATTCTTTAGCGAAAGGGCGCCGATATGGGGCGCCCGGTCTTGCTTGTCGTTTAGTTGCATTCTTTTTCCTTGTGGTGTCTGTTGCAGCGACGGTTCTTCTGGTAGATGATCTCCAGCCCTTCCAATGTCAGGAGCTTATCCACATAATCGATGCAGTCCACCCCGCCGTCGATCATGGTGGCCAGGCCACCGGTAGCCACCACGGTGACAGGCTTCCCGCTCTCGGTGATGGCCTCCAGTTCCTTCTTCATCTTGTTGACGATAAATTCCGTCATTCCCATGTGCCCGTAGATCAGACCGGACTGCATGGACTGAATGGTGTTCTTGCAGATTGTCTGTCCCGGCTCCTCCAGGTCTACCTTGGGGAGCATGGCTGTACGCTGGAACAACGCATCCGAAGAGATCTTCAGGCCCGGGGCGATGGTGCCGCCCAGGTATTCTGCTTTCTCGGTCACAGCACAGAAGGTGGTAGCGGTACCCATATCGATGATGATCAGGGGGCCGCCGTACTTGTTGTAGGCAGCCACCGCGTTGACAATACGGTCTGCCCCCACCTGCTTGGGATTATCGTATTTCACGATGAGACCAGTCTTGACGCCGGATTCCACCACGATCGCCTTCTTGTTGAAATACTTCTGTACCATGTGCTGTACGGTATAGAGTACGGAGGGCACGACGGTGGAGATAATGACGTCCTTGACGTCCTTCATCTTGAGGTTTTCGTAGGAGAACAGCTGGTGTACCAGCATGCCGTATTCATCAGCGCTCTTGTTTGGATCCGTCTCGATCCTCCAGTTTGTCACAAGCTGCCTGTCCCTGAACACACCGACAACGGTGTTGGTGTTCCCGATATCAAAAGCTAATAACATGTTCTTTCCTTTCACTTGACAACGCGTTCCAGGCGCTTGAGCGCCAGTGCCATAGTAAGACCGGGAATCACACGGTTGCCGGTGATCTCGGCACCCAATACCTCGTTGATGCGCTTCAGTCGGTACTGGACAGTATTGGTATGGATCCCCATGAAGGTGCTGGTCTTACCGGAGTTCATTCCGGCATCAAGCACAAAGGTCTCCAGTGTTTCCAGGAGCTGGCGGGCTTTGTTCTCGCCCATCTCCCGGTAAAACGGGTCCAGCAGATCCATGTAGTTCTTCTTTAGGTGGCCTCCCTGAACCTGCAGGTTGATGCAGTTGATAACAAGCGCCAGCTCGTACTTTGTGAACACCCTCTTATAAGGGAAGACACTCTCCACGAACGTCCACGTCTCGCCGATGAGACGGAAGGCGTCTGCCGCCCCCTCGATCCCGTCGATGCCGGTGGCGTGGAAGATGCGGACGGTCTTGCTGCCCTCCTTGAGATGATCAAAGAGCTGCAGCACTGCCAGCTTGGGATTGGTATCACTCGAACGTCTTCCGGGCATCTTCATGATCAGCCCGTAAGTCTCGTCGTCCTCCTCGATTCGCATGATCTCCATGTGTTCCCTGGTCTCGAACTCGGACAGGATGTGGCGGGCCTGCTGGGTGTTGATTCCCTTGGCATAGAACACGCTGAGTACATCCTCGCTGAGAATGTTCATCTCGTCCTTCAGGGAGTAGGCCAGGCTCTTGTTGTTGCGGACCAGCGCCTTCAGAAACTCCGCCCGTACATCACGCTCGGGGGTGAACTTCCACATCCCCATGGCCAGTTCTATGATCTCCGCCAGTTTGGTGATCTCGCCGGCGGAATAGTTGTCCTCGTTATCTACGATGAACAGGAAGTGTTTCTCTCCGTTGATGGTAATGGGTCCCCAGTAGGTCAGGACACCGTTTACATCGATGAAGGTGTAGACGCTGTTCTTCTCTACGTCCTTCTCCTTCCCCATGCGAATGGCGTCGGCGATGGTGGTCCTCTGCCGTGTTTCCACGGTGAGGATCGGGTTGAAATCCTTGGATAACAGCACCACCTGGAAATCGTTGCTGATGGCCGCATCCTTCAGGGCCAACCGGAAGTCGTTGTGCTTCTCAAAGTTCAGCAAATGGTAGATGGTGTTGTTGATCAGTCCGTTCTTGAAGCTATCACCGTAGAGCACTCTGTCGGTCACCTGATTGATGACATCCGCATAGCGCACATGGCTCTCTTCCGGGATCTGGATCAGGGGGATCCCGATCTTCTCGGCTTCCACAGCAAGGGCGCTGAGATCCTTCGCGCCTCGCCCTTCCTGGTGAAAGAGCACCAGCGCGGAAACTCCTTCTCTGGTCAAAGCAGACAGGATCCTTTTCTTCTCCGCCAGGCTGTCCACACCGCTAAAGGAGGTAAGCACCAGCTGCTCTCGGATGCCGTTTTCCTCTATGGCAGCGTGGGCGTTGCCTGCGTCCAGTACGGAAACAGAGCCTACCTTGTTTTCCAGATTTCTCTTACCTGCCAGCAGCTTGTAGGCAGCAAGGGCCTCCAGCTGCAGACAGTCATTAACGGTCAGTTTCATGGCTGGTCCCTTTCTCTAAGTCGACTGGAGTTTCGGTTTCTTCCGTTGCTTCCGCATCCAGTGGATCGTCGCTATCCATGTCTGCAGGCGCCTCCTCGCCCAAGGTTTTGTCCGCGCCTTCCTCGAGCTCGTCCAGCGCCTCCTGGGCCGCAGCCTCGTCTTCCACCGCCTGCTCAAAAGCGTCCTCTGCCTCCTGGGCCGCAGGGTCGTCCTCGTCCATGTATGCGGTGTCATATCTGGCCAGGTCAGCTTCCTCGCGGGCCTTCGCCTCTTCACGGAGGCGAGCCGTCTCTCGGGCTTCCTCGGCGTTCTTGCGGCGTGTCTCCTCCTCCTGCTCTCTGACCATCTGCTCCAGCTCATCGGCCGTCACCTTGCCGGTGTAGAGAGCCTCGAACTGTTCGCCATCCAGGGTTTCGACCTTCATGAGTGCCTGGGCCACAGTCTCCAGCTTGTCCATATTCTCCTGCAGGATGGCCTCGGTCTCTGTATAAGCCTCCTCGATGATACGGCGGACTTCGTTGTCGATCTCCGTCGCCACGCCCTCAGAATAGGCCTTGGTTTTGCTGAAGTCACGCCCCAGGAACACATCTTCGGAGTCGCTGTAGTTCACAGGGCCAAGCTTCTTGCTGAAGCCGTATCTGGTGACCATATCCCGGGCGATATCGGTAGCCCGCTGGATGTCGTTGCTGGCACCGGTACTGATGTCCTTCAGGGTCAGGGCCTCAGCCACACGGCCACCCAGCAGGTGCTTGATGTTGTTGATCATATTGCCCCTGGTCTCAAAGTACTTGTCTTCCTTCGGCAGGGACATGGTGAATCCACCTGCGGAACCGCGAGGAATGATGGTGATCTGGTGTACCGGATCGGAATCCGGGATGCTCCGCATGACGATGGCATGACCAGCCTCGTGGTACGCAGTCAGACGCTTCTCCGCCTCGGTGATGATGCGGCTCTTCTTGGCGGGGCCTGCCATCACCTTGGTGGTCGCCTCCTCGATCTCCTCCATGCGGATCTTTCGGCCGTTTCTGCGGGCTGTGATCAGCGCCGCCTCGTTCAGCAGGTTCTCAATGTCCGCAGGGGTAAAGCCCGGTGTACGGCGTGCCAGGATCTCCGGCGCCACCTCGTCCGCCAGAGGCTTGCCCTTGGAGTGGACGCGGATAATCTCTTCTCTCCCCTTGACATCGGGGATGCCGATGACGATCTGCCGGTCGAATCTGCCCGGTCTAAGCAAAGCCGGATCCAGTACGTCCGGACGGTTGGTCGCAGCCAGGATGATGATGCCGGAGTTCTCGCCGAATCCGTCCATCTCCACCAGCAACTGGTTCAGGGTCTGCTCACGCTCATCGTTGCCACCGCCCAGACCGGCTCCACGCTTACGTCCCACAGCATCGATCTCGTCGATGAACACGATGCATGGGGCGTTCTTCTTGGCCTGATCGAACAGGTCGCGGACACGGGAGGCGCCCACGCCTACGAACATCTCCACAAAGTCGGATCCGCTGATGGTATAGAATGGCACACCGGCCTCGCCGGCGGTAGCTCTGGATACATAGGTCTTGCCGGTTCCCGGCGGGCCCACCAGCAGGATGCCCTTGGGGATCCTGGCGCCAACACTCCTGTATTTCCCCGGATCACGCAGGAAGTCCACGACCTCCTCCAGTTCTTCCTTCTCTTCCTTTAGGCCGGCCACGTCCGCAAAGGTGATCTTCTTGCCTTCGCCGCTATACAGCCTGGCCTTGCTCTTTCCGAATTGGAATGCCTTTCCGTTTCCGCCCTGATTCATCATGAAATAGAAGAGGAAGCCAAGTGCGATGACCATAACCAGTGTCGGCAACAGGGACAAAACCGTGGACCCTGCCCCTTCCGGCTTGCTGTCGTATGCGAATTTCTTCTCCTTGGCGCCCTTCAGGACGTAGTTTTCCTCGATCCACTGCATGTCCACGATGTTGCTGGCGTAGCAATATACATACTTATCCTCGCCCACCTTGGCCGTGATCTTGTTGTCGTCGATGTTCACTTCCTGGACCTTATCGTCCTGGAAGTACTGTACCATGGTGGAATACTTGACCTTCTGCTTGCTGGCTCCAGCGCCGTTCTTGTAGATGATGGCCGCCCCCAGTACCAGCGCGAATATCACGAAGTAGATCAGAAAATTCTTCAGAAATCTCTTCAAAGTATAATATCTCCTTCCCTTTCATTCGAAAATTTGTGTCCACAAACAAATCAGACACATAATTCTATCATATATCCCTACTGATTTCAACAACTGGTATGGCATTTTAGACCCCGGTTTTGTGAAGGTTTTGTGGAGTTTTGCACACAAAAAAGGCCGGATGCTTCCGGCCCTCCTTGATTTCCAGAATATGCACCTTTCAGACCTTCCAGACCACCACAAGTTCCGTCGTTTCAGCACCAACCGAGTATGCTGCTGTGTATCTTGCACGCCGGATCAGCCCTTCCTGCAAAGGAATCCAAAGAACCTCACTGTCAATGACGGCCATGCGGACTTTGTCCCGCCGGAACCTGGGCACCTTATCATCCACAAAGAGATCCTGCAGCTTCTTCCGCCCATCACGCAGGAGCAGTACATCCCCTTCTCTTCGGGTACGCCAAAGGATCCTCTCCTCCGGCGCTTCCCCGAACCTCGCCGCCAGTTTCCCCCGGTCAAAGCACGCAAAGGTGTCTGGCTTCCATTCCACGCACAAAGCCTGATACTCTGCGGCGTCCATCACCTGGACCTGAACCCCTGCCAAACCCCCTGTCACGCCAGTCGCATCGCCTAATTGCAATGCTTCAGTCGAACTTTCCGGAGGATTCAGCACGATTCGGTCATACTCTTTTCGGGCCTTGTACCCGTGGGGCAGATCCACCTGAGCGGAGGCTTTGTCGCTTCTTGCCAGTGCCAGCATCGCCTTGTAGTGAGCTGCGGTCACGTCCTCCGCCAGACCTATCTCAGCCAGCGCATGGGCCAGCGCTCTCCGGCTAATGGCCAATGGCTCCTGGAGAAGATCGATATGGAATGCGCGCTGCGAAGAGGCCACGCTCCAGATCTGATAGTTCTTTAGGGCCGCTTCGGCCTGAGCATCCAAGAAGGCTTTGTCCTCGGCGGCGATGTCCCCCAAGCGATCGATGGCCTCCACGACCCTGGGATTATATCGCTCGAGCATGGGGATGAGCTCCAGTCGAATGCGGTTGCGGGCATAGACAGGCTCACTGTTGGTGTGATCGATGCAGGGGTGTAGCTCCCGCTGCTCACAGTAGGCTTCGATGTCTGCACGGCGCACACCGAGCAGCGGCCGGATAATGTCGAACCCGGACTCGTCGGTGCGTACGGGTTCCATGCCCACCAGACCATCGGTGCCGGTGCCCCGGATGATTCGCTGCAGGATGGTCTCTGCCTGGTCATCCGCGTGGTGAGCCAGCGCAATGGCGATCTTGCCGGGCGCAACCTCTCCGGCCCGGATCGCGGACTGAACCTCCCTTGCTTTCTCCCGGAACGCCTCGTAGCGGATGCTTCGGCCTGCCTCCTCTGAGGTGAGCCCCTGTTCCCGGGCCATGGCGGCACAGTCGACCTTCACCACTTTCAGCGGCAGGCTTTGTGCCTCGCAGAGTGCCTCCACGTAAGCCTGATCCCGATCCGCCGCACCAGGCCGCAACATGTGGTTCACGTGCACCGGCCAGATCTGGAAGCCTGCTCGCATCAGCACATCAAAAAGGCACACCGAATCCGGACCTCCAGAGAGCCCCAGCACGATGTGGTGGTAGTCTGACAGCATGTCGGTTTTGGATACAATATCTGTAATTCTGTTTTCCATGGTCGTATACTCTCACCATTCGGATTTCCGTTTCTGCCTGATAGGTTCATGATACCACAAAGCAGAATGGATGTCGATATTGGTCAAATTGATGTCGGTATTGGTTCTTCCGGTTTTGTGAAAATGAGGTATACTATTATCAGAAGCAATAACAGGAGATACTCTATGAAAAAGACCAGGCCAAGAACCGCCCGCGATACCCTCGCATCATCCAATCATCTATTGACAAGTGGTCTACTCGACTTTGTGCAGGAGATATTCCGGGAACAGCTCGCCGAGGACCAGCGGCTGGCAGAAGCACTGAAGCAGGAGTTGCTTATCCTCCCCTCTTCCAGGCTTCGCATCCACACGCACCGCGACGGGCAAGTGTATTTTGGCAAGCTGACAGCCCAGGGCCGGGAGATCGGGATCTCAGGGGACACCGATGAGATCGGCCAGCTCTCTCGCCGTGCCTTTCTCGAAGAAACGATCCCAATCATCGAGACCCGGGTGGAACGTCTTACGAAGGCACTGGACAGCCCGAAGCTGCAAAGACTGTTCCAGAAACGCCAGGAACGACTGGAGCGTTACGCAGGTTTCGACCTGGATCTCTGTCGCATTGTCTTTACCAAAGAGCAGAACGAATGGATCGATCAGCCTTACTCGCCTAACCCATACTACCCTGAAAACCTGAAATACCAGACCAACAGCGGGGTGTGGATGCGCTCAAAATCCGAAGTCTCTCTCGGAAACACCCTGGAGGCCCTGGGAATCCCCTACCGATATGAGGATATCGTCAGGATCCAGAATCCCCACACAGGCAATTCGCCATCTAGAGACAGTTATTATGCCGATTTTAAATTCCCTAATTTCTTTGCCGGGATCAACGTGCATGAACATCTGGGCGCTTTCCAGCTCGACAACTACGCCGTAAACGCGTTCAAACGTCTGAACGACTATCACTCCTTCCCCATTGTCGAATTGCCCAATCGCTCGGTCAGACATTGTGAGATCACCTGGTCCTTCGAGCATGACCTCCAAAACCGGGAAAGCCTGAAAAACCTGTTCCGCAGACTGCTCTTCCCATCGTTCTACGGGTAAATGGGAAGTCGAGTAATGGCGGTTGTAAATGTCAATTTAATTTTGTACAAAAAGTGGAAAATAATTTTGTACAATTTTCAGCTTTTTTCAGGCTGGCTATCAAGGAATGCGCGCTTGTCCTTCAGCCTGTAAGACGGCCCTTTGATGGATATAACGGATGAGTGGTGAAGCAGCCTGTCGAGCACCGCGTTGGCCAGTGTTGCTGATCCAAATACCTCAGTCCACTTTGAGAATGCCATATTTGTGGTGACGATCGTGCTGTTCCTTTCGTATCTTCTCGCAATGAGCTGGAAGAAAAGGTTGGACGCATCATTATCGATCGGCATATATCCAAGTTCGTCTATGATGAGCACCCTGTAACCGGCATAGAACTTCAAGCGTTGTTCGAGCCGGTTTTCATTTAGCGCTTTCTTGAGCTGCAGGATCAGATTCTCGAATGTGATGAAGTACGTTGAATATCGCGCCTTTGCACATTCGATGCCTACTGATGTAGCAAGGTGTGTCTTACCAACTCCGCTAGAGCCCACAAACACGATGTTCTCCATCCGCTCCACAAACCCCAGATTGGCAAACTCCTGTATCTCGGCCTTATTCAGTCCCGGCTGGAAAGTGAAGTCGAAGTCGTCCAGAGTTTTGAGGAATGGGAAGTTCGCCTTGTGTATATTTGCGTGGTTGAGCCTCTCTTTCTTGTAACTGCACTCTATGGAGACGAGTTCTTCAAGCGCCTGAGTGAAACTCATATCTCCCTGATTCACCATTTCAGTATATGTTCCCAGGTTCTCCTGAATTTTGGGTAGATTCAATTCTTCGAGCCCGTTAACCAGTTTTGCGTAGCTTGCCATGTTTCCTCCTGTCTACAG
The DNA here is from genome assembly GCF_000688015.1 of Eubacterium sp. AB3007. Classification (NCBI taxonomy): domain Bacteria; kingdom Bacillati; phylum Bacillota; class Clostridia; order Eubacteriales; family Eubacteriaceae; genus Eubacterium; species Eubacterium sp. AB3007. The sequence goes on from NZ_JIAD01000001.1 coordinate 1,341,650, forward strand.
GAAACTGTCAAACTGCCTCAGATTCTGTTCGGCAAATGATTCCAGATCGTCGCTCCTGACCAAAGGCCGCAAAAGCTCCAGATAATGTGTCCGGTCATAGTTGATCCGCTTGTCTGAGATTTTGTGCTGTGCGATGCATCTGTTCTCGAAATAGATCTTCAGATCATCACCGAAAGCTTTGAGATGCACAGTCTTGCCAATGTATTCAGGCGGCACGGAATATCTGCTCTTCCTGAATACGATGAGCGAATCCTTCTGCACCTTGGTTCTTCTGTCGTACTCTCGGTATGAGTCGATCACATATGGCGATGGCAGCGGCTGCAGCATGTCCTTTTCCTTCTGGAACAGGAGATATGGCGGCATATTCGTTGCCTGACACACTTCGGTATTTACCCGATCATTTATGCTAAGCATTATCCGGGTCAGGTCATCTTCGGTCTCAAATTCACCTTCGTAGACCCGAAGCCATTCCATGAACTTGTTTATGGTCTCGACCTTTCCCTTGGTATAGCTGTGCCTCGGCTTTGCAAGTTTGATCTTGAATCCAAAGTCTTTCGCAAACTGCTTCGCTTTAGCGTTGATCCTTCGTCCGTCTTCAGTGATGTCGACGATCGTTCTCATATTGTCGAATAAGATCTCCCTCGGAACCCCGCCTGTTGCCATGAAGCATTGTATGAGGCTGTCGAACACTTCCTGTTGAGTTCTTGTTCTCTTGTAAACGAAACGGCAGTATCTAGAATAGCCGAGCTTGTAGTCAAATACCTGTATTGTGAATACTTCACCCAGGCAATTTGTTATTTGAAGATCTTCTTTCCAGTCCACCTGTGCCTGTAGGCCGGGGGCTGTTTCATAGCGTGGATGACCGCGTACTTTCTTCTTGGGTGTTATCCCGCGGCTTACCACATATTTACGGAAGTTTGAATATGTGCCTATCGATTCACCATACTTGCAATACAGAAACTCATACACTGCTTTTATTGTTGCTCCGCGTATCGCCATCTTCTGGCGAATGACAGCTTCGTACGGATCAAGTTTGCTTGGCTTATCTCTTGTCGCAGGTTTCCCGGCATAGCCGTCATAATACCTTTTTACCGTCCTGCGATCGATCCCATATTCTCTTCCGAGCTTTGAGAAATTCGGTTTCTCTCCGCTCAATTTCAATATCTCCAGTTGAGTCAGCAGTCTGTTATCCATGAATCTACCCTCCATGGATTCAGACTACCATCTCAGCTAAAACTGTACATTTTTATTTTCCCTTTTTTGTACATTTTTATTTTCCCATTTACAGCGGTCGGGGCACACCCTCCTCGGCCGGGGCACTTCACACAAAGCCCAGCACGACCGTACTGTAGCGGCAACATTTGCAGAGGCACACTTCCATCAAAGCAGTTGTTCCGCTAACTCGAATAAAACAGCCAACTGCGGAACTTTCTTCCGCTAATCGACGAAAAACTTCAGATCGCGGAACAAAATCCTTGTTCCGTTCCGCTAACTCGAAAAAAATATCCAACTGCGGAACTTTCTTCCGCTAATCGACGAAAAACTTCAGATCGCGGAACAAAATCCTTGTTCCGTTCCGCTAACTCGAAAAAAATATCCAACTGCGGAACTTTCTTCCGCTAATCGACGAAAAACTTCAGATCGCGGAACAAAATCCTTGTTCCGTTCCGCTAACTCGAATAAAATGGCCAACTGCGGAACTTTCTTCCGCTAATCAACGAATAACCTCAGGTTGCGGAACAAAATCCTTGTTCCGTTCCGCTAACTCGAATAAAACAGCCAACTGCGGAACTTTCTTCCGCTAATCGACGAAAAACTTCAGATCGCGGAACAATTCCCTTGTTCTGTTCCGCTAACTCGAATAAAACAGCTAACTGCGGAACTTTCTTCCGCTAATCGACGAAAAACTTCAGATCGCGGAACAAAATCCTTGTTCCGTTCCGCTAACTCGAAAAAAATATCCAACTGCGGAACTTTCTTCCGCTAATCGACGAAAAACTTCAGATCGCGGAACAATTCCCTTGTTCCGTTCCGCAGACTCGAAAAAAATAGCCAAATGCGGAACTTCCTTCCGCTAATCAACGAATAACCTCAGATCGCGGAACAAAATCCTTGTTCCGTTCCGCTAACTCGAATAAAATAGCCAACTGCGGAACTGTTTTCCGCAATACGGGTGGTTTTCCTTTTTATCGGAACAATTCACCTTAGCCCTTAGTCCCGGTGCCCACCACATCCCCACCGCGTCACTCCAGCACAACTCCCATCCCTGCCGACTCTCACCAACACAAAAGGCTGCCACCTCAAGGTAACAGCCTTCATCTTACTCACTTATCCCGTAGAACCGCATGGCGTTCTCACAGGTGATCCGGGCCACGTCCTCGTAGTCCATGCCCTTCAGCACCGCCACCCGCCGCGCCACATACTGCACGTAAGGCGACATGTTGGGACGCCCCCGCTTCGGTTCCGGCGCCAGGTAGGGAGAGTCCGTCTCCACCGTCAGAAACTCGATGGGGATCTCCTTCGCCACTTCCGCGGTCCGCCGGTTGTTCTTGAAGGTCACCGGCCCGCAGATGGAAATCGTGGCTCCCAGCTGCACATACTGCCGTGCCATCTCGAGGCTGCCGGAGTAGCAGTGGATCAGCACCCGCGCGTCGTCCACAAAGCCTTCCGGCCCGGGCCGCTTCTGGAACTTCGCCTTCCTCTCCCGGGAGAAGGCACCTTCTTCTTTCAGAATATCCATGGTCTCCTGGTCGGCTTCCCGGGTGTGGATCACGATGGGCATGGACAGCTCGTTCGCCAGCTGGATCTGCCGGCGGAACCAGTACCGCTGCACGTCCCGCTCAGACCGGTCATAATGGAAGTCCAGTCCGATCTCACCGATACCGCATACCTTTGGCTCAGCAGCCATACGGCGGATCTCCCCGAAGTTCTCTTCGTTCAGCTCTCTGGAGTCATGCGGATGGACCCCTACCACGGCGTATGCCCAAGGGTAGGCAGCCGCATCCAGAATGCTCTGCCGGGAGGTGTCCAAGCTGGCACCGGCGTCCATCACAAACCGCACCGGCGAAGCTTCGATCTCCGCAGCCAGCGCTCGGCGGTCCTCTTCAGTGAAGGACTCCTCGTTGATATGGGCGTGGGCGTCAAACAAACACTTCGGCGTGCCGTCCGGCGCTGTGATCGGGGCAGGCACAAAGCCCGGCCCGTCAGCTATCCCTTTGGCCACCTTGTTCGCCCCGCGCTCCCTTATCTCCATTATTCCACCGCCGATCCGGAAGCCGCTGTGGTCTCCACCGGCTGGGTCCGCTCCCCGTCCTGCGCGAACAGGAACATGCCATGGGACTCCAGGCCGCGAAGCATCCGAGGCTTCAGGTTAGCCACTACGACCATTTTCTTTCCTACCATCTCCTCCGGCTTGTAGTCCTTGGCCACGCCGGAAATGATCTGGCGGGTCTCGGTGCCCATCTTCACCTGGAAGACCAGCAGCTTGTCCGCCTTGGGGTGCTTCTCAGCAGAGATAATCTCGCCGACACGAAGGTCCAGTTTGGCAAAATCGTCAAATTCAATGGTAGGCTTCAATTCCAGCGGAATGTTCTCCGGCTCTGGAGCCGCTGCCTTGCGCAGATCGTCCAGTTCCTTCAGTTCCTTCTCGATGTCCAGACGCGGGAAGATCGGTTCGCCGCGGTTGACACGGTTGCCGTCGAGAAGATCGAAGGTCATGGCGTTCTCCCAGAGGATCTCGCCGGTGATGCCCATCTGCTCGTTGATCTTCTCGGTGGTGGTGTGCATGTACGGATAGATCAGGATGGCGATGATCCGCAGGGACTCCGCCAGGTTATGCATGCAGGTATCCAGTTCAGCCTTGCGAGCCTCGTCCTTGGCCAGGATCCACGGCGTCTTCTCGTCGATGTACTTGTTGGCTCGGCGCACCAGGGTCCAGATGTTCTCCAGGGCGTTGTTGAAGGCGAAACGGTTCATGTCAGCCTCTACCTTGGGAGCCACGCCAACCGCCAGAGTCTTCAACTCCCGGTCGATATCATCCTCGGTGGTCGCCGGAGGAACGATACCTCCGCAGTATTTCTCGATCATGGCAGCCGTTCTGGAAACCAGGTTGCCCAGGTCGTTAGCCAGATCGAAATTCATTCTCTTCAGCATCACCTCGTTGGTGAACACGCCGTCCTGCCCGAACGTATACTCACGCAGCAGGAAATACTTGAGGGCATCGATGCCGTAGCGGTTGATGAGGACCACCGGATCTACCACGTTGCCCTTGGACTTGCTCATCTTGCCGCCGTCGATCAGCAGCCAGCCATGGCCCAGCACCTGCTTGGGAAGAGGCACATCCAGAGACATGAGCATCGCCGGCCAGATGATGGAGTGGAACCGGACGATCTCCTTGCCCACCAGGTGGACGTCTGCCGGCCAGTAGTGGTTGAACTCCTCCGGGTCATCCGGATAGCCCAGAGCGGTGATGTAGTTGGTGAGGGCATCCAGCCACACGTAGATCACATGCTTGGGATCGATGGGGACCTGAATACCCCAGTCGAATGTGGACCGGGAAATGCACAGGTCCTCCAGTCCCTGCTTGACGAACTCGATCATCTCATGACGACGGGTGTCCGGCTTCAGGAAATCCGGGTTGTTCTCGAACAGGTCCAGGATGCGGTCCTGGTATTTGGAGAGTCTAAAGAAATACGCCTCCTCGTGGGCTTTTTCCACCTTTCGGCCGCAGTCCGGGCAGCACCCATCCACCAACTGGCTCTCCGTCCAGAAGGACTCACAGGGGGTGCAGTACCAGCCCTCGTATTCACTCTTATATATATCCCCCTTCTCGTTCATCTTGTTGAAGATCTGCTGCACGCGGCTCACGTGGCGCTCCTCGGTGGTCCGAATGAAATCGTCATAGCTGATCTCCATGGTCTTCCACAGATCCTTGACGCCGGCCACGATGCGGTCCACGTATTCCTGGGGAGTCACGCCTTCCTTCTCGGCGATCTGCTGGATCTTCAGCCCATGCTCGTCAGTACCGGTGAGGAAGTGGACGTCGTATCCGCTGAGCCTCTTGAACCGGGCCATGGCATCCGCCATCACTGTGCAATAGGTATGGCCTATGTGCAGGTTGGAGCTTGGGTAATAGATTGGGGTTGTGATGTAATACTTTCCTTTAGATTCCATGATATCATTCCTTTCTTTTGCCTTGTCGAATGGGACAAAGCCATACTGCCTTAATCGTATCACAAAGCCTTCGTAACGTCAACTTGCACATCTCCTGCCGCTGTTATACAATAGGACAAAAAGAAAAGGAGCCCACATGGAACTATCCTCCCTGATCATCGACCTTGCCATCATGCTGATGACGGCAGGGGTTATCAATATCGTATTCAAGCGGATCCACCTGCCCATCATCCTGGGCTACATCGTGGCCGGCTTTCTCATCAGCCCCTATTTCCCCCTCTTCATGGACGTGAAATCCACCTCCTCCATCGAGACCTGGAGCGAGATCGGGGTCACCTTCCTCATGTTCTATATCGGGCTGGAGTTCGATCTGCACAAGCTGGCCCGCATCGGCAAGACCGCGCTGATTTCCGCCTCGGTGATCATGGGCGGTTTGATCGTGGTAGGTTACGGCCTTGGCATCGCCCTGGGACTGAACAGCATCAACAGCCTCTTCCTGGGGGTCATGATCTCCATCAGTTCTACCGCCATCATACAGAAATCCTTTGAGGAACTGGGGATGCAAGGCCAGAAACACACGAGCCTGGTGATGGGCACGCTGATCATCGAAGATGTGATCAGCGTCTTCCTGCTGATCATCCTCCCCACGATCTCCATCACTCAGTCCGACATGACCGGCACGGATCTGGCCCTGAAGCTCACCCTGATGCTGTTCTACTTGCTGATCTGGCTGCTGCTGGGAATCTATTTCCTCCCCACCTTCCTGAACCGCATCGGTGATGTGGTCACCGACGAGCTCGTGGTGATCCTGTCCACAGGGCTTTGTTTCACCATGGCGATCATCGCCACCAAGCTGGGGTTCTCGCCGGAGCTGGGGGCCTTCCTCACCGGCTCGCTGGTGGCAGGCACCATCCACGTCCACCACATCGAGAGCGTCACCAGCGGCGTGAAAGACCTCTTCGGCGCCATCTTCTTCCTGTCAGTAGGTATGATGGTGGATCCCTCGATCATTACGGAGCGGTGGTACATCATCCTGCCGGTGGTGGTGGTCGCGGTGCTGGCCAAGCTTTTCTTCGCTTCCGTAGGTATGCTCCTTTCCGGACAAAGCCTTGTGAACTCTCTGAAGAGCGGATTCAGCCTGGCGCCTATCGGGGAGTTCTCGTTCATCATCGCCTCTCTGGGTATCAGCCTGGGAGTCATGAAGGACTACATGTACTCGGTGATCGTATCGGCCTCCATTGCCACCATCCTGATCACCCCTTTCCTGATGAAGAACGCGGAGCGTTTCTCCCAGTTCATCAACCGGAAGCTGCCCGACAAGTACGTCCGGATGCTGGAGTCCTTCACCTCTGACGAAGAGGAGGAGGATTCCCCGGACAGTCTGTGGGGACAACACATGCGCCAATACCTGAAGACCTTTGGCCTCTACGGGATCATCATGCTGGTGGCAGCCATCGCCTCGGAACGACTTGTCTATCCAGCGCTTCGGACTCTGGTGTCTCCCTACATCGCTATTGGAATCACCCTGCTCCTTTTCTATGCGGTAGTGGTGATCTTTGTGCGTCCCATGTTGGACTCCCGAAGACCGACCTTCACGTCGCTGTGGCTGGAACACAGAGTAAACCATCTTCCGCTCCTGGCGCTTGTTATAGTGAAAATGGTGGCCATCAGCATCATCGCTGCCTACCCGGCCGTTCATTTCTTCCACGTGCACAGGAGCCTGATCGTACTGATCATTCTGGTGGCTGTGTTTGCGCTGAGCCGCACTGGATTCATCGCCAGTTTCTACCTGCACCTGGAGACCCGGTTCCTGTCCAACTTCAATGAGACCACCCTGAAGGAATTCGAAGCAGAGACAGGGCAGGACGCCCACCAGCAGCTCTACGAGAGGCTCCACCTGATCTCTTTCTTTGTGCAGGAGGATGCCCGGTATATCGGAAAAACGCTTCAACAGCTACAGTGGGGCAACCTCTTCAACGTGTACATCATCAAGATCCGCCGTGGCCACCGGCAGAAGGTGCTCCCTGAGGGCAACATGGTCCTGGCCCCGGGGGACAAAGTCTATGCGGTAGCAGAGCCTGCGTCCCTGACTAACTTCAAGAAATTGATGGGGCTTCCTCTTGACTACAAGACCCGCACCCTCAGGCAATTCATGGATACCGACTACGACGATGTCAAGCACGCCGTCTCCTGCTGCGTGGTACGGATCAGCGGAGAAGAGAGTTTTGCCGGCAAGCCCATCCGCACCGGCGGCATCCGTGACCGCCTGCACTGCATGGTGCTGGGTCTCCAGAAGCAGAACTACACCACCCTCATCCCGGACCCCAACATGGTGATCCAGGCCGGTGATCTGCTGTGGGTCATCGGCGCCAACAATGACATCGGCCGGTTGATCTCGTCGTAGGGCCTTCCGGCCCGGTCCGTTCGGGCCTTTCGCCAATCGTTGATTCTTCGCTTATGGCAAATCCATGCATGCTTATGGCAATGCCATAAGCATGCATGGATTTGCCATAACCCCTAGGCAGGGGTTGCCCTTACATCTAAAAAAGAGATCTCCTCACAAGGCGGTATTACCGTCATTTGGGGAGATCCCTTTTCTTTCCTCATATGGTTCTTCTTCGCCGCAACAGCAGGGCGCCGCCCATCGTGCCGATCAGCAGGATGCCGAGCAGGTAGAGACGTATTGCACCCGGGCCGCCGGTAGATGGAAGAGAAGCGCCGGGCGTATTCCTGATGGTGATGATATTACCTGAATTGGAAAGGCTCGCGTTTTCATTGCTGTTTGTGCCAGTGCCGCTCTCGTCTGTCAGGGTAACCGTTCCGTTCTGCGCAATATTGAAATACGTGTATTTCTTCAGAACCACGTATCCATCCGGTGCCTGCGTCTCTTCCAGACGATAGGTCCCTGTTGACAGTTTTTCCAGAGTCCTCTGATTCCCTGATGTCAGGTCGATCTCCCTGTAAGCCTCGACAACTTCCCAGCTTGTCCCATGTTTACATAACTGGAACTTCGATCCCAGAAGGTTCTGGTTGTTTTCGTCCACTTTTCTGACAGTCACTGAAGCATCGATATAATTATTGATGATCAGCGTATAGGCAAGTGTCCCCTCTTCTTCCGGGTCAGTCGTTTTTGTCAGCGAAACCCAATCTGCCGAACTCCCCTGAGGCAGCAAACTGATCGCTCCTGTCTTGCTGATAGTAAACTCAATATATCCAGGCAGCGTCTGATAACCGGCCCGTGGGGTCTTCTCCCGGAGCTGATAGGTTCCGGCAGGAAGTGTATTGTCGATGAGCGGGATCGTTCCATCCTCATCCGTTACCAGATCCTCATATCCCGTCATCACTGCATTATCAAAGATCGTAACACCGCCAACCGTTACCTGCTTATGCAGTTCAAAATGAACCATTGACAATGGCACCTTCGTATCCCCATCCTGTTTCTTTGCCTGGAGAATGTATGGACGGTTCTTGATGATCAGCGTTGCAGGGGTGGTTCCGCTTCCCTGCGTCAGGGAGTAATACTCGCTATCCGGTCCACTGACCGTCACAGTGCTTCCATTATTTCCTGCCTCCTGGTCAGACTGGTCGCCGGTCACCTGAATCGTCATCGCTTGTTCCAGCCCATGGTACCCCTGTGGCGTAGTCATCTCCGTCAGCGTGTAATTCTTGTTTTCGCTGAGGAACGCTGTCGTAAGATATCCGTCAGAGTCGGAGGTAAACGTCCCGATCGGAGTGTTGCTGCTCTCCTCTGTAAGCAGGAATGTCGCCCCCGCCAGAGCTCTGCCGTGGAAGTCCTGTTTCTTCAGGATGATCCCGGGTCGGTCGTTGGTTGTCGTATCCACTCGGACATTGGATCCGGCAGAGATGGTTCCTTGCGTATAATGCACGGAGTAGGTAAAATCAGCATGCTCTGTCTCGCCCTTCTGTCTCCCATCAAGCGTCAGTGTCTCTCCCTCTCTGATGGGCTGGAATGTCAGATCACTCACATTGGTGACGACACCTTCTTCGTCATACTCAGGATTCCCGTGTTTGATTTCCACCTCACGGATCACGTAGTCGTTAAACGATACTCCCCCTACTGGCAGCCTCAGCCAATACCAGTATAGAGTCGTCGTGCCATAGGGCAGGGCCCGCAGACTACCCGGTACCAGATCCAGTAATCCAATTCCCTGGCCATGTTCACTGCCAGGATTCTGCTTCTTGGTATAGACCGCAAAATACGTGGTCGCACGACCATCCATATAGTCCGCATCCGTCCAGACTTTGTTTACACGAAGTCCATAACCCTTGAGGTTGCAGATATCCACATGGGGGTCTTTCCCTGCTGCGATCTCGTTATAGATCGTGCCGTTATGGTCTTGGCTGTCCGGTGCCCCTGCGGTGGCGACCGCATCAGCGTCTTCTCCGGAATAGACGGCTGTCTCAGGCTTGTCATTACTGCCAGTCAGATCGTAGTCATCATAATATACGTACTTCTGGAAGGAATACCCGTCCGGAATCTCCGAGGGGCGTTCCTGTACCATGTACTTCGTCCCCGCCAGGATCTCACGCACTTCCACAGTATAATCTACTGGGATCATGGAGATCGATCCGTTCATAGAAGTGCTGAAACTTGCGGCTTTTTTCTGTTCATCCGAAAGCTGGGTATAGTCTTTGATCCCGCTCCCGATCTTTATAAACTTTTGGGCCCCCGCATCCCAGCTGCAGTAGTCCCCTTCCTTATCCCTTACGTGATAGGTATACATATTGACCCCGGAAAGTTCCGTATCTGACTCCGTGCCGAAATAGAGACGGAAGTCGAAGGCGGTGGGATCGTCCGTGATCGGGGTCTCTCCATCTGCGTCAAACAGTTTCTTGCGGAAAGTCAGTGTTCTTATCGCCTCAGGATTGACGGTATTCACAAAGCCGGCCCTTGGACGATCTTCCGTAGACTGATAACCAATGCCAAAATCCTTCCGGTGCGGGGCACCAGTCACGGCCGTTCCTTCCAGCACAGTTCCATTCGCTGCCACACTGTCGTAGACTTCCGTATTCACACCGCACTCAACAATGGAATAGGAATCGATTTCTTCGTTCTCTGGACCGAATGTGGGGAAATTGACCGTCACCGTCTCTCCCGGCTTCAGGATGAAAACATTGTCATAATCCACACCGCCGATCTTCCTGGACGGTTCAAATTTCACCGGATTGTCCGTGTTCTTATAGAACACGTAGTCTTCCTGATCGGCCGTTCCCTGCATTGCGTTTTTCAGCAGGTATTCCTGACCGTTCTTCTTGTATTTGATCTGATAGGCAAACTCAGCCAAGGGGGACTCGGATCCATCTACACCCGACAGCTCCTTGCTCAGTTCGACCGTGCCCGGTTTCACGGATGCCAGGTTGAAGCGCATGTGAAGGTTGGAGGCACCGCCGCCACGCTCCATGTAGAAGATCTTCATCTTGTGTGTGGAATAGTCCTTGAATATCTTGCTGAATTCTCCCGTCTGTTCGTTGTAATCAAAATGCTTCTTCAGATACTCGATCAATCTCTCGTCATCATCACTCTGAATCGAATTGCGTTCCTTGTAGTTCTCCCGGAAGATGTCCAGAAGCGTCGTGTGCTGGTTATTCACAATCACGTCCCCGGTGGAGAAGTTGACAGACCCCGGCAGGGCACTGTGAACGCCTCCCAGATCGATCACCAGCTCATCGTCCACGTACAGCCAGAAGTCATCGTCACCGGTGAACTCAAAGATGATGTCATGACCCCAGTCATCAAGGCCACCAGGCGGCTGCGTAAACCCGGCTTCCAATTCCACGCCGAAATAGAGGTCTGCTTTGGCGGGATCATTGACAAGATACAGGTTCTCGTACTTCCTTGGATCGCTATTCGGCAGCAGATCTCCTGTTGTTGAATAAAGATTCTGCCTGTTCACGGAAGCAAATCGTCCTGCCTCAATATTGTTGAAGGGTAGAAACTGTCCGTGCTTCAGGGTATTCTTGTTCGAATCGTCATAGGAGCCGATCTCCTTGTAGACGGTGAAATTATGATCAAAACCGGAAGTGTAGTTACCGCCTGCCGCCCCGTTGAGACTGGCGAAATTCTGGGCGCTGTCATACTCAAAATAGCCACTGGCGTTATAAGTGCTTTCGATGAAGAGATGGTTGACTTCCTTCGCCCCCTGAAACAGGTCTCCGAGCGATTTATCTGTTTTACTGGCGATTGGATAGCCATCTGCTCCAAGATTCGTACTTAACAAACCACGCTGCTCATTCCACTGTGTGAAAACGCTGGTTCCCATGACCGCATGCTGCTCCGTGGTCGTAGGGGTGTTGTCTACTCTGGTTACTGTCGAATTGAAGTCCACCAGTTTCATGGTGATCCCGTACTGGGTATGATCCACTGTTTTCACTGTCGTCAGCGCATCATCGACCGGAACCTCCTCCATCACAGCAAAATAGAAATCCATCGCTTCCGACTTGGGGCAGGATACTATCTGACCGTTCTCGACCTTCAGACCCGTATAGGAATAGCTTGCTTTGTCCCACGCCAGGATATCGGAGTAGTAATGACCGTACCGGCGTCCATTCATGTTGATGCCGATGGGATCGTCCGCCACGATCTGTCCTCCTGTTAACTGCGGGGCCAGGTACTTCTGGGCGTACTCGTTGTACAGTTCGTAATAATAGGATGGGTCTCCGTTATCGTCGGGATAGTCGGTAAACTGCCAGAGCATCGTGTTGATGACATTCCCGGCCCACTCAATGGAGTCCCCTTTCTCATAGACCCGCACCAGAGTGCCATCGTGATCAATGGCATAGTACTCATATTTCAAAGTTTCTTCGTTCCAGGCCCTGGTATATACGATGACCTTGGAGCCGGTCTTGATGTTCTTGTCTGAAACGCTGACCTTGCTGGCAGAGTAGGTCTTGTAATAATCCGACGTAAGCTCAGAAAGTTCCACAAGATCAAGCCATTCCGTTCCACTGCTGCCTCCTGTAGTAAACCCGGATGCCGTGGTCCCGCTGTAAGTCAGGGTGGCATCACCAGATTTCAGACAGATCTGACCAGCATGCACACCCGTTCCGGGAACCACCTGAACCAAACTGGCTTCGCTCTTGCTGTCAGCAAGGGACAGCCCACTTGGGTCGATCTTCAGGTATTTGGTTGCTCCGTCAACCGTCACCGTCAGATAATAATAATCATCATGCTCCCAGTGAAACGTCCACATGGAAATGTCACTGTCATTGGGTACGAACAGATGTTTTTTGTTGTCTTCGGTTGCCAGGACCATCAGCGCCTTTGCATCCAGCGCGTTCTCAGTCTTTGAACTTGCCATCATGGCCTTTCCGTAGAGACTTTCGTCCCAGAACATCAGGCCATAGGAGGTATTATCCAACGCATAGGGATCGCTCGTAACTTCGGTATAATACCAGAAATTCACATTGTTGTTGGTGTCATTGGAATTGTTCCAGGAACAGAAACGAATTCCGCTTGCTCCGCTCTGCATGTTCCAGTACCAGCTTCCATTGCTGAGTTTGAAGGTGCCGTTGTTGTTCTGAGTTACCGTAAAGGCTGTCTTCTCCGATTCTTCCGCAGCAAAGGAAAGGCTGTTGTTGCCTCCGTTATAGACATACTGTTTCGTCGTGCCATCCGCCGCATAGCAGTAAGCGTAGACCTTGTCTGTTGTTCCGGGAACCTGCTCAAAATAGTATTTGGCTGCCTTATCAGCGGGATATGTCTGGGCCGGCTTGGTCTTGGTAATACCGGTTCTCTTGCTGTCTGCCGTAATGCTGTTCATGTAATAATAACCATCCGGATGGCCAATATAAAGCCCCTGACTCCCCATGGAGATCAGCTCGGAAACAGAGCCCACTGTTTTCCATCCCATCGGTACTGCCTCCGGTCCTTCCACGATCGCATACGCGGAGAACCCCTTCGCCTGAAAGTGGATCTCATTCCCCTCAACATCCAGTGTGTCAATTACTTCACCGGCTTCCGCTCCATCGGCAAAGTGCACGACCTTTGTGTTCTTCTCCGCCTTCTTGCCAGTCTCCTTATCCGCCAGCTCGATCCTGACATCCACTGCCGTTCCTTCTGCCGGCTGATATTTCACGTTGGGATCATCCTTGTCCACGATCTTGATATCAAAGAGCCGGATATACGACAGATCCTCCACCTGACTGCCGATGGTGTCCGCTGTATCCTCTACGTAGGCTTTGTAGCCATCGTCGCCCTTCTGGACTTCCTTCGCGATGAGTCTGGCGTCCTCCGGGATCTTGGTGCTGGTGTCATACGTCACGGTAATGACATAGTCCTTCCCGTCCGCAGTCTTGACAGGAGCAGAGATCTGCGACTCCGCATACACCACCGCATATACGCTGAAGCTCTCCGCCTGGAACCCGGCCTCCTCCAGCTTGCCCTTCTTGTTCAGGGCAAGCACCACGTCCTTCCGGTCCAGCACCTCTGGGCTTACCTCGCCTGTCTCGGGATCCTCCCGGAAGTGGATGATGCGGACGTTCTTCTGATCCTCCAGCGCCAGCGCCTTGTCGTAGGCGATGGTCACATCTACGGCCCGCTCGGGCTGGATCTCCTTCCCGTCCGCGTCCAGAGTGATGTCGTAGAACCTGGCCATGGAAAGCGAGGCGATGGTCTCTCCGCCCTTCTCCTTGCGCAAAGCCTTCAGCGCCTGCTCATAGTACCGCTTGTATGCCTTCCGTTCCTTCGCCTGGTCGCTGTCCTCCTGGATCTCCTTCACGTTGAGGGCGGTCTGCGCGTCGAGTTCTGCGTTCTCGATCCTGACCGCGTACCCCTCACCCTCATAGGCCAGGGAGTCAACGGTCTCCGGATCGCCCTTCTCTTCCTCCTGAAGTTCCTCCTGGGGGACATCTATACCGCCCTGCTCTACAGCCTTGTCTGGAGTGAGCGTCTTGGCAGGAAGAGAAAGCATGAAAGATATGCCAAGAAGGACTGCAATCGACAGTATCATCGTCAGCCCTCGATTATGGTCTATGGTCGCAAGTGCCTTCCTTACTTGCTGACTTTTCCATCTAATCTTTCTGTTACTCAAACTCAATCCTTTCCAAGTATGATGCTACGTCCAAATGGCTTTTGTCCTATAGTTATACTTTATTTATTTTACCATTTTTTTGCCATTTCTACAAGAAATAATAAACGAGATAGTACACAAGTACAATTCTGTCATTCCCCGATGCGGCATCTCGCTGCCCATGACATGGCATAGAACCGCTCTTGCTGTTGACACAGTTCCCCTTGGGGGGGTAGCCTGCCCTACTATTTCTATTTCAACTATTCTGCAGGCTATTGGCAATTTAGGGCAAAGTTGTTATCTCGTATCTCCACCGGTGGTTTTTTCACAATGCTATGCTATAATGGAGGTACAGGATGAGGAGCAATAAGATATAGTTTTTTGGTTGAAAAGGAGTTTCGTATGAAGAAAAGAATAGCTTTGTTTCTGGTGCTTTGTGTGATCGCAATGTTCGGTTTGGAGGGATGCGGCGCATCGGCTCCCACCCCCACTGAGACGGCGAATACCTTTCTGACCGGGATCCAGAAGGGGGATGATGATGCCATCAACTCAGTGTACGAACCAGGCGACTTCAACATTAGCGAAGCGTTCAATGCGATTGGCGATTCCACCGAGACACTGAACGAGGACGAGGAAATGCTGAAGTCCCTCCTGGCGAAGATCCCGGAGTTCGAGTATGAGGTAAGCGATGAGCAAATCAAAGATAAGACAGCTACGGTGACTGTCAAGATCACCACCTATCCCATCGGCGAGGCCATGAAAGATTTCATGACCGATTACATCAGCAAGGCTTTCGAGATGGCCTTCAGCGATCCCTCCGACAAGGAGATGGAGAAGCTGGCTACCTCCCTCTTAAAGAAGAAAATCGACGGCCTGAAGGAGAAGACCTACACCAAGACAGCCACCCTCACCATGACGCAGAAAGACGGCGTCTGGAAGATCGACAAAATCGAGGAAGACAGCGACTTCGCTGACGCTCTTCTTGGCGGAATGATGAGTTCCATTAAAGACCTGGATGGCCTTTTCTCTGACAACGGCGGACAATAGAATTGCCTCTACGGTGGGCCTCCAACGATGGAGGCAGAGTCCGAAAAGCCAGTACTGACTTCTCAAACCTGCTGCTTCCCGTAGTTTTATCGTGGTCGGAACCTACTTCAAAAAATCGATAGGGTACTCATTGTGTAGTACCGAGTAATTTACCGCTTTCTATTCACTTTGCAGTTCTTGCCAAAAGCTGGCCTCATTTCTGAGACCAGCTTTCTTCTGTGTCATTAACTTGTCCTGCGCCTTCGCCTCAGCACCAGACCTGCGCCAGCCGTGCTGACCAGCAGTGTGCCGAACATGTAGAGCAGTGTGGTGCCCAGCCCGCCGGTGTGGGGAAGAGGTGTGCCGGGGGTGTTCGGGATGATGAATGATGCATCATTATCTGCGCCTTTTGCCGTATAGCGAACGCCTTCGACCGTTCCGTCTGTGCTGCTGATCTCGCCTCTCTTAACTTCAAAAGCAACAGGCGTTTCGTTAGTAATAATATAGCCTATAGGAGGACTGATCTCAACCAACTGATAGAAACCGGCTTTTAAGCCCGTGAGTGTGATACCATCGGCATCACCGGGGATTGTGAACTGACTTAAGTCATTCAACTGTGTTATTTCGGTCTTCGACGCTTTTTGCCACGTTCCATCCGATGTCTTTTTATATTGAAGTTCAAATATGGCTCCGGACAGATAATTAGCGCTGTTCTCCGTATCATCAGTCTTCAAAAGAGTGACCGGAATAGACATCTCCGTGTTTGTTATATCCGTTGTTGTAGTCACCACTCCATCCTGTCCTGTCACCGGATCACCTGTCGCAGCTTCGACCTGGTATTCATCCGTTTTTCCATCTGTCACAGTCTGTCCGTTTACTTGTATCTCTTCGATGTCGTAAGAGTAGACACGGAAGATTTCTTTCCCGCCTTCATTTACTCTTTGATACGTAGGCATGTCTTTAAGGACTGCAGACCACGAACCAGTCGTCCAATCAATTTCCGCAGGTGTGACACTACTGCTGCTATTCTCGGTATCCAGTACCGGTGGCTGCCCTTTTTTCATAGTGTAAACCAACGTCTCTGAAGTAGTATGCTCATTGATCAAAGCGTCACGCATTGCTGCCACAGATTCGTAGTAAGTCGCTTCTGTATTATTATGGGTAACAGCAAACCTCATATTGAACTGACCTTGCCCGGTAGGATCTCCCGAAATCCAATCCACCTCTTCTTTCCAAGGCTGTAGCCTGTATTCTACAGGTTTCCCGGCCCCTACATTACGAGCAGTGTATGTGACCGGATTATCTGTCGGATTTGAACCACCGGTGCTTGCTCCGCCAGTATTCGGCACAGTATTACTGAAGGTAACCGGTGTCCCGGAATCAGAGTACATCGAAACACTGCTATACTGATACACTCGTCTCCAGGCTTTCCCCGTTCCTCCTCTCTGCATTGTGAATGCAACGTTACTGCCTTCCGGCACATAAAATGTTTTGCTCAGAGCGTTGAGAGTGCTATCTCCGTCATACAGTTGCAACATTACAGGTACATACGCCTCTTCAGACTTCACGCTGATTTTGATCTTGATTTCGTCATCATCAGAAACTTCACGACCTGCGAGATTCTCCCATGTCTTATTTACCGCCAGATTCTCTTTAACGTCGAAAACAGAGGGTGCCGGTGAATAAGTCTCGTTATAATAGTTTTTCAGCTCCACTGTGCTAGTCTGACCCTGCAACAGCTCAGCACTTCCTGTAGAAGTACTCATCTGGCTATTCCAATTGAATATTCCGATATCCATGTCACCGCCATCTGTCTTTTCAGTAACGGTGTATGTATCTATTGGAAGATCACTGATCGTCAGGGATTGACCTGCGGAAACCGTAAACCAAACCGGAGACGTCCCGAAGGCCTTTGTATTTGTATTCTGCAGGTACTTGCCGGCACTGTTCCGTATCGAAACTTTGTACTCCTTGTTTAAAGCCGTGGTATCCGTCGTATCCTCGAGATCGCCCAATAATTCCTTGGTGACCACCAGGTTACCCCGAATGACTTTATTCGTGAACGTCACATCGTTATTCGTATTTGCAACGATGGTTCCTTCGATGGAAGAATCGTTCAAACTAACAGTCGTATTATCTGGCTTATTTGACTCAATCTGGAACAGCTGATATCCTGTGGTTTTCTTTTCCTTAATTGTATATGTTGTCCCATGTGGAACGTTCGCAATACTCAAGGTCTCATTTTGTGAGATCTTCATTTCAGCCCAGGCATTCTTCTCATCCGTGGCTTCGGTTCGATTACCCTTGATCGTAACGATCCGATCCCCTGAACCATCGTTAAACTTAAGTGTCTGACCGATAACATTATTCGGATCGAAGGTTCCACCTGGCGTAAATGCCCCTGTAGTAGAGTCGACAGTCCCTACAACTGCATCATAAGGGTTTTCCAACCCGCCGCTTTCAGTGCATATCTTCAGATTGTTGTTGTCATCCACATATGCCTGATAGTAATTGAAGGAATCATCATGATAGAACAGGCTGTTCACACCATACCAAGGAATATGATCGCCCTCAAATACATCCTCGCTGTTCTTCAGATCGATACGATAGCCGAATTTGGTTTGGTCTTCGGCGAGCCTTTCATCGTCTTCATCGACTACGATCTTTTTCAGATTGATATAGCCGCGAAGTGTATTCTGGACCTTCAGAGAATTGATGCCGTTTTCTTCATCGGTAATCTCCTCGATGCCGGTAATGATTCCCTGGGGGTGATCTGAATCCGGCTCAGAGCGAATGAAGGTCACGCTCTGGAGCTTGCCGTCCACCAGCATCGGATGGAAAACCGGCGACTCAAAATCAAACTCATACCCCATCTTCGGGGATTCCTCCAGGGTATAATCGTGACCGTCTTCCAGAATATAATAGGTCACAGTCTGACCATCAGCATCTGTATAATCAAAATGCTTCGGATATGCGTTCGTATCCAGGCCAAGCGCATTCATTCGCTCTGTGCTGAGCATCAGGCCTGTTGCGATGGAGAAGTCCTTGACCCAGCTTTTACCGATCGGATGGTCTTTTCCGCCGTAAGGCACCGTTGTCCAGGGCTCATCCGCCCAGACATAGTCGTTGGTTTCAGGATCCCATTCTGTCTCCCAGCCCAGGGTCACAGATGTGTATTCTTCGGTTTTTCCATCTATATGAACACCGAACCGTATGGAATAGGGGATCCAATTTCCGTCTTTGTCCTTATTCCCATACAGAAGCTCAGCAAGGATCTTTGGATCTCTGTCGACGTTCCACTTTTTTTCAATCTTTGACAGGGAAGCTTCCAGCGGCATAGGATCGGGCTGCACCGGGTGGGTCTCATACTGACCGCTGTAAGCGGACTGTTCTCCGGATGTTCCTGTGCGCTCGCTGCCGACGTAATAGGTGACATCCTGCTTTGTATTGGTCAGCGCAGCATACTTTTTGGTATGCGGGTTGTATACAATATTCGGATACTTCGCTACACCATTCTTATAATACTTGACTGTAGTACCATCAGCCTCATAGACTGCTTCCTGCGTACCGGTATTCCATTGCATCTTCCCGTTGTTCAGGTCGGCAACGTAGTCGTAGGCTTCCTGATCAGGCCATACAACAAAACTGATTTTATAATTTGCATTGTCTTCCAGGAACCCGAGAGGAGACAAATCCCAGTTCAGGTCACCTTCTTTTGTCGTATTATTAATCTCGAGCGTTGCGATCGGCATGGTATACGTAATCGCATCGGATCCGGTGCCGACCGTACACTGGTACACATTTGCTTTCGCATTTTTATCGACAACAATATTCTCGCCGGATCCGGAGATCTTCGTATATGTAATCTCTGTCGGCTGATCCACTGAAACTACAGTATAGGGTTCACTGCTTCCGATTTTGAATGTGGCTTTTCCCGTCGAATCCACAACTACTGTATACGGCGTTCCACTGCCGCCGGTCTTTGAATATGTGATGCTGCCAAGGGGACCGGAAATGTGCGACAGTGCTGTGGATGTCGTGTCCAGAGCAATGCCATCGTTGTAATTGACACCGACATCTGCCAGGTTCTCGCTCATAAAGCCGAAAACCTTTGACAGATTCTTCTTCAATTCTTCTCCGTCAGATGCAAAGTAAGCATGCGTTCCTCTTACCTCGTCATTGTAGGCATAGTCTACAAGTTCTCCAAGATAGTCGTTATTTTGGTCATCCGAATCCCCATATGAGAAGATGCCGAATAGATCCATTCCCTGATTCACCACACCGCGGGCTTCATCTCTGGATGCCAGATAGCATGCCTGACCGCTCAGGAAATAGTCTCCATTTGTAATATCGCTTCTGAGCCAGTACTGGGACGGCGCACCGTCTGTCATCAGCAGCACATAGGTCGGATCGCTGTCGGCAGAGGCCTTGAGTGTTTCTGCCTGCGCCAGTGCCTGCGACCAGTTTGTTCCTTGAGGGCAGTCCAGATTTTTCAGCGTATCGAAAAAAGTTCCGGCATTATTTGTCCAATCCGATCCGCCAAACGTGCGTTTTGTTGCAACATAGTTAAAATCAACCAGCGCAAGCTGGATAGTATCCGGTTTTTCTGTCGTGTTGTACTGCTGACAGAAATCAGACAGGAAAGTATTCAATGCCCTTGTCGCCTGATAAAACCTGCTCTTGGAATTCGTCTTGTAATCGTTGAGCTTTGTATTAGGATTGTCGACGCTTCTCGTCATACTGCTTGACGTATCAAACAGGACAATAATATTGATACCGTTGCTCTCTTCATGGCTCTTCGCGTGGGTCGTAACGCCAAGTTCCATGGTATACGTGCCGTCATTGTTAGGCGTCAGGGTTTTGGATTTGCCGACTTCTTCAAGGTTTCCGCCGGATGATCCCCCCTGCCCGCCACCGGAGCTGCTTGAAGGATCAGGGCTGTAGACCAGATAATAATCCAGCGGATTGGAATCATTATCGGCAACTCTTCCCGGATTTGATGGATTTCCGCTGTTAGAATCCCAGTCCCGTGCCTCATATCCCACATCAAACCAGGCCCATTTTGCCTTATCTGTGCTAGTATAATACAGTTTGTATTGCAGCGTACCGTTGTTCCATCTAAGTTCATTTCCAATAATAGTATGCGGATGATCATCTCTATTAGTAGACGTCATATTGGCAATTGTACTCTTATGCGTATTCGACAGAGTATTGCCGTTGACCTTGAACTGGTTCAGGTCGATCACACCGTCGCTGCCAACCACCACTTTAGAAGGATCGACTTTGAAATTGCCATCGGCATACGCAACGGGAGTACCGTCAGCATAGGTTACTTCCCCGGCAGCAAATGGCGTTCCATCTTCCTTCACAAAATGAAGGGTGACAGGGAAGACCTCTTCCACCTCGTAGAAATCAAACCACTCGCCGGGATTGCCCATCCGGTTATCTTTGTATGTACCGTATCCATTGGCTGTCGAATTGTAAACACAGTTCACTGCTGTATTGCGTCCCAAGTTGTCGGTATCTTCTAAATGAATGCGAATACGGTTGTTACTGTCCCTCTGAACAACTAACGCCTGTGGATTAGAGGTCACAAAAAGACCCGAGGAGTTAATGTTCAGATATTCATTCTCAGACGCACTAATATAGTATTGGTCATTCGTTCCCTCGACCTTTTGGAATGTCCATTCCGTCAAAGAACCGCTGGTAGTATCTATCTTTCCATCAGTGATCGTGACTTCAATCGCGTTAAGCCTGCCATAGGTCGTATGGGCACTGCTCTGAAGCGCGTTATGAAGCCATATGTTATTATAGCCGTTATTATAGCCGTTGTTATTGACCAATGCTCCTGTCTTTCCGTCGAGATCAGTTATTTTCGTCGCAGTATAAGAGGCATCCGTCACCTTCACTTCCCATTTTGCCCCGTCCTTCATGGTCACGGTCAGGGTCTCGTCGGTCGTAAACGGCTTCAGCGCGATCAGGGCCCAGTCCCCGGCCTTGGCCTTCTGGACGTCGATCTCTGCGATCTGCGCCTTGGTCAGGTCAGCGGAATACTCGCACTCCAAACCCAGGGCCTCCTTCAGAGCCCCTACGGTGGTGTCTTCCTCCACCTTGCTGACGCTGACAAGCTCAGGCTTGGAGAACTCGATCTTCTCGATCTGGTCCAGCAGCTGCTGCACCTCGTCCGCGTCCGTGGCTTTGTCGTCCTTCACGATGCCAAGCGCCTTCACCAAATCCCGGAAGGAGACGAATCCGCCCCCCGGAATGCTGTACTGGAACTTCTCGCCGTCCACATCCCAGTGGAAATCCACCGTATACACCACGGCATATACGCTGAAACTCTCCGCCTGAAACGCGGCTTTCTTCAACTTTCCATTCTTGTTCAGATCAAGCGCCACGTCCTTGCGATCCAGGACTTCCGGCGTCACTTCGCCGGTCTCGGGATCTTCGCGGAAGTGGATGACCCGGAGGTTTTTCTGATCCTCCAGTGCCAGCGCTTTGTCGTAGGCGATGGTCACGTCCACGGCCTGATCCGGCTGGATCTCCTGACCGTCCGCATCCAGTGTAATGTCATAAAATTTTGCAACAGAAAGACCGGCAATATCCTTGCCGCCCTTCTCTTTCTGTACAGCCTCAAGCGCATCCTTGTAGTAGCGCTTGTAGGCCTTGCGCTCCTTGGACTTGTCGCTGTCCTCCCGGATCTCCTTCACATTCAGGGAAGTATCAGCCGCCAGATCGGCATTCTCGATCCGGACGACATAGCCCTCACCTTCATAGGCCAGGGAGTCAACAGTCTCTTCCTTCTCTTCCTTCTCTTCCTTCTCTTCCTTCTCTTTCTTCTCTTTCTTGGACAAAGCTTTGTGCTCGGATTCGTCGTCCGCAGCATCGCCCTCTTCCGCAATCTGGAGTTCCTCCTGAGGCACATCAACACCGCCCTGCTCGTTTGCTTGGTCAGCGGTGAGAGTGCTGGCTGGCAGGATGAGAGTATACGATATGACAAGAAGAACTGCCACTGCCAACAATATCGTCAGCCCTCTCTTGTAATGCACCGTAGAAAATGCTTTCTTCCATGGACGGCTACTCCATCTGCTATCATTGTATTTCATACCAGGCCTCACTCGTTCTTTACTTGAAGTCTTTCCCTTACTGGTTAATCACAAATCCTGCTACAAAACTGTTTTCTTGTCACTCTTGTGACGGAGGCAGAGCTGGTAACCGTCTGCCTGGTCCCAACGTTTGAATGGAACTGCTATGCAGACAACCTTCCACCTCGTGGTTTATCGCGATTCGCATCCCCCTTCACATCTCTTTGTCTCGATCCCCTCACAGTTGATCTTTCTGTCTTCCCATAGCCAGAGAACTATACTTTCTTATTCGGCCCTGGCGCACCCCAGTAAAAACCTCGTCTTGTCATTGGTTCTGTAACAGATCATCAGGTCATTGTAGCCCTCGTCCCAATTCTTGAGGTTGTATTGGGTAGTTACTTTGTAGTTGTAACGTATCCCTTCGATGTCGGTAAAAGCTACAACCGCTTCTGGTTGAACCTTGGTAAGCTTCTGGAGAGTGGTTCCTTTGTCGCCCTCAAGCATCAGTTTTCCTTTTATCGGTGACCCGCTCACAAAGGAGACAAACCCTTCCTTCTCTTCTCCAGCAACCGTTACCGGAGCCATGAGATCTATAGAAGGGATCTCAAGGCATCCCACTATATCGATGTTGTTTATGGACAAAGTCAACATCGGGTCTTGTCCAACTCCCGTGGAAACCCCCGTATCCACTCCGAGGTTCGGTATCTGCTTATACATGACCGCAAGTACGGCATCAGCATCTCTGTCTGCCTGCCTGACCTGCAGGACCCTGTACCCTGCATACCCTGCCACGGCCAGTATCAACAGCACGAGGATCCATCTGACCAGGGGATTTTTTCTGTTTTTTGTAGTCATCACCTGCTTTTATTTCTCTTTTCTCCTCCATCTGTATACGAAGATCACAATGAGCAACACTGCCGCAACTGCCAGCGCGCCTGCCCACAGCCTGATATTGGTCTCGTCGCCGGTATCTGGCTTCTCAGGTGGTGTCTTCGACGGCACATAAGTGTTCTTGATTCGATGCTGTGTCACCTGCGCCTTCTGTGTGACCGGATCGTCCACCTCATAGGCCGCAACTGTGTCGGCCAGCACCTCTACGGTGAAACACTTGTTGAGCTTGGCGAGAGCCGCTGCCTCGTCCTTGCTCGGAGCCCTTCCGTACGCTTCCCGGAAGCTCTTCTCCGTAAAGATCTCGTCACAGGTCCACTTGTGGCTATTGTTTGCCGGAGTAAACCTGACTTCTTTATCTCCGTCCTCACTGATGTACTTGTATTTATCCCCATCTTCTTCAGAACTCCAGGCATATGTCCAGTTGTTGCCGGAGTTGAGCTTGATGGTGTCGATGATCTTGCCGCCGTAACGGATGTTTACATTGATCTCCGAAGGTTTGGCGGATTTTTCCTTTCCCGAAGGAATCGACCATATCTTCGTGACTCTGTGGTTGATCGTGACCGCGGTTCTGACGATCTTGATAACGACATTGTTGTCGAGTGTGATGGTACTGTCGCCACCGAGAATCGCAATATAGACCGGACGAGGAGTCCAGTTGGTGAGTTCGCTCTTGCTGTCCCTCACTGTCTTACTCTTAACCAGATAGAGACCATCCACGAGCCCTTCTTTTGTGAATGATTCGCCCGGTTTTAGGTTATACTTGCCCAGTGACTCAAGCTCGATCCCGTTGTTGTCGATATACTCTGCGAGAGACCATGCCGAAGCGAGCCAGCCCTCTGCGTCGTCCTTCTTGTAATCGAGCTTCACATGGGCATCCTTGACCGCGTCGTCAAGCGCGAACGCGCCAGTATTGGTATAATGCCCGACTTTGAATATCTCGAACTCGAATTCCGTACCGGCAGAAAGGCCCTTGACCTTACCAAGTGTGACCGTGGCGTTACCGCCATCAGCCATTGCCTGTTGCGGCATGGCAAAGACCATAGTGACCGCCAGCAGCAGTGACAGCAGCAGCGCACCGGCTGTCTTTGGGATTGTGTCTCTGTTCATCTTCATTTCTTGAGTCCCTTCTCTTCGAAGTATTTCGATATATATTCTTCCGGTCCCATACGCTTCGCGCGTCTAGTCGATATAAGCAATAATATCAGCAGTATCAGCAACATCGCTCCCGCCAGGAACGGCGCTATGAATATCGGCTCTATCTGGATGGCATCTGCTGTGACATCCGCCGAGCCATTCGCGTTGGGCACCCTGTGCCCGCGCACCAGCAATCTGTGTGTGTTTACACCGTATGGTGTACAAGTGATCAGGGTGCACAGATCCTTGCCTTTTTCTATCTTCAGATCTGATAGATCATTCGGCAAGACAATCCGCACCTGGTCACATTCATATGTGAGAGTCTCATTGAGTACCGTTATGGTCCACGTGTCGCCTTCTTTGATCTTGTCTATGTCTGTAAAAAGCCGTGATGACGGAAGACCACGATGTCCTGATATGACGCAGTGGCTTCCTTTGCCTCCCACCGGTAGCGATGTCTGCTCGAGATGGCCTATCGCAGTCTGCAACACCTTTTCATCAGTACCATGCATCAACGGAAGCCTGATATGCAACTTCGGGACACTTATATAGCCTATAGCTTTTGTGCCCTTAACCTTAAGCTGTCTCTCGTAATCGCGACGCTCAGCATCGGACATAGACCACCGAAAGCCGGTCTTTGATAGCCTTTTGTTGTATTTCCTAGCATCACGAAGGATATTCTTGTAGTCATCCTTGTCCATCGAGGAAACCACCTGGGTATATTCCATGATGGTTCTGGCCTGATGAAACCCGTTCCAGTAATTTGCTACAGATGGGTAGAGCAATAAGCTGATTCCTATTAGCATACCGGCAGTCAAGACTACCGTTAAAAGATTTCGCTTAATCCACTCTCTCATCGTTTTTCTACACTACACCTTTATATCTTTCATCTGTTATCCAGCTCGGGTCTGAGCTTTCTGAATGCTCGGACTTCCGGAAAAGGATCCATCATGTGCATAACTGTCCGGTGATCGATCGGTTTCCGCAGGTCCGACAACTTTTTTAATTCAATATCTTTAATAAAAAGAATTAAATGAGGGGATTTCATTTAGAATCGATTAATGTCTTCATGCCGGGCAGGGGCAAACGCTCCCACCCGGCAATTAACCTTCGTTTAAGTTTAAACGAGATGTTTAAACTATTTGTTCTTGTTCATTCTTCTTCTTGAAACAAGGACTATTCCGCATCCAACAACGAGCAGAGCGCCCAGGATGTAGAAGATCGTGGTACCCATACCACCTGTGGATGGGAGTTCTGCTCCCTTCTTGTTGTTGATCGGGAATACAGGGTTTCCATTCGCTGGAGCCTCATATGTTGTTGTACTTTCACTTGTTGTTGCTGTATATGTGGAGGTAGCTGTTCCATCGATCGTGATGGTGTAGTTCTTAAGCGTAGAATCGGCATTGTATTCTGCTTCAATCTTTACTGTGTGAGGTCCTGTAGTATCCTTTGTATATCCCGCAGGAGCTTTTGTCTCTTCAAGCTGATATGTACCGACTTCGAGGTTGTTGAAAGTTATTCTTCCATCAGCTTGAGTTGTAAATGTCTGCTCGAATCCATTTGGTGTGTTGTTAGGACCTACTCCAGTGAGCTTGAATGTAGCGCCAGCAAGAGGACTGGCACCCGTTGGCATAGACTCCTTCTCGTTATACTGTGTAATTGGATTTCCATTCTTATCAACGCCTACCTTGATAAGTTCATTTGTCTTTTGAGAGCCTTCACCAAGTCTGTTAGCATCAATAGCGAAGGTGTAGTGGTGAGTTTCAACTTCTTTTTTCTTGTGTTTACTTGAATCTGAAGGATTGTTCGAGAACTCCAGTTTTACTTTATTCTTCTCTTCGTGAACCTGAGATGTGTCCTTAACTCCTTCGCCAACAAGAGCGGAGTATTCGATTGTAAGTGATGCAGAAGCATTTTCCTTCAGATAGTTTTCAGTAAAGGTGATAGTGAAGCCATCCTGGCCTGCGGATCCTTTTGTCAAAGTATAGTCTGTGTCTTTGACGAGTGTTTTGGTACCATTTTTAACAACTGGAGTATGGCCATCCGCAATTGTCAAACCGCTGGAAAGTGTATCGGATACTGCGAAATACGGCTCTGTCCAGTTCGTATTGTACTGAGGAACAGTGACTGTTACTGTAAACGGAACGATGTCGCCAACCTGCACGTCATAGTCATCCGGAGCGTTGTTTGCTTCCTTTTCAACAGTAACATTTTGCTTCTTAATGTTTGCTGTATCCTCACTCAAATTAACCGCGGCCGAATTTGTGCCATCGAAGTCTGCAGATACTACAGCCGGGTTGTAAATGTGGGATGCATCATTAGCAGTTACAAGAACCAGATAGGAACCTGCTGTTTCAACTGTGCCGCAAGTCTTTTCCCAAGTTGTGCCAGTAGTTGTGCCTGTAGCTGCCGTCATCTTGTCTGTGTGGCTTGCAAGTGTTGCGAGTTCTTCCTTTGTCAGGCCGTCTGTGATCTGATCAAGAGTCAGTCCAACTCCCTCTGCAACTTTCCAATTGTTGTTTTCTGCATCCCAAGTAATAAACTGGTAAGCAGTTACGGTGTCGCCTTCTTCAAACCCACTGACCGTTACTTTTGCGTCAACAGTCAAATCGCCATCAGCTGCGAACGTAACACTGCTCATGGCAAGCATCATTGCTAATGCAAGAAACAGTGTTATCACTTTCTTAATATGTTTCATAAATGCCTTCCTTTCTTGCCTTTCAAGGCATGATACTATGGCCAAACGGCCCATCTTGTTAGTGACCTTGCGGCCATAGTGGATGCCCCGAAGGGCAAAGTTGATTCCCCCTGCTGATATCCGCAGCGAGTACGGTATTATGAGTCTGCGGAACCTCCCCTCAGAGTCCGCGGGCTTATAATCATATTTAGTGAACCGGTCCGAGCTTTGTCAGTGGCCATATCCGGAAAACGATTTTTCCGACTATTTGCTCTGACGTTACGCATCCAACCGCCAGGTGTCGTGAATCAATAGATACGGAGCGGTTGTCTCCGAGCACGAACACCCTGCCATCCGGAACCTGGTACGGAAAGTCGATATCCGGCTCTCCAAACGCCTTATGATCGAGATAAGGCTCATCGATCCGCTGTTGGTTCACAAAGACATTTCCATCGAGATCTATGTCTACCCAATCACCAGAGTTGGCGATCACTCTCTTCACCAGCACGTTGTTGTTATAGTAGAAGGCGATCACATCGCCTGTTTGGAAACTGGATCCCTTCACGGCCACCACCAGTTCGCCGCTGGTTAGTGTGGCGTTCATGGACTGGCCGTAGATCCGCAGCACCGGCAGAAGCAACATGGAAATCAGCACCGCGATGGCGGCGACCACGATCAGAATGTTGGTCGTACTGACGATAGACTGCTTGAGATTGTATCGGTAGAGGACCTTCTCGTAGGCGGTCTGTATATCTGCGGTCGCCGGAAGCTCTACCTCCTTCTGAGGATCCTGTGCCTGCGCCGTGGCAGTGTTCACCAGCGTTTCCATGACCTCACGCTCGCTACTCATCCCGCTCATACTTCCTCCTGATATTCTCCAGGTAGGTAACGGCGGCTTCCTCTGCATCCTTGAAGATACCTGTGATCTCCAGAGATGCCTGTGCGAGCGATCCGATCTCGCTGAAATCGATTTCACGACTGGCCAACTTGGCCTCCAGTTCAGCGTTCTGCTCCCGCAGCCGGTCGATCTCTCTGCCTTGGGCCAGCATGATCTCCAGGAGTTCCTTCCGCTTCAGCTTGGACAGGGGCTTGTCAGCCTTACCCTCCGGCATCCCGGCTGTCTTTTTCTTATTGAATACGCTCATACTCCCTTTACCCAACGTCTTTCTCATCTTTTAATTAGACACCAAAAGGACTCTCTTCTCTAGTATCCTTAGTCAAAGCCCTAACCCTGTTGCGTCTAATACCGAAGACAATCTGTTTATAATCGTAATTATACCGAAATGATGTCGGCTTAACTTTATGGTAATTATAGCATCATATTATTTGTGAGTCAAGAAAAAACAGACAATTCTATCATTTCGCACTATAGTACAGTAAACCATTTTCTATTTTTGGACAAAAAGCCAATAATCATTGAAATACGAACATTTCCGAGATCTCAACATTCCGGTTATAAAGCCCCTCGGATGCCGTTCTCTCACCATGCTGCCCTTTGCTGATCCGGGAGTGCACGGTCGTCTCTGTGCACCCAACTGCCATCCTACTCCAATTCCCGCCGGATGCGCGCCCGCACGTCATCAAACAACAGCTCCTTGTTGTGCCGATAATACGCCTCGCACCCGAAATTCTCCACGAACCAGCTGGTATCCGCGCCGGCGGTGATCTCGGTGACAAACATAACCATCTCCTGGCCCTGTCCCAGCGCCTCCTCCAGGAAGCGGAAGGTGTTGTCAAAGCACGCCCCGGTCTGGTCAGCCAACGCCTTTCTACGGTCACTGACAGCCGCCATCGTCTCCCGCGCGACCTCCATCGCCTCCTCGCGGCACAAAGCCTTCCCGTCCTCTTCCTTCTCCCGGAGGCCGTCCATGATCTCTTCCAAAACCTGGATCTCCCTCTGGATCTGTTCCTTTCTTTCCTTACTGAGCTGGCCGGCAGCGGCGGCGCGTTTCCATTGGCGCCGCCGTTCCTCGGCGATGCCGTCCAACAAAGGCAGGGGTTCCGGCTGGTGCGTACTGGCAGCAGGTTCGCCCGTGGGAACGCCCTCCAGGCGTCCCCTGAAAGTTTTCAGGTCGGCGAACACGGCATCAGCCAGCGCTTCCTGCCGGCGGGTCTGCCCCGCCAACTCCGAAAGACGCGACACCAGAAGGCCCATAACGGATAGTTTCTCGTCAAAAGGTGCCGACCGCAGCTGGGTAAGCGCAACTTTTTCCCAGCTGCCGCTCAATACTTCCTCCACATGATAGGTCCGCTGATACTTATAATAGAGATCCAGGTAGGCGGCAAAATCTTTTGCAATTTCCGGCATCTGGATGTACTGCTCGATCACCGTGCGGTCCACACGAAGGCCGAGTTTTTCGTAGGCCAGGATCAGCTCGCTGAGATCCTCCCAGCCTCTGGCGGTGGCAAATCGCATCCCGTCCTGGGTGTTTTCCAGCCGGTAGAAGTTTTCTTTCTTGATATCCAGATAGCTGATCACCGCGCCATGAACACCCTTTGCGCGGGCGTACTCCTTCCAGACGCCGAGATCCTCCTCCACGTCGATGCGCTTGACCCTGTCCAGGGTGACCACGTCGAACTCCCGGGCACTGCGGTTGTACTCAGGCGGATTGCCCGCCGCCACGATAAGCCATCCCTCTGGCATGCTCCGATTCCCAAATGTCTTGCACTGGAGGAACTGGAGCATCACCGGCGCCAGCGTTTCCGATACGCAGTTGATCTCGTCCAGGAACAAAATCCCCTCCCGAACACCAGTCTGCTCCATCAAATCGTAAACGGAAGCCAGTATCTCGCTCATGGTGTATTCGGTGATGGGCACCTCCTGCCCGTCATATGTCCGATGCTCTATATACGGTAAGCCAATGGCGCTCTGCCTGGTATGGTGGGTGATGGTGTAGGCCACCAGCCCCACCCCGGTGTCCGCCGCGATCTGCTCCATGATCTGCGTCTTACCGATGCCCGGCGGCCCCATCAGCAGCACCGGTCGCTGCCGGATGGTGGGGATCAGATAGTTCCCCAGCTCGTCTTTCGTCAGATAGGCACGAAGCGTGTCTTCGATCTGCTGCTTCGCCTGCTTGATATTCATCGCCATATCTATTATCTCCTTATTATGTCGATTCTCGTCATCTGGTTATCTCTGCTCTCCGCAAGCCATATGCTATTAATCGCTAATATTAGCGATTAATGCCACACGGTTTTTCAACCACACGTGCGCGCCCTCGCACAAAGCTTTGTGCACGCGGCAGGCCGCCAGCATCGCACGATCGCTGCCCTCGCACGGTCGCCGCCATCGCTAGGTTCGCGGCAGTTCGTCCCAGTCGATGAGCTCCGGTTCTTCCTCCTCCAGTCGGTCGCGGGCGGCCCGCAGATCCGGCAGCTCCAGAACCAGTTTGATGGCCCAGGCCGGGATCTTCACCGATGCCGGCGGTTCCTCCAGAAGCACAAAAGCCACATCGTAGTTTGGCCGTTTCTTCGGGTAGATACCCATCCCGTCGGTAAAATAGATCAGTCCCCGCAGGGAGGAGAATGCTCCGCCCTTCACCAGACTGTCCACGTGGGCGAACACCGGACGAAAATCCGTGCTGCTCCCGCCCTCCAACCGAAAGTGTTCCATGTACTCTGCCAGCTGTTCCATATCATATACCGGATCGTCCGCGCGCACCCGATCATCACACTGAATGATGCGGATGTTCACCTTTCGCGTAAAAGTTTCCGTACTCCGCAAGATCGCCCAGGTACATGCCAGAAATTCCTTTACCAGCGCCCCCGAAGTGGACATGGACGTGTCCACGGCGATCACCAGGTCTTCGATGCGCTTTTCCTCCTTGGTTTCCGGCGGTTCCACCAGGGGCATGTTCCCGTAGAGCTGCAGCCCGTACGTATAAAAAATATAATCAAAGCTGTCCGGATCCACCTCCATGATCTCCCGAGGCGCCGCAAAACGCCGCAGGAACTTCCGGTAATCCACGTCATCCCGCATGGCCACCCTGATCTGGTCTGCCACGGTCTCTCCACCGGTGCCCCGTCCAGCCATCACCGTCTCCGCAGCCGTCCTGGAGCGCTCACCGATATCTGACCAATTCTTGTCTTGCTCCTCCCGTTTCTGCTGCTCCTGCTGCTCCTCCGGCACCCAAAGCCCGTGGTCATCCACCAGAAACGCCTGCCGCAACGTCGCTACTTCCCGGGGCGCCATCTCCATCCGCAGCAAGCGGTGGTAGACCCCCTCCGCAGTGACCACCTTCATCTCCGAGGCGCATTCCGCGATGAACTGTTTCTTCAGTGGCACAAATTCTGACTGGATACACGGGTAATGCAGCTCGTCCATCAGGGCTTCCACCGCCGTATCGCAGGCCAGGTCCCACAGGTAGGGATCCTTTCCTCTGGCCTTCCAGATATGGCGGAGCATGCAATGAAACACCACATGCAGATACCCCCGGTTGACCAGCTGGGGCGCCCGCACGAACTGGCGCCCCAGCCACCGCCCATTATAGTACAGGGCGGCGCCGTCCGTAGCCATGGTGGGGACGGCGCCCTCCTGCGTCGCACCTTCGCCCTCCGGCGACGCGCCCCCTGCCGGGACCAGGGCCAGCGTACTGAGGGCCACATCCATGAACGGCATGGCCATATATAGTTCGTTTCTGGCGGCGGCGAGAATCTCGCCACCGATCCTATCATAGTTTTTCTCTGCCATCGGATACACCAGCCTTTACAGTTCGTAGGTCTTCCGGCGCCCGGAGGGCGCCGGAGCCTGCTTGTGTTCTTCCTCCATCAGGACTGCCAGACAGTCGGTACGGCCCAGGCGGCGGGCGGTTTCGGCCGCCGCAGCAAGCAGCGAAGCGTCCGGGGCGGCGAGGCGCACCAACAGGGCCAGCTCACCGCTGCCTGCCGCGTCAATACCCGCTCCGGCCTCCATGCTCCCGCCTTCCAGAAGGTGCTCCGCCAGTTCCGAAAAATGATCTTTCACGTACTCCAGATAGGACTCTCGGTGCTCCGCCGTCAGCTCTACCGGGCGGCTAACCCGGTACCAGGCCATTCGGGCCGCCCGGGCCAGGTCTGTCTCCCGGCCCAGATAGGCCTTCCAAAGCCCGTCATAGTCGTGCCAGCTGAGACGCTTGTCCCGAAACACGTGTCTGTAGGGGTAGCCCGCCCCCTCGATGGTGTAGTCGAACTGACGGGCCTCGTTGTTTTCCGTGTAAAGCTCCAGATAGTCCGGGAAGACCAGCCGCGCTTCCTCGCGCCCGGCCCGGACCACCACCTCCATCTCTCCGGTGGTCTCCCCCACAAAAAACGCCATATTCGTACCGTCCAGTTCCATCCGCTGTCGCCGGAGCACGACCTGCTGCAAAGCCCGGCAGTTCATGAAACACGCCCTCTGCCAGCTGATCTCCCGATCCGCCAGCTCAATTCGCTGCATGCTCCTGCAGTTGAGAAAAGCATAATCGCCCACCTCCCGGATCCCCTCCGGAAGCCGCAAGGACAGCATCTGACGGTTGCTCCACTGGTCCTCCTCCACCGGGGGAGTTCCGTCCGTGATCTCGATCTCCTGGACCCCCGCCACATCGCTTGTATCCCATGGGTCCGCGGACAAAGCATGCCCGGCGATCTTCACCACCGGCAGCATGGGTGACATGGGGGCCCTGCCATTCTTCTGTCCAACTGATTCAGACAGGCCGACGGGCAGCGCCTCCGGCAGGACCGCGTGCCGGTCACAGGTTACGGCGCGGACGATCGTGACCTCACTCGTGACCTCGCCTGCACGGTGACCTTCTCCGTGGCCTGCCTCCTTCCTCTCTTCCGTTATTACATACTGAAGGCGCCAGTTACCGAATCCAGTTATCTTTTTCATCACGTTCTCCTTGCTGTTCCTAAAAGGCGCCCTCATACCTTCCTCCGTGCCCTTATGCTATTAATCGCTAATATTAGCGATTAATAGCATAAGGGCATCCACACATGGTTTTCCCATCGTTTCAGAAACCCTACAGGATTAAGAACAAATATCTGTACTCATTCCCGTAGGGTTTCTGGGCAATACTATGCAAAATCCTTTTGGCTGCCTGCGGCATTCGACACGATCATTTCAACCGCATCTCTCCCGCGCCTTACATCCCGTAATCCACGAACATGTTCAGGTTGTTCTGCTGAATGGCAGCGGAGATGAACCCCAGGCCGAACAGGCACAGGATCACACAAAGCAGCGTGTCATCCTCCAGGGCGTTGCCGTTGCGGTCTGCCACCCGAGCGACCCGTTTGGACAGATAGTACCAGTAGTAGATCCCGTAGAGTCCACAGGTGATCAGGGTCAGGATCACCACCAGTCCCGGAGTTGTCCCCGGCCGCTGTCCCTGTGCTTCCGTGATGAGGTTCCAATCGTCCGTCAGAACAAAGATCCAGTAAAGATAATAGATCCCGCAGGTGATGATCGTGAGCAGGATGCCGACCCATATGCTCCTCTGCTTGATTTGCTTTGTGTAAGTGTCCATATCCTCTCCCCTTTCGTAAAATAATCGCTACTTCGAAGCCTGGGCTGCCTCCAGAAGCTTGGCCTTCAGCTGATTCTCGATAGCGGCCAGCTCTGTCTCTGCGGCAGCACGGCGATCCTTGCCTTCCTTCTGGATCCGCAGCACCTCATCCAGCGTATCGATGAGCTTCTGGTTGGTGTGCTGCAGCGTCTCGATATCCACGATACCGCGCTCGGACTCCTTGGCGACTTCCACGGTGGCCATCTCCAGCGCGTCCGCGTTCTTCTTCAGCAGTTCGTTGGTCATATCGGAGACCGCCTTCTGGGCCTTGGCTGCCTGGGTTGAGTGCTCCACGCCCAGAGCGATGATCATCTGGTTCTTCCAGAGCGGGATGGTGTTCACGATGGTGGACTGGATCTTCTCTGCCATCTCGTTGTCCGCCGCCTGCACCATGCGGATCTGCGGTGCCGTCTGCATGGCAATGGTCCGGGTGGTGGTCAGGTCGAACAGCTTCTTCTCAAAACGCTCGCACTGCGCCGCCAGGTCCTTCGCCGCCTGGGCATCTTCCGGGGCGCCGGTCTGCCGCGCCTTCTCCTCCAGCGCCGCCAGCTGCTCTGTGCGCACCTGCTCCAGTTTCTTCTTACCGGCCACGATATACATGGTCAATTCCTTGAAATACGTCATGTTGACCTCGTACATCTGGTCAAGCATGGCAGAGTCCTTCATGAGCTGCGTCTGGCGCGCGTCCAGTTCGTTCTCGATGGTGGTGACGTTGGTCTCGACCTTGTTGTATCTGGCCTTCAACGTCTCCAGCTTGTCTTTCTTCTTGCGGAAGAACCCAAAGAACCCGCCCTCGTCCTCCGGGTCGTCCAGGCTCTTCAGTTCCCCCATCAGCGTGGTGATCATCGCCCCCACCTCACCCATGTCCTTGGTCTTCACGTTGGCCAGGGTCTTGTTGGCAAACTCGGCGATGTTCTTCTGGGTGCCGGCGCCGTAGTTCATCACCGCGGCGGTGTCGCAAACGTCGATCTGCGGCACAAAGCTCTCCACCTGTGCCAGTTCCTTCTCAGTCAGGGAATCTTCCAGACGGGATAACCCAGACTCGTCCGACTTCTGCTCCTCAGCGACCACCGGAAAACTCGGTGCCTGCGGAATCTCTGTCATGCCCTCGACCTGCGGCGTCTCGCCCTTATCGATCACAAGCTGTGGTGTTTTGATGTCATCAATCTTATTTTCCATTGTTAACCTCCTCGTTGCTTACGATTCCCTCGAAAGGATTTGCTTTGTGCATGCCGTCCTCCATCAGACCGTCCTGCTGGAACATGGTCTTCATGGCGGAGATGTCCGCCGATACGTCCCAGGCCACATCCTGATAAAGGCTGTCCAGAAGCACCACATAGGCGTTGTTGATGGTGTCCATCGCCCCTTCGATCTCTTGCTTGGTATCTCTGATATTCTCGCCTTCCACCGGTTGGTTCTCGATGTCGATGTAGGCGTTGATCAGCTTACGGGTGGTGGGCAGATACTGGTTCATGAACCGGCGAAGGGTACGTGCGCTGCCCGGTGCCTCCTGCACCCTGTCGAAGATCCGGGAGACCACCTGCTCCAGCTCGGTGAGTCGCCGTTTCATCTCTGGATCTTTGACCCGGGCCTGGGCATTGGCCAGATCCCCCAGGAAGACGTCCCCCTCGGAAAGGATGCCGCGCACCTGAGCGGCCAGGGCGGGATCCATGGACTCCAGATTCTTCCCGACTTCTGCCTGTTTCCGCTTGGCGCTTTCGCTGGCCTCCTTGGCCTGGGTATACTGTTTGTAGGCCTTGGAACTGAGGATCAGCGTCTTGCCGCTGTCATCAAAAGTAGCATGGGGCAGCATTCTCCGTTTGATCATTCGTTCCAGGTTCTTGCGGACTGTCTTCTCTGACTCGCCGGCGTGTTTTGCCAGGTCCTTGATGTCGATGTACTCCTCTCGCCCGATGATGGACGCATATTTATAGAAGGTGTCGGTGATTCCCTTCCCGACGAATCCGATGCCGAACAAAATCAGAAATCCCAGCAGAAAGGCCGCGCGCACGCCCAGCCCCGCCAGGTTGTCCATGGAGATGACGCCCTCCTCTGTCAGGGAAGCAAGCATCATCAGCATGCCTACGATCCCAACACCACAAAGCCCGATGTTATTTCCCTTCCCCGGTGTCCTCAGCATGAAAGGCACGGGGCCTGCATAGGGACGACCATACCGGGGTCTGGCCTTGGACTGGTACTGGGGTTTGACCTGCTGCCCTTGCGGGCGAGCGTTGTTGAAGGCGGCGCCTGCCTGCTGTCCTTGCGGGCGAGCGTTGTTAAAGGCGGCGCCTGCCTGCTGCCCTTGCGGGCGAGACTGCGCCTGGCTTTGTGCATGCGGCTGGCTTTGTGCATGCGGCTTGGGGCGAGACTGCGCCTGCGCGTGGCTGCCGCACCCAAAATCCACCTTGGGACTGTTATTGCTGTGATCCAGATCGTTGATGTCATATCTAGGCCCCGCAGGAGTCTTGCCGAAGTTGAACCCCTGTGCCTTCAGGTCATCGGCGAACACCCGAAAATCCTCCCGGATCCCGTCTGCCAGGCCGCTGAAATCTTCCTGATCGATGGCGCTGGAGACTCTGCCCATGACTTTGTCACCGAGATCGGTCATATTATCTACGTAGCTCATTCTCTCCTCCAAAAGAACTGTCTATTCTTCCCCTTGCGGGTCTTGCAATTACCCGTATTCGTATTATACCACAATCCAGACAGATATATACAGTTGATTTGTGGAATTGGAACGGTCTATTTCTCTGGAGAGAGAAACGCCGCTGTTTCGTTTATATCGCCTATTAACGATCTGTTTTGGAGTGGTTGTTCCATGCAGATCGTCCATATCCCTGTTTTGCATGGAACTCTGGACGCAAATAGTTCCATGCAGATCGCTTTATCCCTGTTTTGCATGGAACTTCGGTCGCAAATAGTTCCATGCAGATCGTCTATACCCTCGTTTTGCATGGAACTCCGGTCGGGAGCGGGCCTGTCATGCCGGCGCAACACAAAAAACCTTACGGCGCTTACACCGTAAGGTTTGCAGATCTCACAGAATATTTACATCATCTCCTGGAAACCGGGGACGTAGAGGTGGCGTGGGATGCCATCTACCATGATGGGCTGGACATCGCCCTGGATCAGCGGACGCACGTAGCTGACAAAACGATCCGTTACGTTGTTCCCCTCCTTGTTGATCCAATCACGCGGCACCAGCTTCTCGTCATTAGCGATCTTGTGGACATCCTTGACCTCGGTGCCTGCCTGGTACGGATCATCGGAAGTCCGGATGATGACAGCCATCTGGCCGCTGTAGCCCTCGTCGGCGGCTTTCATGGCAGCACCGCCTACCTCATAGGCCTCCAAAATATCGATCCTGGACACGAAATGGCTGGCTGCCCGCTGCAGGGAGCTGAACTCGATGGCGCGAGTCTTGCAGCCGATTTCCTCAGAGACACGGCGGCAGAGATACGCTGCGGTACCCGCCAGTTGCTTGTGGCCGAATGCGTCGGTGTAGACCGGGGAACCTTCTTCCTCTGTAACGTATTTGCCATCAGCGGTCTTGATTCCCTCGGAAACGCAGATAACCACGGAGGCCTTCTTCTGCAGCAGTTCTCTGGTGTGGTCCAGGAACTTCTTCATATCAAAGGGTACCTCCGGCAGGTAGATGGCGTCCGGTCCGTCGCAGTCCTCGCCCTTGGACAAAGCCGACGCCCCTGTGAGCCATCCGGCGTTTCTTCCCATGATCTCCACCACGATCACTTGGCCGTGTTCTGTCTCCAGGGACCAGCTGTCGCGGATGACCTCCTTGACGGAGGTACCGATGTACTTGGCGGCGGAGCCGTATCCCGGCGTGTGGTCGGTGAGCGCCAGATCGTTGTCGATGGTCTTGGGGCAGCCGATGAAGCGGATCTTGGAACCGAACACCAGCGCATAGTCAGACAGTTTCTTGATGGTATCCATGGAATCGTTTCCGCCAATATAGATGAAACAATCGATCTCCAGATCGTCCAGAATACGGAATATCTTCTCAAAGGTCTTCTGATCCTCGTGGATCTCCGGCAGCTTGTATCTGCAGGAACCCAGGTACGCCGCCGGGGTCCTCTTCAGCAATTCCTCGTCCAGGCCTGTCTGGATGTGCTTGGACAGGTCGATGTACCTCTCCTGCAACAGTCCCTGCACGCCGTGGATCATGCCGTATACCTTGTTATATCCTCTTTCTTTCGCGGTTCTGTACACACCCGCCAGAGACGAGTTGATGGCCGCGGTAGGACCTCCGGATTGTCCTACGATAACATTCCTCTTTTTCTGTTTCTTCATGGTTAATCTCCTTACATAAACTTTACCTTATTACTCTATAACAAATTCCCCTTGATTGCAATGTTTTTTTGAACAAAGACCAGAAAAGGCTGCCCGCGCGGGACAGCCTCTTCTGTGGAAATACCTTACTTAAATTATATTCCGGACTCATCGCCCGTACTCACTCCTGCAATGGCTTCGGATCTGTCACCTTGACCTTGTGGTCGTACCAGTTGCCGTGGGTCCCGATCAGCGCCACATCGAACTCCTGGTCGATGGCCGGCACCGGGATATCGAACCCGTAGACGGTCTGCTTGTACCCATCGTCGTAGGTAACCTGATCCTCTGTCGGTTGGATGAGCTCCGCTCCATCCTTCTGCGCGTCTTTCTTCTTTCCGTAGAACAGATTGGTGATGCGCTTGGACTGCAGCGTCACATGGATGGTCATCTGGCCATCCTTCACGGTGAGGATTCCCTGGTCGTTCTTTGACTCGTTCACGTGGAACATACTGCTGTCCGTGGTGAACGTTGCGGTGTACTGACCATCTGTCAGGCCCGCCTTCTCCGCAGGGCTTTGTGTACCGCCGCTGCAGGCACAAAGCACGGTTCCCAGGGAGAGCAGCAGCAGGCAGATCACCAGCAGCCGCCCCTTCAAAGCTAATTGTCTGAACATCCCCATTTACTTGTTGATCGCATCCTTGGCGTGGTCAACGTACATCTCCTGGATGGCCTTGATCTCGCCCAGACCTGTGATCTGGCAATCCACACTGTCAAATGCCTTGGCAGCGGTGAACTGGCTTACCCAGGATTCCGGATCGTCTGCATCTGCCATGTCGTTGTGGGCATGGTCACCGGCAACGACCATCAGCGGGCGCAGGATGACCTTCTTGTAGCCGGCCTTCTTTACCTTCTCGATGACCTTGTCACAAGCGGTATCCTCAGGCTCACCCTCAACGGTGCCGATGAAGACGTTCTTGTAGCCCAACTCGTCCATCTGCTTCTGCATCTGGTCATAGGTGATGTTGGCCTCGTGAGAGGTTCCGTGTCCCATGAATACGAAAGCGGTGCCGTCCTTCTCAGCAGCGTCCAGATCGTCATACTTGGCGTCCTTGACAGCGGCCTTGGTGACAGCCTTGGCGCATCTTTCCTTATCCTCGTTGATGACGGAGGCATCCTTGCCTACCTCACCCAGCAGAGGCTCTGCGAACTTCAGGGAATCGAACTTGTCCTTATACTCGTTGATGGCCTCGACCACTTCGTCGTACTCCTTACCCTTCATCAGGTGAGTCGGCACGACTACCAGCTCCTTGACCTTGTTTTCCTCAGCGCGGGCCAGTGCCTGCTTGATGTTGTCGATCTTCTCGCCGTCACGGGCAAAGATGTGGTTCATGATGATCTGAGAGGTGAACGCTCTTCTGACAGCCCAGTCAGGGTTGGCTTCCTGTACAGCCTTCTCGATGGAACCGATGCAGGCCACTCTCTTATCGTTGAAGGAGGTACCAAAGCTGACCACCAGGATCTCCTTGTCACCGATCTTGTCTCCGTTCAAAGGATCGTCCTTGGAGGCATCGCCGGTGTCGTCACCGAAGTAACCCGGATCTGCTTCCTCACCCTCGACCATTTCCTTCTGCTCATCGGTCAGTGCATCCCACTTGGCCTTGGCATCCAGGCACTGCTGCTCAGTGTCCTCAGACCACTCGCCTACGTAGATTGCATCGATGGCGTCTGCACAGGCCTGTGCCGCTTCCTTGTCAGCATCTCCGCCGCCGCTCTCTTCTGTCTGTGAGCCACCGCAACCGGTCATGAATACTACCGCCATCATGACTGACAGCATCAAAACCAATAATTTCTTCATAACTACAACTCCTTTAGTTAATAGTGAAACAATTGCCGATGAATACAAAAAGCCCTCTGTCTGTACAACACAAACAAAGGGTCTCTCTCGTAAAAAACCAAATACACAACCCATTGCTCGTGGCGGGGTCTCCCCCTCCTGATGGTCGGTCTCCTGAGTTACAGATCTACGCGCCAGCCTCCTTCCCGGTCTCCCAGTGGTATAATGGCCATTGCTCCCTGATTACAGTAACGAGAACTCTGCAGGAATCTCACCTGCTTCCCGGTGGCAGGCTCTCCCGAAGGACAAAGCCTGTTCCCCATCAGTTGTATTCATCACTTATGAATCTACCACAAAAATAACAGGCTGTCAATCAACGCCTCCAATAATCAACAATGCGAGGCATAAGTTGTCTCTGGGGAAACTCTACGCCCCCAGCAGGTTGCCAACAATGACCCCCAGATAGGTGCCGATCACATACCCAAAGGTACCGATGAGCATCACCGGCCCCACCAGTTTGCTCCACCCCTGAGAGATGGCCATGCCGGCCGCCGTGGTAGGCCCTCCGATGTTGGCATTGGAGGCCATGATGCAGTCTTCCAGATCGAACCGAAGCAGCTTGCCCCCCGCGAAACAGAACAACATGTTGCAGGCCACCATGATCCCGGTGAACAGGAACAGGGCAGGGGTCTGGGTGATGATCACTATGATGGAGGCCGGTACACCGATGACGAAGAAGAACAGGTAGATGAAATACGTCCCGATCTCCTGGGATCCGTTGAGTTTCCCGATCTTGTCCCCCGCATAGGTGGCCATCAGCATGGACAGGGTGGCGATCCAGATATACTGCGAGCCGAAGAAGGCGTTGATCATGGAAAGCAGCATGTTGCTGGTAGGGACCAGCTCCCCGATGAACCCGCCGATGAGTTTGGATAGCCAGACGATGATCACGGTGTAGGCCAGGTTCATGGCTACATCCTTCAGAGAAATCCCCTTCCGGCTCCAGAAGGCCGCCGCCTGGTTTTCGCCTCCGGCTGCGTGGCCCGCCGCCACCTCATCGATGTGGGGATGGCCGAAATGCCTGCGGAAGAATTTCATTCCCGCGAACATGATCAGCACAAAGAAATATACCGCCATCAGCAGGTTGTCCGCCACGGTGGCGGCTCCCACCACCTCTCCGGTGACGCTGAATTCGTCCGACAATGCCGCCAGATTCAAGCTGCCGCCGATGTAAGTCCCGGTCATCATGGCCGCCACTCCGGCAGGTTCCGGCACCATGTTCTTCAGCAGTGTGAAAGAGATGGCTGCTCCCACCAGTGTCCCCACCGCGCCGATCAGGAAGATGATCAGGATCCGTCCCGTCTCCTTCCAGATCACCTTCAGGTTGCACTCCATCAGGAGCAGCGGGATCGCCATAGGCACCGCGTAGCCCCAGATGACATCGTCATACAGTGCTGAGTTGATGGGCAGGATCCCCAGGTTGGACAGGATCATGGCCAACACCAGACAAAGGATGCACCCTGAAGCTTTCGCTGCCCAGTCATACTTTTGCTCCAGATAGATCGCCAGCGCCACTCCTGCACAAAGCACGAACAACAGGCTCCATGTATCGTCAGCTGCCACCAGAGAATCTCTCCCCAGCCACGGCTGGAATATCGCACTTAACACTTTGTTACCTCACTCCGCCATTCCGGCTCATCCAATCTTTCCTGCGTCGATCATTGCCGCGATTTCTTTCGCGAAGTAGGTGATATACATGCCAGCTCCCGCACGGAAGGCTCCCACTGCCATCTCTCCCACGATGCGCTCTTCGTCGATCCAGCCCTGGGCCGCTGCCGCCTTCACCATACTGTACTCCCCGCTGACACTATAGGTAGCGATGGGGATATCGGTGGCATCCGCCACCTCCCGAATCAGATCTCCGTAAGCCATCGCAGGCTTGACGATGAGGAAATCCGTCCCTTCCTCCACGTCCAGCATGGCCTCCTTCAGGGCCTCCCTGCGATTGTGGAAATCCATCTGATAACTCTTCCGATCACCGAACTGGGGCGCGCTGTCCGCCGCCACCCGGAAGGGACCGTAGAAGGCAGAGGCGAATTTCACCGCGTAGGACATGATGGGGGTGTTGACGAACCCGGCTTTGTCCAGTTCCTGGCGAATGGCGGTGACGTGGCCGTCCATCATGTCGGAGGGCGCCACCACATCCGCGCCGGCCTCCACCTGAGTGCGGGCGATCCTGGCCAGCATGGGCAGGGTGTCATCGTTGTCCACGTAGCAGTCGTGGAGGATGCCGCAGTGGCCGTGGTCGGTGTACTCGCACATACACACATCCGCGATGGCCACCATCTCCGGATGGCGCTTCTTGGTCTCCATCAGAGCGCGCTGGACGATGCCGTCCTCGGCGTAGGCCTGGCTGCCTACCGCGTCCTTGTGCTCCGGAATACCAAACATGAGGATGTTCTGCACCCCCGCCTCTGCCAGCTCATCCAGGATGTAGGGCAGCTGATCCACACTGTAGCGGAACTGCCCAGGCATGGCCTCGATGGGTTCCTTGATGTTTTCGCCGTCCTGGGCGAAGATGGGATAGATCAGAGATGCTTTGTCTACCCTGGTCTCCCGGACCATCTTCCGCATCTGCTCGGTGGTTCTCAGTCTTCTTGGTCTGACGATCATGTCCATTTACTTACGTTCTCCTTTCATGCGGACCACCAGCTCAGCCAGGCTGTCCATGGTGGCCTTTTCTGCCATAAATGTCTGCATGCCCAGGGCATCGGCGGCGGCTAAGGTCTGTTTCCCGATGCAGGCCGCCGCAACGGTGCTATAGTCCAGGCCTTCTGTCTGGGCGGCGAAGCCCCGGACGGTGGATGCGCTGGTGAAGACAGCGCAGTCGATCTTTCCTTCTTCGAACAAAGCCTTCTCGTCCAGCACCCCTGCGGGAGCATCCACGGTGTCGTAGGTGGCGATGTCGTCCACCTGGGCGCCTGCCTTTTCCAACTCCTCCACCAGGGTCTGGTTGCCCACGGCTGCCCGAGGGAGCAGTATCCGTTCTCCTCCCGCAAGCTGTGCTCCCAGCTCACGTCCCAGGGTGTCGCCGTCATACACCGAGGGCACAAAGTCTGCCAGGATCCCCCGTTTCTCCACTTCCTTGCGGGTACCGGCACCGATGGCGGCAATCTTCAGTCCCGCCAGACAGCGGATATCTTTCCTGGCCTCTTCCATGGTCTGGAAGAACACCCGGACGCCGGTGGGACTGGTGAACACGGCCCACTGGTAGTCCCCGGCGTGTTCCAGCGCCGCCAGGAGCGCGCTCTGGTCTTCCCGGGGAACGGTCTCGATGGAAGGCATCTCCAACACCTCAGCTCCCAGCTTCCGGAGCCGGGCGGACATGGTGGAGATCAGGCCGGCGGGCCTGGTCACGACCACCCGCCAGCCGGCCAGGGGCAGTTTCTCGTACCATGCGAACTGATCTGCCAGCTGGCAGACCCGGCCCACCACGATGATGGCCGGAGTCTCGATGCCCTGCTTTGTCACTTCATCGTGAAGGGTGGACACGGTGGCCACCACCCGTTTCTGCCGGGCCGTCGTCCCCTGCTGGAGCACCGCCGCCGGCATATCCGGGTCCATGCCGCCATCCAGAAGTCCCTGGCAGATCACCGGGAGCATGGCGATACCCATGAGGAACACCAGGGTGCCGCGGGTACGCACCAAGGCTTCAAAATCGATGTCGTAGTCGGCCCCCTTCCGCTTATGGCCGGTGATGATGTGCAGGGAAGAGGTGTAGTCCCGGTGG
Source organism: Eubacterium sp. AB3007 (assembly GCF_000688015.1). Classification (NCBI taxonomy): domain Bacteria; kingdom Bacillati; phylum Bacillota; class Clostridia; order Eubacteriales; family Eubacteriaceae; genus Eubacterium; species Eubacterium sp. AB3007. The sequence goes on from NZ_JIAD01000001.1 coordinate 1,385,093, forward strand.
GTCACCGGAATGCCGTTATAGGCAGGAACCGCGATAGGGGAGGTGATCCCGGGGATCACCTCGTAGGGGATCCCGTGCTCTGCCAGAAGCTCCAGCTCCTCGCCGCCTCTGCCGAAGAGGAAGGGGTCGCCGCCCTTCAGGCGGACCACCTTCTTGCCTTTCTGTGCCTCTTCCAGGAGGACCTGGTCGATCTGCTCCTGGGGCATGGTGTGGTTGCCGGACCGCTTCCCCACACTGATGTATTCTGCGTCCTTTGGAAGCAGGGAGAAGATCCCGCTGCCGATCAGCGCATCGTAGACGATGAGATCTGCTTCCCGAATGACCTGCTCCGCCTTCCTGGTCAAAAGGCCGATGTCTCCGGGGCCGGCCCCCACCAGCCAGACTTTTCCTGTGCTCATCTGTAGACCTCCTTCATTTTCTTTGCCAGCTGGACCCCCAGTGCCTGGGCGGCCTCTGCCGCAGCTTCTGCCTCAGGCCCCTCTGGGAGCGAGCATTCCATGCTGTCCCTATGCCAGCGCCCGGTGGGATCGTCGTAGTACAGTCCCTCCAGCCGGAGGATGGTTGGCTCCGCGGCGCGGTCTGCCGGGCGCTCTTCCCCCGCGCCTGCCTCCAGCACCGCGTGGGCGGCGATGGGGGAGGTGCAGCCGCCGTCCAGCCAACGTACAAAAGCCCTCTCTGCCAGTGCCGCGCAGGCTGCGGCCGGGTCCTCGTACCCTTCCAAACAGCTATAGTCTTCCCCCGCTCTCCCCTGGAGCACCAGGATCCCCTGGCCTGCTGCCGGGAGCATCTCCTGTGGACTGAAGTACCGGCTGATCCGATGCTCCAGCCCCAGCCTCTTCAGCCCCGCTGCCGCCAGCACGATGGCGCCGTACTGGCCTTCGTCCAGCTTCCTGAGTCTGGTCTGGACGTTGCCCCGGACGCTTTCCACCCGGGCTTGGGGAAACAGCTTTTCGATCTGGATCCGCCTCCGGAAACTGGAGCTTCCGATGGGCTTGCGGAAGTCGATCTCGGTCTCCCCTTCCGGGAGCACCAGTACGTCCCGGGGGTCCTCCCGCCGGGAGAAAGCCAGGATCGGAAGTTCCGCCGGCACCTCCATGGGCATGTCTTTCAGGCTGTGGACGGACAGGTCGCTGCGGCCGTCCACGAGGGCCTGGTCCAGCTCTTTGACGAACAGGCCCTTGCCGCCGATCTTGTCCAGTGTCTTGTTCAGGATCTTGTCCCCGGTGGTCTTCATGGTCACCAGCTCTGCCGGAATGCCTTTTGACGCAAGGAACTCCACCACTGTATTGCTTTGGATCATGGCCAGCCGGCTCTCCCGGCTGCCGATGCGAACTTTCTTCATCAAATGCCCTCCTCCGTCAGGATCTCGCCGATGCGCTCCCTCACTCTCCTTGCCTTCCCGTGGTCCTGACCGCTGGCACTGACGCCGATGACGGTCTCACCCTGCCGCACCAGTCCGGGGAAGTAGAAGTCGCACAAAGCTTTGTTGCTGGAGACATTTACCATGATCCCCTGCGCTCTGCACAGGGCGGCGATCTCTTCGTTCAGCGCCGGATCATCGGTGGCGGCCAGCACCATGTCGCGCCCCTCCAGATCCTCTGGCACAAAGCCTCTCTCCTGAAGATCCACCCGGCCTTCTTCTGCCAGCCCTAACAGGTCCGGAGAAGCCTGTTTGGTGATCACGGACAGCCGCTCCACATATGGCAGCATGGCCCGTATGCGCCGGGTGGCGATGTTGCCACCTCCTACGAACAGGATATCCTTCCCGCTGAGATCCACGAATAACGGGAAAAACGGTCTATCACTCAATTCTTTTTCCTCCTCTTTACGATCCAGTTGAGCACGCCGCCTGCCACGATGATCCCCAGGGCGATGCCGATAACCTTCTTGGCGGCTTCTTGGGGCACCTGGTTCTTGCTGGCGATGGTGCTGCGATAAAAGGTCAGCTGGTAGGTGATCTCCAGCGGGTCGCCCATAGCGGTAGTGTCTGCGATGACATTAAAAGGTTTGTCGAACACGGTGATGGGGATGGTAAAGGTAGAGTTTCCACCATCTGTCGCTTCGTTGACGTATTTCTTTCCGCCCACGATCATGTAGTCGTAATGGCTGCTGCTCCACAGCAGCCGGGCGTATGCCTTGTGGTTCTTCACGATGAGCCAGGTGGGGGAGCTGACGCTGGCTCTGCCGGAGCCACCGGTCATGTTCACCTCGATGGAATAGGTCCCGTCATCCCGGCTGACCTTGGCGGGCTCAGCGCTTCCCATCTGCTGTACGCCGCTGCTGCCTGCGCTGTCGGTGCCGTTTTTCTCGTCATAGTTTTTCACGGCCTCGTCGATGAGGTCGTAATCCGGCAGCTGGATCTTCAGCACGCCGGCCTGAAGACTGGTGGCATCGAACAGGATCTTCCGGTCGTACCACATGCTCTTTTTCTTGCTGAAGGCGGCGCAGTCGATGGCCATATCCAGGGCCTCCACCGGAATGGTGAACCAGGACTGTCCGTCCTTCACCTTGGGGTAGATGTAGTCGGACTTCGGCGCCTGAGCGGCCTGGGTGCCGGCTCCCAGATAGATGCACTCGTAGCTGGTGCTGTCGATGAGGATCACGGCACTCATCTTGCCATCCTTCACCGTCAGCGTGGCCTTGCTGACCCGAAAGAATTTGGAGCTGCTGTCCACCTTGATGGTATGGCGTCCGTCTTTCACGTCGATGCCCCGGATGGGCGTCATGCCGTACTTGCCCACTTCGCCTGCGGTAGAAGTGATCCCTGCCACCTTCTCGTAGCCGCTGGCGGCGTGCACTGTCGCCGCGAGCGGCGCCGCAGCCGCCATCATCACCAGGCACAAAGCCAAAGCGACGATCTTCAGTATTCGATTATCGTGTTCGAATCGTCTCACATTATCTCCATTCTGCCAGCGGTGTTGCTTCCTGCGCATGGCGGACAAACTTCTGCTGGATCTGTTCGTATTCCCCCAGACCATTTAGATGGGCACAGATCCTGTATCCTTTTGCCTCCAAAAGGCTCTTCCAGGAGTCCGGTCCCTCTCCTGCCAGATCGTTGTTGGCGTGGTCGCCGGCGACGATCATCAGCGGCGCCAGCAGCAAGGTGTGGATGACCCCGGCCGCGGCTTCCGGGCCGGCCAATTCCTTTAGCCTTTCTTCCACTGGCTGCAGGCCCGGCGCGCCTTCCACGGTGCCCACCACCATGTCAGGCACCTGACGGCGCGCCATCAGCGCGTTCAGTTCATCGTAATCCGGTGTGGGCCGATCCTCTGAGCCGTGACCCATGAGCACCAGCACTTCCCCGGTCTGCCGGGGATAGACCTGGTCGAGGATGTCCACAAGTTCGGCTTTGTCCTCCGGGAAGAAAAGTAGGGGTCGTCCCAGCCGCACGCTCTCAAAAGCCTCAGCGTGCTCCTCCAGGATCCCGATGAGCCGGCGGTTCTCGTACCCGTCTGTCAGATGGGTGGGTTGAACCAGCACATCTGTGTAGCCCTCCTTCTCCAACCGTTCCAATGCCTCTTCCGGCGTCATGACCACCAGATCCTGCTCCCGGGCAACCTTCTTGATAATGAAGCGGCTGGTCCAGGCCCGAAAGCTATCTCGCTCCGGGAAAGCCTGCGCCAGATACGCCTCAATGGCTTCGATCGTTTTCTGACGAGTCTCCGGATACGATGTCCCGAAACTCACAATCAACAAAGCTTTCTTACTCATGTTTCCTCACCTTCCCTATCGGCAGGGGCTCTGCCGTCAAACGCGGCGCGTTCTGCTCGGCGCGCACTCGTGCTCGTGGTCTTCTCGGCGCGCACCCGCTCTCGCGGTCTTCTCGGCGCGCACCCGCTCTCGCGGTCTTCTCGGCGCGCACCCGCTCTCGCGGTCTTCTCGGCGCGCACTCGTACTCTAATGTATGTTCCAAAACCGTCACGATTAATCGCTAATATTAGCGATTAATGCCATAAGGGTTCCATTGCATATCTGCGCGAACAGACTCACGCATCTTTGGGTGCGTTGGACGCCTGTGCCGCCGCTACAGGTTTTTCTTCTTATAGATGAACACCACGGATATGATGGAAAAGACCACCAGATACCCCAGGAGCACCAGGAAACCGACGACTCCTGGTTCGCCGCCGCCGGCGATGCTGCGGATCATTTCGCAGGCCTGCGACAGGGGCAACGCCGCGATCACCTGACGGATTCCCGGGGGCATAGACTCCGTGGAGAAAAAAGTATTGCACAGAAACGACATGGGCGTGATGATGTAGGCCGTGAAGCGAGGGGCGTCCGTGTAACTTTTGGCCAGGAAGGACAGCACCAGCGCGATGGTGGCGAACACCGTACCGTTCAGAAACATGATCAGGAAGGACCAGCCGTTAAAGACCAGTGAGCCAGCGATGGGCAGTGTAATCAACAGGATCACTCCCGCCGCGTACATGCCCCGCAGGGCGCCGCCGATGACCTGTCCCAGGATGAACTGCCAGAGGGGCGTGGGCGAGATCATCACCTGATCCAGCGCCTTCTCGTAGAGCCGCTGCACGCTCATGTTTTGTGCCACCGCGCTGAAACTCCCCGTCATGGTGGACATCGCCACGATGCCAGGAATCAAAAAATTCAAGTACGGCTCACCGTGGGACGTGGTCTGAATGCCCAGTCCGAACACGATAAGATACATCAGTGGCGAGATAGTGGCCGCCAGTGTGATCTTGTAGAAGTCCCTGCGGAACTCCCGCCATTTTTCCCAAAGTACTGCGATAATTCCCATATAACTCCCGCCGCGCGGCGGCTCCGGGTGCTGCCGCGCGTTATTTTCCAAGTCCGCGGCCGATCCGGGCCACGAACACATCCTCAAGCGTCGTATTGCGGAGTGCTGCATCCTTCTCCGACCGGGAGAGATAGGCGATGGCCTCCTCCCTGGCAGCAAAGTAATGGCTCTCCAGCGTCTCCTCGCTGGTCTCATCCACCGCAAACGCCCCCAGTTCATCGATCAGCGCCTGGGGGGCGGCAATGGTGTCCAGCTTGCCTTTGTTGATCAGGGCCACCCGGTCACAGAGGGACTGAGCCTCATCGATATAATGGGTGGTCAGCAGGATGGTGATCCCCGCCCCGTGGAGCTGCCGCAGCAGGTTCCACATCTGCCGGCGGGCAATAGCGTCCATGCCCGCCGTGGGCTCGTCCAGAAGCAGGATCTCCGGCTCAGTCATCAGGGCCCGGCAGATCATCAGCTTGCGTTTCATGCCGCCGGACAGGTAACGCACCACCCGGTGACGGTATTCCGCCAGGCCTACGAACTCCAGAAGCTCATCCGACTTCTGGCGAATCACCTTCTTCGGCAGATAATACAGCCGTCCCTGGTATTCCATCACCTCATCCATGGTCATGTCCTGACGCATGGAAAACTCCTGGGTAATCACCGAGAGCTTGCTCTTCTCCGCCGAAGCTTTCCGGTCCAGTTTCCGGCCATCGATGAAGATCTCCCCCTCCGACGGTAAAAGCACCGTAGAGAGCATGCTGATGGTGGTGGTCTTCCCGGCCCCGTTGGGTCCCAGGAATCCAAAGAACTCCCCGGTGTCGATGGTCATGCTGATGTGATCCACCGCGGTGAAATCTCCGAATTTCTTTGTCAGATCGCGAATCTCGATCATAATTTCCTCCGCTGCACAAAGCTTTGTGCACGCCGCCGCGCGCTACAGGTCTCTGTTATGCTCCTTGGCGATGATCAGGGAGAAATAGCCCGCCTCGTCGGGGATCTCCTCCACATCGTGGTACACCTTCTCATCCGGCATGCCGCAGTTCTCCACTACGTTCACGTCCCGGCCGCTGGCCCGCAGGATCTCCTTTACCTCGGCCATATGGCTGCCGGATTTCATGAGCACGTAGTTGCCGGGCAGGTCCAGCTTGTCCCCCAGCTTGTGCATGGCCGGCATGACGTGCAGGGGCTCGTTCCATTCGCAGAGCGGGATGTTCACCCGGGCCGCCGCCGCACAGAAGGAGGTGATGCCCGGCACCAGCTCCGTCTCGTAGCCGTCCTCCTCCAGCAAAGCCTGCAGGTACGTGAAGGTGCAGTAGACCGTGGAATCACCCAGGGTCAGGTAGACCGCGTCCTTGCCTTTGTCCAGGTACTCCTCCATGAGGTCGGCGCCCTTGCGATGCTGCCGCAGAATCTCCTCCTTGTCCATCCGCATGGGCATGTACACCGGCACCAGCTCCTTCTCCGCCAGGGCAGGCACTGCCGCCGCGGCGATCTTGTAGGCCACCGTCTCCTTCGGCTCCTTTCCGGGCACAAAGAACACATCGTTCTCCTCGATAAGCCGCACTGCCTTCAGGGTCATCAACTCCGGATCCCCCGGGCCCACACCGACGCCGTATACTTTTCCTTTTTTCATCCTTTGCTCCTCTCAAGATACGAAAACTGCAGGGGACCTGCCAGCCCTCTGTAAGGTATTTCCGACTATAAGTATACAAAATGCGGCCGGGAATGTAAAGTCCCCGGCCGTTTCCTGTCTTATTCGTTTTGGCGCCGGATGTTTCCCGGGTGGGTCTGGCATCGGGGCCGTGATTGACGATGCGCATATTGTATGGCAACATAAACGAACATCGTGTTCAATTATCACTTAATGTGCAACCGCCCTCCAGATTTCTTCTGGTTTCTTCAAGAGCAGGACTACACTTTTCTGGCTTGAGCGGGATTTTGAAGTAATTTTTTGAGCGACCTGCTACAAAAACAACCCCTCGGTCAATTGATTTCTTTACTGCACGGGATTTCGTGCAGTTACAACTTCGACTCTATCTAAACCGCGAAGGTGCACTTACAACCTCTCGCGGTTTTTTCTATGTGCTATGATATATATGGTCCTGTCTTCTTCCCGAAAAGGAGGTTAATACAATGAAGAAGACATCCAAACACCTGACACTGGAAGACCGTATCGTCATAGAGCGACTCCTGGCTCACGGATTTAGATTCAGTGAGATAGCCACCCGACTCAGCAAAAGCCGAACGACCATTAGCCGTGAAGTCAAAAAGAATCGTACGTTCAAGGCACGAAACGGTAACCACTGCATCCACAGGAAGTCCTGCGATCTGCCCACAACCTGCTCTCAGGAATGCCACAAACGTACGCGTTCCTGCCGTGTTCGATGCGGAGACTGTAACATCCATTGCGAACGATTCCAGGAAGATATCTGCCCTGGCATTACGAAAGCCCCCTATGTTTGCAATGCCTGCGAATCCATGTCGCGCTGTTGGCTCCACGGATACATCTACAATGCCCGCAAAGCACAGGATGCGTATGAGACGACGCTGAAAGAATCAAGAACTGGCATCTCTTTGTCGGAAGAGCAGCTACAGGCCATGGATGAGCTCGTCACACCGCTGATCCAGCAGGGACAATCGGTCAATGTCGTGTTTCAAAACCATCGCGATGAACTCCCCATCACGGCACGGACAGCCTATGATTACATTGAAAACGGCCTTCTTGGTGCAAAGAATCTGGATCTCGCCCGTAAGGTACGTAGATCATACCGCCGGAAAAGCGGTCCGGTGCTCCGCGTGGACAAAGCCTGCCATCAGGGGCGCTCTTATGATGACTATCTTTCATTTATGGCGCAGCATCCGGATATGAATGTGGTTGAAGGCGATTCTGTCATCGGCAGAAAGGGCGGCAAGGTTCTTCTCACCCTCATGTTTACCAACTGCGATCTGCAGATGGCCTTCCTGCGGGAACAGAACAATGCGGCCACTGTTTCCTCTGTGTTTGCTTCACTCAGAGAGATTCTGGGAAAAGAACTCTTCAAGGAACTGTTTCAGGTTATTCTGGTCGATCGAGGCAGCGAATTCACCGATCCCACGAAAATCGAACTTGATCCTGAAACCGGAGAACAACTCTGCCATGTGTTTTATTGTGATCCGCAAAACAGCAATCAGAAGGCGCACTGTGAACGGAATCACCAGTTTATTCGGTATATCATCCCAAAGGGCAAGTCGATGGATGATTTATCGCAGGAAAAGGTCATCCTGATGATGAACCATATCAACTCATATCCGCGCAAAAAATGGAACGGGCGGTCACCGCTTGAGGTATTCACCTCAATCTATGGAAAGAGTGTTCCCAGCATTCTATCCATGAAGCAGATCGCCGCCGATTCCATAAACCTTAAGCCCGAACTCATTAAGTAGTCCGGAAAATGAAGACAGGACCACACCTTTTCGCAAGGTGCAATTTCAACTTCTGAAAACGGGCATTCTTCATACCCGGGTTTTAGTGTGCCTTCATACTTGAATTTTACATGATTTCCAGCGCGATTACAACTTCATACGTCAACTTACTTCTTCAATCTGCCACAATTCGTTGGAGAAGTGCATTCACAACTTCCTGATTTATACTAGTGAGAAATTAGTTGCGTTTACAATCGTCAAACGTGCACTTACTGTATCAAACAACCAAAACAACCCCTCTGATGAAACTTGTAGTAGGATTTTGTCCAATTTTGTGCAATGTACTACAAAATCATCGAATCTGGCGGATCTTGTAGTCGGTTCCGGCAGGAAAATTCCAATATATGGAAGTTCTCAGCTGTTATCAGGGGGAAAACGACTACAAAAACGCCGGTATCCCGTGAAAGTGTAGTCGTCTCACCGAAAACCTACTACAAAATACCATCCCTGAACTTATTTTGTAGTCCGCAGTTCGGCGGACAAAGTCTAGCCGCATATATTAAAACCAAACATCGAGGTACACTATGAAAAAGAAAATACCAACGATCCAGACTATCAGGCAAACAAGTCCGTCGAATCTCATATTGACAAGGCGGGCGGGCGACTGTACATCGTCACTTATGCGGACGAAACGGATGTAAGGTATCATTACAATTATTCCTACGGGGCTGGCATAACTCTCGATTATATTGCAATCAAAAATCAGTTTCCACTAAAACTCTGTTCGATTACACCCCTGAGAACCCTCCCTCACTGAAACACATTTCTGACAAAACATTACAGCAATGGTTCAAGGAGAATGAAGGGCTTTCCCAAGAGAACTTAGCAGAAATGATCGATGTATCGAGGCAGGCAATATCAAAGTGGGAACAATATTTGCGGGATATAGATTTTAGGAAACGGAGGGGGATCCGGGAAACTGCAGGGGCTATCACAAAAGCGTGCGGCGCGCCATTTCTGGCACGCCGCTTTGACACGCCGCCTTTTGAGACAGCCCTTTCTCTCACAAAGATTCTATCAGTCCACGACCTCGTCCACGTCGTAGTCCACGATCTGGTCCTTTGCGACCACGGAGTTCTCCGGGTGATCCACGGTGTCGTACCGGTCGTACTGGACCAGCATCTTGATGCCGCTGACGACCATGAGGATCATGACGATGAGCAGCGGGAAGGCCACGGAGATGGCCAGCTGCTTGGTGGCGTCGATGCCGCTGACGGCGCCCACGTCGCTGGCGGTGGCCAGGTTCACAAAGCAGACAAGGGACAGCGTGATGCCCCAGAAGATCTTGATGGGCGCCGGCGGTTCCACGGTGGCCGCGTTCTTCGCTTTGATGGACAAAGACGAGATGGTGGTGGTCATGGAGTCCGCCAGTGTAACGATGGAGATGAAGATGGTAAACAGGAAGACGCATCTCATCAGGAACGTCAGCGGCAGGTTGTCGAAGAAAGCGAATACCGCCGACTCGGTCCCTTTGTCGCTCATCACCTGCCAGATGGTGTGAGACTTGTTCTCGTAGAAGATGGAGGCGGATCCGAAGATGCCGAACCACAGCATACCGAAACCTCCCGGCAGCAGGAAGTTATACACGGTGAACTCCTTCAGGGTCCTGCCCCGGGCGATTTTGGCGTAGAAGATACCCATCAGCGGGGCGTAAGCGATCATCCAGCTCCAGTAGTTGACAGTCCACCAGGTAGGCCACATGTCGTTTTCGTTCCAGGCACCGGTGTAGGTGACCTGCTCCAGCACGTTGTTGAAGTGGAAGCCCAGGGCCTCCGTCGCCAGGTTCAGGATGTAAGCCGTCGGTCCAAAGAACAGGACAAAAGCCAGCAGCGCCATATAGATCTTGGCATTCAGGTCGGAGAAGAACCGTACGCCTCTTGCGATTCCGGTGTAACTGGACAGAAGGAAGGTGATGACTACGGCGATGAGGATGCTGATCCAGGTCAGCTTGCCTGGATCAAAGGTGGCCACGATACCCAGGCCTGCTCCGATCTGCAGCGCGCCCTCGCACAGGGAAGCGGAAACGCCGCCTGCCAGGCCGAACACGCAGATGATATCGATGACGGTACCGATCCAGCCCATGGCCCGCTCTCCCAGCAGGGGGTACAGGCAGGAACTGATCCGATACGGAAGCTTCAGGTTGTAGACGGCCACGCCGATGACGATGCCGGCTACACAGTAGTAGCAGTATTCCGCCAGGCCCCAGTGCAGGTAGGTGGTGGACAAAGCCATCTTAGCCGCCAGCGGCGACTGCGCCTTGATGCTCTCAAAAAGAGGGATCCCGTCCATGTAGTGGGTCACCGGCTCGGCGATGCCCCAGAAGACGATGCCCGTAGCGATGCCGCCGCACAAAGAAATGACGAACCATGCCCACCGGGACATGACTGGCTGCGCCTTCTCGCCACCCAGCCGAATGCTGCCTACTCTCTTGGAAAACAGCACCCAGAAACAGAAGCCCAGCAACACCACAGTCAGTAGCTGATAGGCCCAGCCAAATTTCAGGCAGGCGAACTCCACGATGGCCGTCTCCGCCGCGGCAAACTTCGCCGGGGCCACCAGCCCCAACACAATAATAAATATGTAGATCACGCCCATGGATATGAACACGGGCTTACGTATCTGAACTTTCTTTTTTCCCATAACTAACCTCCGAAAATTTTAATGATAACGATTGTTCTTCCCAATTGTTTTCCTCCAAAGGGTCTCCGAGCACCCGTCGATTAATCGCTAATATTTGCGATTAATCGATGAAGGGTCTGGCACCACACAAAGCACACGCAGTGGCGGCGCTTCATCAGCACACGCAGTGGCGGCGCTTCATCAGCACACGCAGCGACGGCGCTACGCCAGCGCGCACAACGGCGGCGCTACATCAGCACACGCAGCGGCGGCGCTACGCCAGCGCGCCTACGATGGCCTCCGCCTTTTCGCGCAGCAGTCCGTTATGGATCAGGCTGTGCAGAAACTCGATGTGATCGTAGAGGAAGGTATCGTGCTCGATCAGCGGCAGATGCGCACCGATCTCCTGGTAAATCGCCTGGCTCACGCTCCCCCGCGGCTCCCAGCCCCCGGTAAAATACTGCGCCTGATAGTCCCCCAGCAGTTCGATAGCCAGAATGTACTCCAGTTTTTCGCTGATGGACAAAGCCTTTTTGGCGGCGTTGTAGCCCATGGCTACGTAATCCTCCTGCCCGGCGCAGGTGGGGGTGTTGTCCACCGTGGCCGGATGGGACAGAATCCTCATTTCATTCAGCAGCCCGGCCTGGGTGTACTGCGGAATCATCAGCCCAGAGTTGAGTCCCGGATTGGCCACCATACACGCAGGATAGAAGGGCTGGCTGGTTCCGTCGATGAGCCGGTTGTTTCTCCTCTCACTTATCTTGGCCAGGTTGGTGGCGGCGATGGCGGCCGAGTCCATCTCGATTCCCACGTAGGCAGAATCGCAGTTGCATGCGGAGATCACATCCTCCTCCCCCTCCTCCGTCCAGATGATGGGGTTATCGCAACAGGAATTCATCTCCGTTTCAATGGTTTTGCGGGCATCGTACAGGGTCTTCTTGGCTGCCCCGTGAAGCTGAGGAATGCATCGCAGGGAAAGCGCATCCTGCAACCGTTCTCCCACACAGTTTTGGATCACCTCAGAATCCCCAAGGATCCTGCGCACATTGTCAGCCGTGCCTGCCTGCTCGCTGTGGGGCCGCACCTTGCAGACCCGTTCATCAAACGCCCGGATGGTGCCTCGCACGTTCTCCAGAGTCAGCGCCCCGATGATGTCCGCACACTTGGCTGCGTTGATCATGTCATAGAGGACGATGGCCGCCATTGCTGTAGGTGAGGTGGTGCCCGAGGTGAGGGTCAGCCCTTCCTTACTGGCCAGCGGCATGGGATCGATCCCCGCCTTGGCCAGCACCCAGGACGCCTCCATCAGTTCCCCCTGGTAGTACGCCTTGCCGTTCCCCTCGATGACCCTGGCCATGTGCGCCTCCGGGCTGAGATAGCCCACCGAGCCGTCCCCCGGCGCCCAGGGTGTGATGCCCCGGTTCAGGAAGTCCCGGTAGCGTTCCAGCACCTCGATCCGGACGCCGCTGTTGCCCTGCCCCAGGTTCTGCAGCACCATCAGCATCGTGCCTCGCACCGCTTCGATGCTCAGCGGCCGCCCCACCGAGGTGGAATGGCTGGCCACGATGTTGTGCTGCAGCTGCGCCGCCTCCTCGCTGGTGATCACCTTGGTACAAAGCACACCGAACCCGGTGGTCACCCCATACATAACGTGTTCTTCCCGGGTCCACTTCTCCACCAATGCCCGCGCCTTGTTGACACGGTTCACATACTCCTCAGAGAACTCCACGGTTGCGCCGCCGCGCACCACCGCCATAAACTCTTCCAGATCCAGCCGGTCCCCGAGAATGATCGTCATCGTTTTCTTATTATCCATGGTCCCCTCCTTTACTTCGCTAAATCATTAGAGCGCAAAATCCATGCCAAACGCAAACGCCCGTAAAACGGCTTTGTGCACTGCGCAACATGCAAACTCACTTTGCAGCCCGCAATATCTCTTTGCAAATATCGCAGAATAGTGTATAATCATACGAAAGGAGAACACCCATGCATTTTGTACATGTGACAATAGAATTGGATCCGGAGGGGCGCATTGATTCGATCCGCTGGTACAGCGAAGATCTGCAGCGACAGTTTGCAGAGAGCTGGGACGGGTTTTTGGGGCAGCCGGCTTCCTCGATCTTCCCTCATCTTCCCGCAAGCGGACATACCGCCGTGGTGACCTGGAAGGAGAACAGCTTTCTGTGCGGGCGAATGCTTTGTGCGGAGAAGGAGGTCCTGCTGCTGAGGCAAGGCACCGATCGGGAGTACCTGCTGGAGCGCGCATTGGACCAGCTGCCGGAGGGGGTCCAGATCTACGACCGAAACGCCTACGCGGTGTATTTCAACGCGCGAAGCCGGCAGATCTCCGACATTCCCGAAGATCTGGACGTGGAGGGGATGCACCTGCTGGATATGTACCGGCTGGACGAAAACATCAGCACTACCCTTACCGCACTGCGCACTGGACAACCCGTCATCAACCGTGTGGACAGTTTCTCCACCCGCGACGGCACCAGGCTGGCTACCGCCAACACCGCCTTCCCCATCCGCAGGGACGGGGATGTGCTGGGCGCCGCTGTGTTCGAGCAGACCAGGGAGGTGGTCAGCGACTATCTGAAGCGGATGAACGATATCCACCGCGCGCTGGACGCCTACGAGGAGGACACACCTACCCTGCATTTTGCCGGCTATACCTTCCGAAATATCCTGGGAGAAGGGCCTGCGCTGCAGGAGGCGGTCTCCATCGCCAGGAAAGTGGCCGGGCAGGATTCCGACGTGCTCATCGTGGGTGAGACCGGCACCGGGAAGGAGCTTTTTGCTCAGGCGATCCACAACGCCAGCTCCCGGCACAAAGCCAGGTTCCTCCCGATCAACTGCGCGGCGATCCCGGAATCTCTCATGGAGGGGCTGCTGTTCGGCACCGCAAGAGGAAGCTTTACGGGGAGCGTGGACCGGACTGGCTACCTGGAGGAGGCCAGTGGCGGCACCCTGTTCCTGGACGAGTTGAACTCCATGAGTCTGACGATGCAGTCCAAGCTGCTCCGGGCCGTTCAGGAGCGGACCATCCGCCGGGTGGGAGGGACCCGGGACATCCGCATCGACGTACGGTTCATCTCCTCCTGCAACGAGGATCCCTTCACGGCGATCCGGGAAAACCGGCTGCGCCGGGATATCTTCTACCGGCTTTCCACAGTGATGATCAACCTCCCCTCTCTGCGGGAGCATCCCCAGGATACGGAGGCGCTTCTCCGGGCGCGGATCCGGAACAACAACCCGCACTTTGTCAACAAGGTGGAGCATGTGACGCCGGAAGTGCTCCAGTTCTTCCAAAGCTACGACTGGCCGGGCAATGTCAGGGAGCTGTTCCACGTGGTAGACTACGCCATGAACATCACCGATTCGGACACCATCGGCATGGATCATCTGCCAAAATATCTGCTGGAAGGCGAAGCGGTATCCGCGGCCCTCGGACTCGGCGCCGGCCAAGGCTTTGGGCCCGGCGCCGCACCAGCGCCCGCCGAGCCGGACTGGCACCGGGAGACGCTGCAGACGGTCATGGATCGATACGAGGAAGAGATCCTGCGCCGGGCGCTGGACCGGTACGGCGGCAACATCTCACAGACTGCCGCCGCCCTGGGCATCAAGCGCCAGAGCCTCCAGTACCGGATCCGAAAATACGGGATCATTCTATAGAAAGAGAGTTCTTATGCCTACGACCTATGCACACTATCGATTTGGCTGTGATGTATATAACCTTCTGGACCCAGCGCTGCAGCGGGCCGTGGACCGACATCGCCCCCTGTACGATCTGGGGGTCCACGGCCCGGACGTGCTGTTCTACTACCGGCCTCTGAAACACAATCACGTAAAAAACCTGGGCAGGGCCTGCCACCGCACCCGCGGGGATCTGTTTTTTGCACACTGTGCGGAGGTGGTGAATCGTCTCGATGACCGGGCAGCCACCTCGCCCGTGCTCCGGAAGGGAGATGCACCCAGGGCCTATATGTCCTATCTGCTGGGAGTGCTTTGTCATTATATGCTGGATCGGTCATGCCACCCGTATGTCTACTGCAAGCAGGAGGAAGGGGTGAGCCACAGCGCCATCGAGGCATCCTTCGACCGGCATCTGATGGTGCTGGACAGGCTGGATCCTCTGAAATACAGCCCCACACACCACCTGAAGCCTTCACATAAGGCGGCCCTGGTGATGCGGGATTTCTATCCGCTGCTGACGGAGAGGGAGATTTACGGCGCCCAGGTGTCCATGCTGTGGATCCTGCGGGCGCTGGCAGCCCCAAGGCCACTGCGCCCGGTGTTCATGGAACTGGCCACTCTAGGCCATGGCAGGGATCTCTTTATCACTACACGCCCCAACCACGACTGCGTAGACAGCGATCTTCGACTGAAGGAACTGTACGACAAAGCGCTCATCCTCGCGCCTGACATGCTCGCCCAGCTGCTGGCCCACCTGCAGGACGGCACCCCCTTCGGCCCGGAATTCAACCACACGTTTGGAAAGGACTGACTTATGGAAGAACGAAAACCAAAATTCAAGATGCGCCACCAGATCATCATTCTGGTGCTCCTGTGCCTTCTGCTGGCTGGACTCACCTACGCCATCACAGAACTCTACAAGTATTCTGTTAAGATCGAGTACCTGACCGTGGAGGGCACCAAAACCCAGCGCCACATCACCCGTGCTCCCGATGTGGGCACTTTTGTGGCGGAGCATCCTGAGGACTTTCGAAAGACGGACGTGGTGCTGACCTCCGGCGAAGAGCCCCTGGGAAGCGGCCACAAGATCAGTGTGGAGCGTCCAGTGGAGCGGGAAGCGGAGATCGCCGGCCAGAAGCAGACTCTGCTGCTCTACCCCGGCACGGTGAAGGAGAACCTGAGGCGCAATCAGGTCGCGGTCACCGAGGATGACATCATCAAGCCCGCCTTGGACAAAACAGTGGCTGCCGATACCCGGATCGTGGTGAAGAAGGTCACCTACAAGGTGAAGACGAAGGACGAGGTCATCCCCGCCAAAGACATCCTCACCCTGGATTCTTCCCTTCCCTCCGGCCAGCTCCAAAGCACCGACGGCCACGATGGCAAGGCGCAATACACCTATACCACCACCTATGTCAACGGCAAGAAGAAAAAGACCAAGAAGGAGCTCTCTAAGTGGCTGCGGAAGACGAAGGACAACAAGGTCCGCCTGGGCACCAGTGCCACCGGCGAGGACGGCGAGGTGACCTATGATCGTATCTTCACTGCCAACGCCACAGCCTACTACGCCGGCAAGAACGCCCATGGCGCCACCGGCCAGGCCTGCCACTACGGCACCTGCGCGGTGGATCCCAAGGTCATTCCCTATGGCACAAAGCTCTGGGTAGAGGGATACGGAACCGCCGTAGCCAACGATTGCGGTGGCGCAGTTAAGGGCAACATCATCGACCTCTACATGCACAGCACCAAGGAATGCTACAGTTGGGGACGCCGCAACGTCAAGACCTATGTGCTGAACTAGCCCGGCCGCATACCGTCCAGCCCCCCACAGATGCGCGCGCCTGTGCATCCGTGAATCCGCGCGCCTGTGCATCCGTGAATCCTCGCGCCTGTGCATCCGCGCATCTGCACATATAAGTACGTCATGCATGCAGGAAAAACCGTATGGAATAATCGCTAATATTTGCGATTATTCCCCTACGCATTCCAGGCATGCCTGTGAAAATTCTTGCAGACTCTGAAAACATTCGACCAATCTTTGGAAAGGAAAAACCGCGCACAATGGCGCGGTCCAAAAAAATCATGATAATCACGTTCATTCACCACAGTTCTTTTCTGGTGGAGACAGATAGCCTTTATCTGCTCTTCGACTACTTCCGCGGCACATTACCGGAACTGGATCCGGCCAAGCCGCTCTACGTGCTGACCAGCCACAGCCACAGTGACCATTACAGCCGGAAGATCTACAGCCTGGCTGACCGACGCGCGGCGACGGGCACGGCGGGGGACGCTGCGCTGGTCACCTTCCTGCTTGGGCACGACATCGACCCGCGGGATATCCCGCCAGCCAACTGCAAACAGACCCATATCCTGCAGCCGCACGAGACCTACCAGGACTCCCTTCTGAAGGTTGAGACCCTCCACTCTACCGATGAAGGCATCGCCTTCTGGTGTACGGCGGCGGATGGCGCTGCAAGACAGCAGATCTACCATGCCGGTGATCACAGCAACTGGATCTGGGAAGGGACAGCGCATAACATAGGCTTTGTGCATATGTACCACGAGGAGCTGGCGCGCATCGCCGGGCGCACCGCTGACGTGGCCATGCTTTCGATGGATCCCAGGCTGGACAAAGAATTCGCGGCTGACTGGTACTACAAAGAATTCCCGCTGCACCGGCGGGCGGACGGGTGGATGCAGCCACGGCCGGAGAAGGCCCGTGGGTGGGCGCTGACCATTCAGGAATACATGCAGTACGCAGACGCCCGGGTCATCTTCCCCATGCACCAGTGGGGACAGTTCGACCTCACCGATCGCTTCTGCGCACTGAAAGAAAACGCGGCCTATGCAGACCGGGTGGTCCATATAAAACGCGACGGAGAAAGCTGGGAAATATAGAAAACGGGCGGCGCACACAGTATGTGTTGCGCCGCCCGCTGGCGTTCTTAGTTGATCTCTGGCGTCCAGTATGTCTTGCCGTACATGTCGGTGAATTTGTACAAGATGTGGGCTTTGTTGTCGGGGAGAGACACGTTGCTCACCACGATCGCAGACGGGTCACTGACCTTCTGGGTCTTGCCCAGCTGGAACTCGTCCTTCTCCCTGCCATTTCTGTTGTAATATCTGGCGCGGAACTTCAGCTGATCCCCCTTGGCCAGACCGCGGATGGTCTTGGCCTGGGTCTGGGTCACGCTCTCGTCATAGTCCAGATCCACACCGATGATCTCCCCGTATTCAGAAGCCTCGGTGAACCGAATCAGCAGGTTGGCCGCCAGGCCGTTGTACCACACCGGCACCCGGCCGGTGACGATGTACTTGCCCTCGCCCTTCTCGACGGTGTCCATATGATAGTAAGGCACCGGCTGTCCGTCGATGGCCAGCCAGTCGATATCCGTATCCGGCAACAGATTGCCATCTTCGTCAAAATCATAAAGATTATCTGCTCCCATCTCGATGTATCCGCTTCCATCCTCTATGTACAGGGCTTTGTCCACCATGCTCACCGCAGACCATTGTTCCTCGGTGAGTTGGATCACCGACTTGCCGTCCCCGTTCTTCTGCCATTTCAGGTCCGCCGCTGTGATACGGTTCTCACCGATGTAGTCCGCTACTTCCTCCGCTGACATGGGGTCCTCCGTGAGGAAGCGAGTGTTGCTGCGGCCCAGACCTTCCAGCCCGTAGTTGGCATAGTTGCCCAACTGCCCCGAGAACAAAGTCTGCAGCAGCTGCGCCATATCCTGACCGCTGACGGCCTGTCCGCCGCCGCTCCCGCTGCCCCCGAACAAAGATGGCATCTGGTTGCCCCCTGCCACCTGTCCGCTGGCCTGCATCTGGGCAAATCGTTTGATGGCCTTGGCATAGTCCGTGTCCATGTCGATCTTCCGGTAGGTGTCCGTCATGGAATCCACGTTCCGGAGCTGACGGTACGGGAAGTAGATGGAGAGGCCATAGGCGTTGGTCATGTTGCCGCTGGTCCGGTTGTACTTGACAGACTGCAGCAGGCTTTTGGTCAGGACCTTGCCTTCCCCGCTTCCAATCAACGCCGCAAAATCCACCAGGTCGATCTGGTCGATGCCGGCGCTCTTTCCGAACTCTCGACATCCACTCCGGGCACTGGCCACATCCTGATATTCTCCGCTTTCGATGGCACGCACCGCCGCGCCGGAGAAGCCTTTCATGTCTGCCGGCAGCGTCTGGGAGAACTCCGCCAGATCCACCACAGACAGCGTGGTCGCCTGGCCACGGCACTGCTGGTTACATGCCTTGGTGAAATCGTCCGCAATGATCTTCCCCGCTTCCAGAGTGGGAAGCGAAGGATCCTTCGCCAGGGCGGACAGCCAGCCGGTGTAGTACCAGCCGATGCCCGGTTCCACCTCTTCACTGGCAATCATGTAATCGGCGTAGTCGCTGAGAGCCAGCGCCGTCTCATAGGTAGCCATCAGACAGGCATCGAATCCGATGAAATCGAATTTGGTCCCGGCGTCCTTCAGCGCCTGACGGATCTCGTTGATCTTCATGGAGTCGCCGTTGCCGTAGTTCTCGTCGTAACCGTAGCCCGCCACGGAGCCGCTTCCGTGATCCCAAAGGATCAGATCCTGGCGGTTTGCCGGGAAGTTCTTGGCACAAAACCGGATGAACTCAGTCAACGTCTGTGGATCCGTCATGGCACCCGTACCTGCGTTCTTCACCAGACACTGGAACTGGCCGTTCTTCACCTGATAGATCTGGTTGCAGCGGCTGCTGACCACATTGTTCTTCCACTTCCGGCAGCCGCCGGTATAGACCAGCACGTTCACGTTGTCGGAAGGCGTTGCCTTCAGCATCTCGTTGAGGTCGCTGGTGCCCATGGCCGCCCGGGACTCCAGGTCCGTGCCGCACATGAAGACCATGAGGGTGACCTTGTCCCTGCCATTCCCCTTGATGGTCGTGAATTTCTCCCTCGCCTGGCTGGACACCTGGGTGTTCAGCTTCCCGGAGTTGGACTCCTGATGCCATCCGCTGCTGACACCGTTGCCGCTACTGATCACATCCGTGTAGTCACCGCCGCCCCCCAGATCCCAGAGGTTGCCTCCGGAGAACAGGAACACGAGCACCAGCAATACAACGGTGCCAAGGCCCATGCCGCCGGCAGCCCTGGTGGGGAACCCTCCTCCGTGACCACTGCCGCCGTAGTTGCCACCCCCGAAGCTGCCGCCGCCGTGTCCGCCAGAGCTTCCGCCATGTCCGCCGTGGTGACCTCCGAATCCGCTGCCGGATCCTCCGCTTGGCCGGCTGACATGACCGGAGCCTGTGACTGTCTTCCTTCGTGCGCTGGGTCTGTTTTTCATGCCATCCTCCTATTTTTCAAACAACAAGCCTGCTGCCACTTCGTCGCGAACGCCTCTGCCCTTCAGGTGTTCCACCAGTGCCAGCGCAAAAGCCATGGCCTTGGCCGGCCCCTGACCGGTGATGATGTTCCCGTCCACCGTGACGGCTTCGCCCGTGGCAGTGCCTCCCACCAGTTTCTCTTCCATGCCCGGATAGATGGTGGCGCGGCGCCCTGCAATGACCCCGTGGGCCCCCAGCATCATGGGCGCCGCGCAGATCGCCGCGATATTCCGGTTCTCTCTTGCGAACCTCTGGATCTGTTCCTTCAGCCCTGTGTGGTTCTGCAGATACTCCGCTCCCGGGAGTCCACCGGGCATCACCAGCATCTCACAGTTCTCATGGTCCGCGTTCACGAACAGAATGTCTGCCTCTACCGTAATGCCGTGAGAACCACGGACGGCTTTGTTCCCGGTGATGGATACCGTCTGCACCTCGACCCCCGCACGCCGGAGCACGTCCACGGTGGTCAGCGCCTCCACTTCCTCAAAGCCCTCTGCCAGATATACGTAAACCATACTATTCCTCCATTTCCTTGTTGAACTTCTTCAGTTCTCTGCCCATCAGGATGTTCGCCACGATGTCCATGACACCACCGAACACTAACCCAACCCCCATGGCAATGAAGAACGCGTTCGCCATCTCAAAGGGGAAGAGCATGATCACCAGACCAAACACGGTCACCAGGGCAGCGATGATCAGGTTGACCTTGAAATCGCCGTACCCAAACCTCCTGAGGTTGACGGCATACTGGATCATCATCACTCCCCGGATGGTGATCATCAGCCCCAGAATGAAGGGGATCAACGAGATCACCAGCTCCTGCTGCAGCATGATGAACACCGCCAGCACGATGAGGATAATGCCGTATGCCAGCCCGTTATTGCCCTCTGCCACCCGGTGTTCTACCTTCGTCAGGATGTAACTGGCGATGCTGGCTCCACCTATGATGGCCAGCGTCACCGCCAGGATGATGCAGAACGACTTGCCGATGATGGTCGGCTGCGCGATGATGATCGCACCCAGCACAACATAAATCAGCGAAACGATGTATTTCGACCAACGAACCTGTTCCATGGGTTCCCTCCTTACACGTCCTATTTCCGATAGATTCTCTTGTGTTTTATTATACCACGGTTTCCCTCTGTTTAGAAGACAAAGCCTTGTTATGTGATGGCTTTGTGATGCTTTTGCGCAGAAACCTCCACAAACCGTTCATGGAATTCGCAAGAGACAATGCTCTGTCCATCACATATCTCCGCTATACTTAAACCATCGAAAGGAGATGATGCCATAGACGAACACCCAGGCGAATAGAATTACACTCACATAAACTATAGAAAACTTTCTTAACATAACAACTTTCTCATAACAACAACTTTCTCATAATACTATACAAAAACCCATAATAAGACAAATCAAAGAACTGAGGTTCCATGCGCAGTGCAAGCGTGAGGAGCCTCAGTTTTTCTTTCTGCCCTGTGTTAATAGTGGCGGGTGTTGCGCCCGGGCCTTTTGCCTGTGGGGATTGCCCTGAGGATATTGGCGCAGTGATCTTGCCGTGGATATTTGGCGCGATATGATGATGTAATATCCATTCATACGCCATTGGTCACACTGGGATTCCGTTACTTTGTGCATCCGACTCCATATGACGGAAATCGAGGGGGCCAAAAAGGGTAGTCACAGGAGATAATGAGGTCTATAGTGGGCGAATTGGCACAATTCCTCCCAAAAACCACGTTCAGTTTTCCAGAATTGTAAATACATCCTATTTGTTGCATTTCCACACGAGCCGTAAGACCAAAACCAGTCTTTTTTTTCCGTCAATACTATCTGCATAATCATCTGACGGAAAAAGGGAGCGCCGTGTGGGCACGGAATCGTGTGGACGGAATATCGAGAGGAGGCTGAACCAGCCAGTCGGTCGGATTGTACCCGATGTACCTGGTTTGACATCCCATTCCCGCAAGACTATAATACTGTTCGGAGAAACCGCGGCGGCGGGCGACACACACCATGCCCGCCGCCGCAACAGCATACACCGCGGTTGCCACCGCAACCGCCCCCAAAAGGAGGCCCCCATGCGCCAGCACCAGACCCACGGTTTCGGACCCGTCTTTAACGAGAACAGCAGGATCCTGATCCTGGGCAGCTTTCCGTCTGTGAAATCCCGGGAACAAAACTTCTACTACGGGCACCCCCAGAACCGGTTCTGGAAGGTCATCGCTGCCCTGACTGGCGAGCCGGTGCCGGTCGCAGTCAACGGCCCGCGTGGAAGTGCCGGCGAAGCGATACCGACCAACGCCGGGACCCCAGTCGGCTCGCCGACATCCGGCAACGCGGCATCCGGCAACGCGGCAACCGGCGGCGCGGCGACCGAGCCTCCCGGGGAAGACCCACTGGTCGCCGCCCGCCGCGCGCTGGTGCTCCGCCACGGCATTGCCCTATGGGACAGCATCGAAAGCTGTGAGATCGAGGGCTCCAGCGATGCCAGCATCCGCGGCATCGTCCCGGTGGACATCGCCCGGATCACGGAACACTGTGCCATTCAGGTGATCGTCGCCAACGGTGCTGCCGCACAGAAATATTACGACCGCTATCTGCGCCCCGTCACAGGGATGGAGGCGATTCGCCTGCCCTCCACCAGCCCGGCCAACGCCGCCTGGTCACTGGAACGGCTGATCGACGCCTGGCAGGAGGCGCTGGGCGACTATCTCTGATCGCTGCCCGGTGGCGGGCGTTGGGCGATGGGGCGGCGAAGGCTTTGTGCGAAAGGAACTGACATGGAAAAAGAAGACAAGCGAATCATCACCATGCGTGACGAAGTCCCCCACAAGGCGGTCCTGAAGATGGGCCTGCCGCTGGTAGCGGGCATGTTCATCATGGTGCTTTACAATTTGGTAGATACCTTCTATATCGGCATGCTGCCGGGGGATTACCAGATGGCTGCCGTCAATCTGGGCTACCCGGTGATGATGATCATGATTGCCTTTGGCAACATGGTGGGCACCGGCGCCTCCTCCCTCATCGCCCGCAGCCTGGGCGCGGGTAACACAGACAAAGCCGAGCACACCCTGCTGGCCGGCTACCAGGTCACCCTGGTCCTCAGCCTTCTCATTGCCGCCACAGGACTGGGGCTGCTGGATTCCATCGTCCGCATGCTGGGGGCCGCCGCCGAAACGACAGCCTACACCAAGGCTTACGTACAGGCACTGTTTCTGGGAGATTTCTTCCTGATCGGCAACTACTCCTTCGGCCAGCTCCTGCGCGCAGAAGGATCCGTGAAATACTCCGTCATCGGCATGGTACTGGGCACCGTGGCCAACGTGGTGCTGGACCCGCTTTTCATCTTTGGACTGCATATGGGTGTACGGGGCGCTGCCATCGCCACCGTGCTGGGAAACGCGCTGGGCGTCGCCCTCTTCCTTGTCTACTATGCCAGAAGAAAGACCCTCCTGACTTTCCATCGCTACCACCTGCGACCAGACCCTGCCATCATCGGTGAGATCTTCCGGGTGGGTCTGCCCGCCTCTCTGGAGACGCTGCTGACCAGCGCCACCTTCGTGGTACTGAACAATCTGGCGGTAGGCTACGGCGAACTGACAGTAGCCGCCATGGGCATCTCCCAAAAAATCATGTCTCTGGGCAGCTACGTTTATCAAGGGTTCGCTGCCGGCCTGCAGCCTCTGATGGGATACAACTACGGTGCTCGCAACTACCCCCGCATGCTCCGGCTGCTAAAGGCCAACATTCTGGTCATCGGGGGCATAGAGCTTTGTGTCATGGGGATCTTTGGGCTCGGCGCACCGCTGCTCATCGGGCTGTTCACCCAGAGTACGGAGGTCATCGCCATTGGAAGCAAGGTGCTCCGCATCAACATGTGGATCCTGCCCTTTGTGGGGGCGATCTCCAGCTGCCGCGCCACCTTCCAGTCCATAGGGAAGCCGCTGTACGCCCTGGGGATCACCATTTGCCGCCAGCTTGTGCTGTTCATTCCCCTGCTTCTGCTGTTCAACCGGTTGTGGGGGTTTCTCGGACTGCTTTGTGCACAGCCTGTCACGGAGTGCGTGATGATGCTGGCCGCGACCTGGCTTCTTCGCCGCTACATCCGGGCGCTCTATTGACAAAGCCTTCGTCCTGTGCGATACTTTGGCCAGAAGAAGTTATACGACAGTTACAGAGGAGGACGCCTATGGTAAACACAGGAAAGAGATTATTCTTCGTCACAGTACTGACCTTTGCTCTGCTGGTCACCATGTCGCTGCCGGCGTTCACACAGACCGCATCGGCTGCGTCCCGTCCAATGGACAAGAAATTGACTGTTTTCTATTACAAGACCGGAGACAAAGAAGCCAATCGCATCTGGCTGAACCCGGAGTTCAAATTCACCAAGAGCAAGTCCAGCAAAAAGAAGGTAGCTGTGATCAAACACGACAAGATGCAGGGCTATTATCTGCAGATCAAGAAACCTGGCAAAACCAAACTCACCCTCTACGCCAAGAAATGGAATGGAAAGAAATGGTCCAAGAAAGCCAAGAAATACAAGACAAAACTTACGGTGATCACCTACACCAACGGCTTTTCCAGTTTCAAGGTAGGAAGCACCCAATACGCAGGATTCTTCAACGCAAGCTCTGATTATTCTAATGATGCGCACAAGGGACTCCACGGTACGATCAACATCATCCCTTCCAAGGACTGGAAACTGATCTACATCGGTGGCTGGGACAGCAAGACCTCGAAAGAACTCAAACTGCATAACGGCAGCTCCGTGGACATCGACGAAGGTCAAATCTTTGCCATTATGAAGCACAAGAAGAGTGGTGTCGAATTAGAGTTTTTCAATATGGCGAACCTGGATGGTTAGGATAGATAGTCATCAGTGGGGATGTCCCAAAATACGGAATCATACCGTTTGGGACATCCCCTTTTTCGTTACTGCAATTCCGGCACAGCGGCGATCCGGTCGAAGGCCTCCCCCAGCCGTTCTACGCTGACGGTACATGCGATCCGCAGGAACCCTTCGCCGCAGTCTCCAAAGGCGTTGCCCGGCAGGGTCAGCACGTGGGCCTTCTCCAGGAGCAGAGCGCTGGCATCCTCGCTGGAAAGGCCGGCGGCCTTGCAATTGATGAACAGGTAGAATGATCCCTTGGGCGGGTACAGCACACTGAGCTTTGGGATCTGGTTGACCCGCTCCGCGGCATAGAACATCCTTTTCCGATACTCCTCTACCATGGGCGGCTGGATCTCCTTACGGTTCCGCAGGGCGAACAGTGCTGCCCGCTGGGACACTGACGGCGCGGTGAACACAACGTTCTCGTTGATCTGCTGGACCACCCGGATGATCTCTGCCGGTGCGATGATGTTGCCTACGCGCCAGCCTGTCATGGTGAAGTTCTTGGAGAAGGAGTTCAGGACGATGGTGCGCTTACGCATCCCCGGCAGGGACGCGAAGGGCACGAACTCCGTCTGATAGCTGAATGCCGTATAGATATCGTCGGCAATGACCAGCAGGTCGTACTTCTCCGCAATTGCCGCAATCTTCTCCATGGTCTCTGTGGTCAAACAGTTACCTGTTGGGTTGCTTGGGGAGTTGATGATAAGCGCCTTGGTGCGCTCGGTGATCAGCCCCTCCAGGCGCTCCACACTGATCTGGAAATCTTCTTCCTCATAGGTGGGAAGTTCCACCGGGATGCCTCGGGCCAACTCCACCTGCTGTGGATACGGTGTGAAAAACGGTGCCTGCAGGATCACCTCGTCGCCATCGTCCAGGATGGCTTCCAGCACCAGATACATTCCTTCGCAGGCGGAGGTGGACACAAAGATCTCCTCATCTGCGACCTCCATACCGAACTCTTCTCTATAGTAATCTGAGATGGCTGCCCGCAGCTCCGGATCTCCCCGGAAATCGGTGTACTTGGTGTGTCCCTCCCTGGCGTCCCGGAACGCCGCCTCGATGATCCGGCTGTCGGTGATCAGATCCGGATCTCCCAGGGACAGGTCGATCACATCGCTGAATTTCTTTGCCATCTCATCCGACTGGCCCATAGCAGTGGACTTGTCCTTCCAATACCGCTTGGCGATGTACTTATTCTTCATTTAAATCTCCTTCAGGAACTCTGCGAACAGGTCCAGACCGGTCTTCAACTCCTTGGAATCAAAGGCATAACCGATGCGTACGGCCCCTTCCATCTCAAAGCACTCGCCTGGGGTGAATAGCACGCCTTTCTCAGCAAGCAGCCTCTCACAAAGCTCTCTGGACCCCATTTCCTTACCGTAGTAAACCAATGCGGTGGTACCTGCTTCTGGTTTCTGGTAGTAGACTCCTGGAGTGGCATTCACCCAGTCGTCCAGGATCTGCCGATTGGTGAGCACGATCTTGCTGTTGCGGGCCAGCAGAGCGTCCTTGTTCTTCAGGGCCAGCGCAGCCAGACGATCATCGATCACCGGGCAGCTGATGGTGTCATAGTCCCGGCGCTCGTGGCAGCGGGCGATGAGCGATCCGTCCTTGCAAACGAACCACCCCAATCGAACGCCTGCCATGGCAAAGGTCTTGGACATGCTCCCGACGGAAATGCCCTTCTCGTAGATATCCACGATGGATGGCATATAGCTGCCGTCCTCGGTGATACCCCGGTATACCTCGTCGCAGAGAACGTAGGCATCCACGCTGCGGGCCACCTCGACGATGGCTTTCATTTGCTCCAGGGGCATCACGGAACCGGAGGGATTGTTAGGACTGTTGAGGGTGATCATTCTGGTATTATCATCTACCAGGCTCTTCAGCAGGTCGATGTCCGGCAGAAAGTGGTTCTCCAGATTCAGAGGCACGATGCGCACCTCTGCTCCCAGGGACTCGGGGATCGAGTAGTGCTGCTGATAGGTGGGCATGACGGAGATCATGTTGTCGCCCGGCTCGATCAGGGTATTGATCACGTGATAGTTGGCTCCGATGGCACCGTGCATAGGCACGATGTCCTCCGCCTTCACGTCCTGGTACAGGCTGGCGATGCCAGCCAGCAGCTCCGGCGAGCCTTTGATGTGGCTATAGCTGAGCCTCATGTCTGCCAGATTGTACCTGCACTTCGTCTCGTGATCATCCATCCAACGTTCAACTGTGACATGCTCCCACCACTTTCGCTATGCCTAGAAGTGGGGGCTTCTCGCTCAAGACAGATACTTCTGTCAGTATCAACGAGCTATCCCCGTGTGCCCCACGGTTCTGTTTTCTTCGTATTACTTTTGTATTTATGATGCCAAAACTCTTATCGCTTCCTCCCGGATATTGATCGCTGCATTGACATCACGATCCATAGTATTTCCGCAGCTGCATCGATAGACCCGGTCTCTCAGACGCAGGTCCTTCCGGATCCTCCCACAGCAGCTGCATCGCTTGCTCGACGGGAAGAAACGGTCTACCTTCACAAGGTTTCCCCCTCGGTCCTCCAACTTATACTCCAGCATGTCCCGGAACATCCCATATCCGTTGCCCATCACGCTCTTCCCAAAATGCATGCTCCGACTCATCGCTTTCATATTGATGTCTTCCACTCCGATCACATCATAGCGGTCCGCCAGATCTCTACTCAGCTTATGCAGATAGTCCTTCCTTTGGTTCCGCACTTTCTCATGACAGACTGCCACTTTCCGCTTTTGCCTGACGTAGTTGTGGCTCCCTTTCTCACAATGGCTGAGCTTCCGCTGCTCCCTCGCAAGCCGCTCCTCTGCCTTCCGATAGAATCCCGGATACGCTGCTCTGCTTCCGTCAGAGAACACCGCCAGTCCATCCATCGCATAATCGATCCCCAAACATCTCTTCTCTTCTATCGTTCCTTCCGCTTGGCTTTCACATTCCGGAACTTCAAACAGCAGCGATGCAAAGTATTTCCCACTCGCCTCTTTGCTTACCGTAACGGACTTCAGCTTCCATTCGCCCGGGATCTCCCGATGCACCTTGATTCTCACCATTCCGATCTTCGGCAGCCGGAGCTTCTTCCCCTCGACACGAATGTTCCCATTCACTACATTCGTCGTATAGCTGCGTTTGCTGTGATGCTTCGACTTGTATCTCGGATATCCGATCCCTCTTCGGTCTCTGTGATTTCGGAAGGCTGCTTCCAGATCTATCTGCACATTGCATAAAGCGAGAGAATCGACTTCTGACAGCCACGGATACTCTTTCTTGTACATCGCGGGCCGCGGTCTTACCGGCTCCCCCAGGACATCTCCCGTCATTCGGTCGGAGAGCATCCGGTTATACAGAAAACGGCAGCATCCGAAGGTCTTCTCCATCATTACTTCCTGGTTCCTGGTCGGTCGGATCCGACACTTTACCGCGCGATTCATCTCTTCTCCCCCTGACTCTCGATATACTGCCGAATCACTTCGATGGGGGCACCGCCTGCTGTCATCAGGCAGAAACTCTGGCTCCAGAACGCTTCCTTCCACAGTTTATTCCGAATCTCCGGAAACTCTTTCTTCAGCAGTCTGCTGCTTGCGCTTTTATACGCATTGATGAACTTGCTGATCTCTGTGGCGGGGATCGCCCGGAACATGACATGGACATGGTCCCGATCATGGTTCCATTCCTCCAACGTGATCCCGTAGCCCAATGCGATCCGTTCGAAGATCTCTCTTCCTCTCATCGATATATCATGATCGATGACTTTCCGCCGATATTTGGTGACCATGATCAAATGGTAATAAAGTGAATATACTGAATGCTGATTATGATCCAATTCTCTCATTGTCCCGCCTGTTCTCTTTCATTCGACTGAATTGATTTCTTTCCTACATTATAACACAATCGAGAGATGGGAACAAGTGTTCTTTTTTATTTTTGATGATTTTTCATTTTCTGCCGCTCAAGGCAATTCATCCCGCCACCTATAGAGGATGGGGGATTTCTTGCTGAGATTTTTGTTAAAGGTCTTGATATTCATTCCGTACCTCCCTGGAAATGGTGTTCCGTTTACTTAACTGAGTTCAGTATAGCACGGATCAACTCTACGTCGTTTGTAAGTTACACAATAATATACCGCATTTTTTGGTTTTTTCACAAAGCCGGAGTCGCCGGCCTTGCCTGCAAACAGGTGATATACAACGTGCTCCCAGAGGAGGTGCTCCGTTACGGCGAGGAGCACAGCTTTCCGATTTTCCTCATCGAGGAAGGCTCCTGGTTTGAGAATATTATCTTCGAGATCATGACCGCTGTGGAGCAGGATGACGCCAGATATCTGTCCGAAGACCTGCTCCGGAACATGGTCCACGGGACGGCCGCGGCGGGCGACATCGACACTGCCCGCCACGGGATCTCCCTGCTTTTGCGCCGGTCGGTGTCCGCTCTCTACCTGAAGAGCCCAGAGCTTGACATCGCCCGTATTTACCGTGCCTACTATATGAGCAAACACCTGAAGAAAAAGGCTCTGGTAATCAGGTATGATGGCGGACTGTTTCTGCTGATCACCTCGGACCAAAGCACCGAGGAAGCCCACCGGGTGGTTCTCCAGGAGGCGCTTGAGCAGCTCCGGATCCCGTCCGAAGCGTCACACACCCTCCTCAGCCAGGTCCACCCGGCTGGGAATCTGGATGTCGCCATCCGCCAGGCGTGGTACGGGCGGATGGCAGGCTTTGTGCGGGGGGAAGGACTCAGCCGCTACGAAGAACTGGGCGCCTACGCGGCGCTGATGCCCCTGGCCGGCACCACAGAATTACGGGAATACGCGGCACGCTGCCGGGAGCAGCTGGATGGCTACCAGGAAACCATCTCCGCATACGTAAAAGGCGGCGGCGACATCCTCACTGCCGCCGCCGCTCTGCACTGTCACGCCAACACCGTCCGCTACCGACTGGCCCGGATGAAGGAACTGCTGGGCTCCCCGGACCGGACCGACCACGAGCTGTTCCGGGATCTGGCTGTGGCGTACATGGTGTGGATGATGGAGGAGTAGACCTACATGGCCAGGAGCATCCGTACCCGCTCCTGAATGATCTCCTCGATGGCCTGCATCCTCCAAGAGGGCAGGTTGCACAGGTCGCTCTCCCGGAACCGGAAGCCGATGAGCCTGCGGAGCTGTGCCTTCTGCCTGGGGCCCATGACCATCCTGCAGAGATCCATGAACTGCCGGTCCCCCCCGTAGGGGTTGGTGCGGGTCTCCACATAATCCTCGATACCGTTTTCAAAATCGATCTTCTTAGCATAGCACAACAAGGATAGCCCATTGTCAAAGATCGGCGCCGGCCCGATGAACTTCCCGGTATGGTTGTCCCGCAACAGACCGAAATTCCCGTAATGTCGATCCTCGTTGATGATGACCGCATCGAACACCAGCATACTGGCCAGCTCCTGGTAGCAGTCCTCTCCAAGCTCCTTGTAGAAGTCGATCACCGCATCAATGCCCCCTGTACGGACGATTCGGCCGATGGGAATGTAGGCGGTATCGATGTCCGTGAAGAGCCTGCACTTGGAAGCCAGTATGCCGTGCCAGTTCTCCAGCTCGTAAGGTACCGCATGAAGCCCCATCCTCTCTGCGATCTGCGCCGCATAGTACTCACAGTAGGGCTCATTCCCCGCATTGGCAAAACCCTCGGTGCCGCTCTTGTAGAGCCAGATGCTCTCCTTCTCCTTGTAACGCCAGGCCTTCCGGAGCATGCCCCCGGTGGTCAGCTCCGGGGTAGTCTGGAAATTTCGATGGGCTTTTCCATATCCAGCATATGCGATCAACGATAGTGCCTTACTGAATTGATTCTCATAAAGGTTGTACTGGCCGAAACTGCCGTCAAACCCGACGGGAACCACCCAATAGCTATCATTCAGGGACAAACCAAAACACACATCGATGATCCCCTTCAGATCGTTGATCTCCAACCCCAACGCTACCAGAATCTTCCCAACAAATTCCCGGTTCGACGGGACCACCCGATTCCTCAGCCACTCGATGATCCCCTCCGGACTTACCTCCAGATCCAGGGGGAAAAGATCTCGTTTCTCCTCGTTGACCTCCAGCACGGAGATCTCCAGCTTATATTCCTCCCGCACCATCCGAAACCGCACCAGTTCCTCGTCGTAGAGACGGAGGCAGTAGATCTCCGAGTCCCCATACCCCGGATGGACATCCCGGAGCACCAGTTCCACCTCCCGGCCCATGGCGCTCGCCAGTGCCTCCACATAGTCCACCGTGATGTTCTGCCTGCCACTTTCCATCCTGGAGATATTGGGCACCTGGGTGCCCACCTGCTCCGCCAGATCCTTCTGACTCATCTGGCACATGAGACGCTGGGCATACAGCTGCCTGGCGGTACGATAGCGCAGGGAGTTCCTGTCGACTTCAGCCTTGCCTTTCTTCCGATCCTTCTCACTCATAACGCTTCTCCTTCCGGTTCTCCCCAGCACTTATCACATACGATAATCCCCTGCAACGAAATATTATCATATCCGATAACTAAAGTCAACCGCTTTTCCGGAGCACAAAGCCTGAAGCGCATGCCTCTTCACGCTTTGGTCAGGCTTCCCAGATGTCCTTTTCGTCTTTAGACATGGCGTATTTCCTGTGTTTTCGGAGCCACAGAACAAAGAAGATCATTCCAGAAATCATCAAGCCAACATCGACAGCGACGACGAACCAAAAGGGTACGCTCCGTTCCTGTATAGAATGCAGAGTCTGTACCAACAGGTAGAGCCCCAACAGAAACTGGGAGATCCCGGTCTGCTCCAGGAAATCAAAGTACGCCTGCTCGTTCAACCAATCTTCTTCCTTTTGGATATCCAGAAAGACCTTTTTAGCGGTCATCTTCATAGGGTACCTCCTTTATTTTCTCTGCGTTTTGCAGGAGTTCCTGCAGACGGAGAAGTTCTTTTTCAAAAAACTTCTTCCCTGTGTCTGTGATGATGTACTCTATCCGTCTGTCCTGCGGATGCTCGTCAAGCGCTCTGATCCACCCCTTCTTCTGTAAGGTGTCCAATGCTCCGTAGAGGGAACCTGCACCAAGCTTCACCCGTCCGTCTGTCATCTGCGCGATGTCCTTCATCAGGGCATAGCCGTGCGCCGGTCGATGCAGTCGCAATAGAATATATGTAACCGTTTCCGTAAGCGCTCCGCTATTTGCTGTTCTTCCCATGATCGTCTCCTCCTAGTACGGATTATGATATATCTTTATTTGTAATATACACAATCTGTACTATCTGTCAACAAAAAAACCACCGGCTGAGCCGGTGGTCCTGACTTGGTCTTTTACTCTTAATATAGTTTTGCGCCTGCCGGGATGTCTTTGTCCAGCATGATGAAGTCAAGTTCTTCCTTGCCCTCGTAGTCGTAGAGCATGGAGCAGAGCATGCCGTTGGACTCGACGCCCATCATCTTCCGCGGCGGCAGGTTGGTGATCGCCAGGGCGGTCTTTCCTACCAGCTCCTCTGGCTCATACCAGGGGTGGATGCCGCTGAGGATGATGCGGTCGGTGCCGGAGCCGTCGTTGCAGACGAACTTCAGCAGCTTGTCGCTCTTGGGAACTGCCTCACAGGCCTTGATCTTCACGGCGCGGAAGTCGGACTTGCTGAAGGTCTCGAAGTCCACCACTTCCTCGAACAGAGGCTCTACCTTCACCTTGGACAGGTCGATCTCCTTCTTCTCGTGGATAATCTTGCCTTCTGGTTTCATGGTCGGGAACAGGATGATGTCGCGGATGCTCTGGGAGTTGGTGATCAGCATGATCACTCTGTCCACACCTACGCCCAGTCCGCCTGTCGGAGGCAGACCCACCTCGATGGCATTGACAAAGTCCAGATCCATCGGGTGGGCTTCATCATCGATGCCGGCGTTCAGCTCTGCCTGCTGCTCGGCGAAACGCTCGTACTGGTCGATGGGGTCATTCAGCTCGGAGAAGGCATTGGCGATCTCCCAACCGTTGATGTATGCCTCAAAACGTCTGGTGATGCGAGGATCCTTAGGATCTCTCTTGGCCAGCGGGGAAACCTCCACCGGATGCCCTACCACGAACACAGGCCCATCCAGGTAGCCCGGAACGTCCTCGCAGTATTCCTCAAAGAACTCCGCGATCAGCTTGCCACGGTTACCCAGAGCCTTTGCTTCTTCCTCATCCATACCGTACTCGATGGCGGCGGCGACAGCATCCTCGTCGTTATCGATCTTGTTGAAGTCCACGCCGGTGATCTCCTTGACGGCATCGGTCATGTTCAGGCGTCTCCAGGGCGGAGTCACGTCGAATTCCTTGCCCTGGTAGTTCAGGATCGGAGTCCCGTTGACTGCCATCTGTGCTTTGTAGACCAGCTGCTCGGTGACATCCATGGTACTCTCCATGTTGCCGTAGGCCATGTAGCACTCCATGGAGGTGAACTCAGGATTGTGGTTCCGGTCCATGCCTTCGTTACGGAACATCTTGCCCATCTCGTAGACTCTGTCCAGACCGCCGACGATCAGTCTCTTCAGGTAGAGCTCGTTGGCGATTCTCATATGAAGGGTCATGTTCAGGGTGTTGTGGTGGGTGGAGAACGGTCTGGCGTTGGCACCACCTGCGATCGGAGTCAGGATCGGGGTGTCCACTTCCATGTATCCATAATCCTCCTCCAGGACCCTCTTCATCTCGTGGATAATCTTGGTTCTCTTCATGAAGGTCTCACGAACATCCTGGTTCATGATCAGATCCACGTAGCGCTGTCTATAGCGGATATCCTGGTCCTTCAGGCCGTTCCACTTGTCTGGCAGCACCTGCAGAGACTTGGACAGAAGCACCAGTTTCTGCACGTGGATGGAGATCTCATCGGTCTTGGTCTTGAATACCAGACCCTCGATGCCTACGATATCACCGATGTCGTAGGTCTTGAACCACTTGTATTCCTCAGCGCCGATGTCGTCTCTCTTGATGTAGCACTGGATGCGGCCCTGCTTATCCTGAATGTCAAAGAAGGCAGCCTTACCCATGACGCGCTTGCTCATGATTCGACCGGCACAGGAGACCTCCTGGTCTTCGAGCGCCTCAAAATTATCCTTGATGTCCTGACTGTGCGCCGTCACGTCCCAGGTCTCATTCAGGTACGGATTGCGTCCTGCTTCCTGCAGATCCTTCAGTTTCTGCCTTCTGATCTTCCTCTGTTCGCTAAGATCCTGCTCGTACATGCCCTCCTCAGCGGGCGCTTGGTTCAGTCTGTCGTCTGTACTCATTCTTCTCTCCTTATTTCTTTTCTACGTACTTGGAAATGCCGGTGACTTTATAATGCAGCTTGCCGTCAGGAATAGGGATCTCGACGACCTCGCCCTTCTTCTTATCGATGAGTCCACGTCCGATGGGGGCGTCGTTGGCCACTTTCGGAGGATTGGCAAAAGGATCACTGGTGGAACCGACGATGACGAACTGCAGCTTCTCTCCGGATTCCATATCCTCCACCTCTACCAGATGACCTACATTGACCCGGTCATTGCGGATCTCACTTTCCTTGACCACCTTGGCTCGACGCAGCTGATCCTCCAGTTTCAGGATCTCAGCCTCCAGTTCTGCCTGCTCGTTTTTCGCTGCATCGTACTCTGCGTTCTCAGACAGGTCTCCAAAGGATCTGGCTTCCTTCAGTTTCTCAGAGACCCGTTTCTGTCCGGCTCCCTTCATTTCGTTGAGTTCCGCTTCTTTTCGGTCGTACTCCTCTTGCGTCATCAGAATAACTTCTTCGTTCATGGTCGATAATCCCTCCTTATTCTCTGTTCGCATCCACGAATCTCTTGATCTTATGTCCAGTCGTCTTTTCAAAATCCTCATCTCGGACGATTACGTGCTTGATTTTCTTGAAGAGCGGCAGGTCCTCGTTGATCTCATCTACCGCCGCCTGCACAAGCGCCTCTGCCTCTTCCTTCTTGAAGCTCTCTCCCAGCGCCTCCTGGAGCTCCTCGGCGTCCAGCGTCACCGTAGCATTGATGGTCGTCTCATTGGATCCATCCTTGTCACCGCCCCAGACCATGCTCTCTGCGATGTACGGCACCTGGGCCAGGTAGTTCTCCAACTCCTCCGGGAACACGTTCTTCCCGTTAGCAGTGATGATGACGTTTTTCTTTCGGCCGGTGATATAGATGAATTTCTCCTCATCCACGTACCCAAGGTCACCGGTGTAGAACCAGCCGTCCCGGAGCACCTTGGCGGTCTCTTCCGGCTGGTTATAGTAACCAAGCATCACGTTGCGTCCCTTCAGGCAGATCTCTCCGATCCCCTGCTCGTCCTTGTCCACTACCTTCACATCCATGCCCGGCAGCAGGTGTCCCACCGATGCGTTGCGCATGTACTTGTGGCGATCCGGGTTCAGCGCTGCCATGGGGCTGCACTCCGTCAACCCGTATCCCTGCACGGACACAAAGCCTACCTGGTTGAAGAACTCCAGGATCTCCGGATCGATGGCCGCACCACCGGAAATGATAACGCGCATCCTGCCACCGAAAGTGTCGTGGATCTCCTTGACGAAGGGCTTCAGGATATTCAGACCGACCTTGCCGGTAAGCCGGTTCATGGCCAATAGCCTCCGGAAAGTGTCTTCTTTGCCTTTCTTTCGGATTTCCTTCCAGATACGCTTGTAGAGTGCCTCGATAATCAGAGGCACCGCCAGCAACATGGTCGGATGCAGCTCCTGCATGTCGCTCTGAATGTACTTCAGGCCCTGGCAGTATCCGATGGATGCGCCCTTGTAGAGCGGCATCAGAAAGTCGCAGGTGCACTCGTAGGTGTGATGGATCGGGAGCACGGAGAAGAACATATCCTCCGGCCCCACATCCAGGATCGTCGGCGCGGACATCAGGTCGTCGCAAAGGTTGGTGTGGGACAGCATGACGCCCTTGGAGACACCGGTGGTCCCCGATGTATAAAGGATCACGGTCATCTCGTCCGGATCGATCTCCGCATCCAGGAACTGGCGATCTCCCTTGGCCAGCTGGGCGTTTCCGTCCTTAATGAGGTCTGCCCAGGCCAGGACACCCTCCTCCTGATCAGCCTCTGTGAAGCAGATCAGGGTCTCCAGGGAGGTGGCTTTGTCCTTCCGCATGCGGAGGAACATGTCCTTGTATTTCTTCTCGAATACCACCGCTGAGACCTCAGCATCGATCACCAGTTGTTTCAGCTCGCTTTCGGAAAGTTCCTTGTCCAGAGGAACCACGACGCCGGTACCGCAGATGGTGGCCAGATAACTGGTGCCCCACTCATAGCAGTTCTTGCCGATGACAGCGATCCGCTTGCGGCGCAGGCCCAGATTGTGGAAGGCTGTGCCCAGCGCATTGATGTCGCTATACATCTCGTTGTAGGTGATCTCCCGGAAGGCCTCCTTCCGGTCGAATTTCTGGTAGACTGCCGGCCGCTTACCGTAGAGATCCACGCTTGTGGACAGCATGTGCCGGATATCCATGATGGCACGGCTTTTCTTGTGGACCACATATGGATCGGTGCTTGTGAGCAGTTCCTGTTCTCTTTCCTTGGCCCGGTGCATGGCCTTGCGCACGATCTCGCTGTTGCGGACCCTGCCTTCGCCCTGCTTCTGTCCGGTCACGGTGGTCATCTTGTTTCCAAAGCGCTTGATCTTACCGGTGGTGGTCTTCTCAAACTCCTTCTCCCGGATGTTGATGCGCTTGATCCGCTTGTACTGCGGCAGCTTATTGTTGATGTGATCGATAAGTTCCTTGAAGAAATAGTAGACTTCGCTGGAATTCATCTCACCTTTTGCTTTCTTGAGGGCTTTGTAGTCGGGATAGATATCCGCGGTGATCATCACATTGCCGGCACGTTCGTCATCCACGCCGTAGACCAGTGTCTCCGCGATGTATGGTTCTTCCAGCAGTACAGTTTCCACCTCTTCCGGGAAGATGTTCTTCCCGCCCTTGGTGACGATCACGGTCTTCTTGCGGCCGGTGAGATAGATGAATCCGTCCTTGTCCATGTATCCCAGGTCACCGGTGTGGAGCCATTCCCCATGGATCGCCTCCCGGGTGGCTTCTTCGTTCTCGTAGTAGCCCATCATGACCGAAGGCCCTCTGGCGATGACCTCGCCAATGCCGTCCTCGTCCTGGTCGATGATTCGGACATCGGTACCCGGCATAGCCCTGCCCACGGATGCTGCCTTGCTATAGCGATCCTGGTTCACGGCCACGATCGGGGAACACTCCGTCATGCCGTATCCCTGGATCATGTTGAATCCCATGGCCTCAAAGTCTTCGATGACTTTCGGGTCGATGGCAGCACCGCCCGCCACAAACTTCTCCATATGGCCGCCGAAGGAATTGTGGACAGCCTTGAACATGCGTTTCATGAGGGCACGGTTGTTGTACAGCCCCATTCGCCGGGAAAGGTCGATGGCTCTGCGCAGCTTCTCTTCCTCGCCACGGCTGGCTGCCTGCTTGAACATGCCCTTGTGCATCTTCTCAAATACCAGAGGTACGCCCAGCATAACGTTGGCCTTAGTCTCGGCCATGTTCTTCTGAATGTATTTCAGGCCCTCACAGATGGCGATGGTCTGTCCCTGATAAAAGGTGGTCCAGATGGAACACACCATCTCGTAGGCGTGATGTACCGGCAGAATCGACAGTACGATGCCTGGGTCAGGGATGCGGAACATCTTGGACATGTTCATGACATTGGCCGCGATGTTTCTGTGGGAGAGCATGACCCCCTTGGACAGACCGGTGGTCCCGGAGGTAAACAGCAGTACCGCCAGCTGCTCCGGATCGATGTCCACACTGGTGTAGCGGTCATCCCCCTCTGCCAACAGTTCCTTTCCGGCATCGATGAGCTTCTGCATGGAGTATACCTGACTATCGTCTTCCTCTGCTTCCATGGAGATGAAAAACTCGATGTCATAGGGATTCCTAAACAGCGGCTCGATGCGCTTGCGGCTCTTGTTGGCATATACGATGGCGCTGGCGCCTGAACGCTCAATAAGCCCCAGGAGCTCCTCCTGTGGCAGATTCTTGTCGAGAGGGACGATCACGCCCACACCCGCCACCACCGTAAAGTAGGTCAGGATCCAGCGGTAACTGGTGTCGCCGATAACAGCGATCTTCTTCCCGGCCAGTCCCATATCTACAAGCTTGGTCCCGAAAGCGTCCAGATCCTCCTTCACCTTGCGGTATGTGATCGGAAGAAACTTCTTCGCCTTGCGGTCCTTCTCCAAATACGCTGCCTTCTCCGGTACGCGGCTGGTACTCTTCTCGATGATTTCCTTCAGGTCCTCGACTGGGTCGACACCATATAGAAAACCGTCATATTTCTTGTTATTCATAGTTCCTCGCTTCTTTAGAGTATATTCGGATATATTGTAGCATTATTCAGCAGGGAATTCAACCGGAAATCAGCGACCGGACAGGGATCGGAGCAAGATCCGGAAAATGCGTGTAGTGGCCAAAACATAAAAATAAGGAAGCCTGCCCATATCACCCGCGATTCTGGAGGGCATGAGATCCGGAGATATCCGACAAAGCTTCACTGCCACTGTCAACCATCTCGGCCAGGCGAGACATCTGATCGACCTGAAATCGGAGTTTCATGCAAAAAAATAAGAGCAGCCTTCTGCGAGGGCTGCCTCCGTGCACTATTCCTTCTCTTCCACCAGGTACCCCTTCTCCGCCAGGGCCTGCTCCACCAGATCAAGCGTAGCCTCATCAGCGGCGCGGACAGTGTGGTAGTGATAGCCAGAAGTGATGTTCATCAGCGGGCTGGACTTGCCGCTTCGGATCCCTTCCATGAACTGCTCGACACGGCGGCGGGAATCGATCCCCAGGTCTCCCTGCACCTTTCCATAGACTTTGTGCCAGACGAACACATCCACCACCGTCCCGCCGATATCCACGATGGTGGTCAACTCATCTTCCATCTGCGCATCGGTGTGGTTCACTTTGAAGACACGCTCGCTGGCACTGTGCACCAGCGTATAACCGCGGTTAGTGGAGACGATCCCCTCGCCTGCCGCCCGCAGCAACGCAATGTCCTGCACCACTACCTGCCGACTTACATCGAGTTCCTTCGCCAGTGCCGTACCGGACACAGGCTTGCTCGCCTCTTTGATAATTCCCAGTATCCTCTGTCTGCGTTCCTCGCCGTTCATACACCCTCCACGGTCTTTACAACTGTCGTTACATCTAT
The DNA here is from genome assembly GCF_000688015.1 of Eubacterium sp. AB3007. Lineage (NCBI taxonomy): Bacteria > Bacillati > Bacillota > Clostridia > Eubacteriales > Eubacteriaceae > Eubacterium > Eubacterium sp. AB3007. Next base: position 1,424,091 of record NZ_JIAD01000001.1, read on the forward strand.
TATTATACACAAAACCTTCCCCCGTGGGCAAATTATTTTCCAAAAGCTTCTCTCACACCATTGACCATGGGTGGGAGTTGTAGTATAATTTCTCTTAGCGTTAATCAAAAAAGCACAATATCTAGTGTATGGAATATAAGGAGAACATGTATTATGGAAACCATCGAACGCATTGTTAAGCGCGACGGAAGAGTCGTCGACTTTGACATCGACAAGATCACCGATGCCATTTTCAAGGCGGCCCAGGTGCTGGGCGGAAAGGACAAGGCCATGTCCGCCTACCTGGCCAAGCAGGTAGAACTCTATCTGTTGGAGGTATGTCACAACGACACCCCGACCGTGGAACAGATCCAGGATGCCGTCGAGAAGATCCTGATCGAGAACGGTCACGCCAGAACTGCCAAGGAATACATCCTCTACCGTGCAGAACGTACACGCATCCGTGACATGGACACCAAGCTGATGCACATCTATGAGGATCTGACCTTCAAGGAAGCACAGGAGATCGACGTCAAGCGTGAGAACGCCAACATCGACGGGAACACCGCCATGGGCACCATGCTGAAGTACGGATCCGAGGGCGCCAAGGAATTCTACAAGATGTACGTCATCGATCCCAAGTACGGCAAGGCCCACGAGAACGGAGACATCCACATCCACGACATGGACTTCTATACGCTGACCATGACCTGCTGCCAGATCGATCTGGTCGACCTCCTGAAGGACGGCTTCTCCACCGGACACGGTCACCTGAGAGAGCCCAACGACATCGAGAGTTACGCAGCACTGGCCTGCATCGCCATCCAGTCCAACCAGAACGACCAGCATGGCGGGCAGTCCATCCCCAACTTTGACTACAGCATGGCACCGGGCGTCCGGAAGGCCTACAAGCGCCTCTACTGGACCAACCTGGGCAAGATGCTGGAGCTCCTCTACAACATCGAGAACGGCGCGGACAAGCTGAAAAAGTTCGGTGCCGAGGTGGAGGAGAAGACCGGCGATGTGCCGTGCATGGCCTGGGACAACAATTACAAGGCGATCGAGCTGAAGATGCTGGAGACCATCGGCGACAAAGCCACCATGGAGCGCCTCCAGGACAAGGCCAAGCTCTTCGCCGATAGAGAGATCGTCCGGAAGACCTACCAGGCGATGGAGGCCCTGATCCACAACCTGAACACTATGCACTCCAGAGCCGGTGCCCAGGTGCCCTTCAGTTCCATCAACTACGGGACCGACACCTCCATGGAAGGCCGTTTGGTCATGAAGTGCATCATGGAAGCCACCGAGGCCGGTCTGGGCTTTGGCGAGACTCCTATTTTCCCGATCCAGATATTCAAGGTCAAGGAAGGCGTCAGTTACAACCCGGAGGACCCCAACTACGATCTGTTCAAGCTGGCCTGCAGAACCAGCGCCAAGCGGCTGTTCCCGAACTTCTCGTTCCTGGACGCACCATTCAACCTGCAGTACTACAAGCCAGGTCACCCGGAGACCGAGTGCGCTTACATGGGATGCCGCACCAGAGTCATCGCCAACGTGCATGACCCCTCCAGAGAGATCGTTTACGGAAGAGGCAATCTGTCCTTCACGTCCATCAACCTGCCCCGCCTGGCCATCAAGGCCAGAGGCGATCAGGAGATCTTCTTTGAGAGCCTGGACCACATGATCGACCTGTGCATCGGACAGCTGAAGGAACGCTTCCACATCCAGTCCCAGAAGAAAGTCAAGAACTTCCCCTTCCTCATGGGTCAGGGTGTCTGGATCGACTCCAAGAAACTGGGACCGGAGGACACCATCGAGGAGGTCATCAAGCACGGAACGCTGACCGTTGGCTTCATCGGTCTGGCAGAATGCCTGAAGTCCCTGATCGGCGTCCACCACGGCGAGTCCGAGGAAGCACAGAAACTCGGAATTGAGATCGTCGCTTACATGAGAAAGCGTATGGACGAGGAGGCCCGGAAGACAGGCCTGAACTTCTCCCTGATCGGAACCCCGGCAGAGGGGCTGTCCGGCCGTTTCGTGAAGATCGACCGGGAGCGCTACGGCGTGATCGAGGGGGTCACCGACAGAGACTACTACACCAACAGCTTCCATGTTCCTGTTTACTACAACATCAACGCCTTCGACAAGATCCGCCGCGAGGCACCTTACCACGAATTGACCAACGGCGGCCACATCTCCTATATCGAGCTGGACGGAGATCCACTGAAGAACCTGGATGCCTACGAGGCTGTGGTCCGCTGCATGAAAGAGAGCGGCATCGGCTACGGCTCCATCAACCACCCGGTGGACAGAGATCCCTGTTGCGGCTATACCGGCATCATCGACAACGAGTGCCCCCAGTGCGGGCGCAGAGAAGATGACGGCGAGCCCAAGTTCGAGCGCATCCGTCGCATCACCGGTTACCTGGTAGGTACCATGGATAACTGGAACGACGCCAAGACTGCCGAGGAGGCTGACCGCGTCAAACACAGTGTTGACAGCGGTATGGAGCAGCTGTAAGGCAAAAGCATTCAAGGGGTTGTTGCACTGCAACAGCCCCTTTTGATGGGAGGATATACTAATGAACGAAACCATTCGACTCGCCGGCGTGGCCCGGGAATCCATCGTAGACGGTCCTGGCCTTAGGTTCGCCGTATTCTGTCAGGGCTGCCCTCACAACTGCCCTGACTGCCACAATCCAGAGACCCACGATTTCGGTGGTGGGCAGGATGTTTCCATCGAGAAGATCCTGGCGGCCATCGACGAGAACCCTCTGCTTTCCGGCGTCACCTTCAGCGGCGGGGAACCCTCCTGCCAGCCAGAAGGATTTCTGGCTCTGGCCAGAGAGATCCGCAAGAGAGGGCTGAACATCTGGATGTACAGCGGATATACGCTGGAGGAACTTTTTCGGTTCGCCGATCCGAACGGAAGCGGATATGCCTCCCGGGATGCCCGCTGGGAAGACCCCGCCATGCGGGAAGCCCTTCGGCAGCTTTTGATGACCATCGATGTGCTGATCGATGGGCGCTTCCAGAAGCCCCATCGGGATCTGACCCTGCTCTACCGAGGCAGCACCAACCAGCGCGTCATCGATATGAAGAAGACGCTGTCGACAGGACATCTGACGTTGGTAGATTTGGGCCAGTAAGCATCAAAATCACATATATCCCAGAAAAGACCGCCTGACGGCGGTCTTTTCTGGGGTAATTTTATTCATTATTGTATTGTAAGCGAACTATGTTCAGCGCACTTCTTGACTTATGATACTTTAGACCGTATAATAAGTAAAACGGTTTTTTCTTATACTTGATATAAGGGCATATTATAGCATGGATAACAGGAAATATGAGGCTTTGTTGCTGGTCGCAGAGCACGGCAGCATCACACGAGCCTCCGAGATCATGGGATATACGCAATCCGGGATCACGCAGATGATCAACAGTCTGGAGAAGGATCTGGGGATCAAGCTGCTCACCCGTACCAACAAGGGCGCCGTACTGACCAACGCCGGCAAACGGCTCCTGCCCTATATGCGGCAGGAGAACAAGTGGGAGAACCACATCCGCCAGGAGTGCGCCAACATGCGCGGACTGGAGACAGGCTCCGTCACCGTCGGCTGCCTGTCCAGCATCAGTGCCGCCTGGATGCCAGATATCCTTAAGCACTTCGCCGAGAAGCACCCCGGCATCAAGGTCTACATGCGTGAGGCAGAATCCGAGGCCATCGAGGAACTACTGCTCGGCGGCCGGATCGACGTGGCCATTACTGAACTCAAGAAAAAGAAAGCCTACGAGGCGAAGACCCTTCGCCAGGATGAGATTTTTGCTATCCTTCCCCATGGCCACGAGCTAGCGAACCGTGAGACACTGACCCTGAAGGAACTGACCAGTTATCCCTTCATTTCATACAGTACGGGAGATGCGGGAGCAGATGATCCCGGTTTTCCGGAATCCGTCACCAACAACCGCTACCGCTTCAACGTCATGTACTCCTGCAAAAACGATTTCACCGCCCTTGAGATGGTGAACAGCGGCCTGGGCATTTCGATCTGCGGCGAGCTCATGCTGAGCAACCACAACGTGGACAATGTGATCGTCCCCCTGGATCCGCCTTTGTACCGGACGCTGGGGATCGCGACCAGAGCCCACGAGACTCCGCTGCCCGCCACTCAGGTGTTCATCCGCTGCGTGGAGGAGATCACCGCCCTGTAAAAAAACGAGGCTGCCGCAACAGCCTCGTTTTCTTTATCTCTTCTTCCTTGCCTTCTTCACGATCGCCGCGAAATCCATGATGATCATGGCCGGGATCCCCCAGATCGGGACCCCGTAGTAGTTGTAGATCGGAATCTCCCGACGCCCCTTCATCCACCGGTAGTTGTTCCCGTTCCTGGCGATCTGCGCCGCCAGCGTATCGTCCGTCTCCTCCTGCACGATATCCAGATGATGCATCTCCGGCTCCTTCTCTAGCAGATATTCCACCGGCACCAGAATGGTCTCCTGCACCTCTTCCGGATCCGGGTGGAAGTCCGCCGTATCCAGCCGTCCCACAAAGCAATACATCTTGACACCTGTCAACCCATGATAGGTATCCATCTGGTTGATGATGTGCAGTGCCTTCCGGTCGATGCCGAGTTCCTCCACCGTCTCGCGCATAGCGCAGTCCTCCGGCGCTTCCTCCGGCCGCAGTTCTCCCCCAGGGAAACACACCTCGCCCTGGTTGAACAGCACACCTCGGTTTCTGGACTCCAGCACCATGTGCTCCTTGCCATCGATCTCCACCAGCGGGATCATACAGGCGAAGTACCGCCGCTTGTCGATGGTCTTCGGCTTGCGTGTCGCAAAGATCCCGTCCAGCTCGTGCTCGTATTGTCTCTCCGTTGCCACCTCATCCAGCGTCCGCTGATTGTAGGTGTCGTACAGCGTCAACAGGGAGGCGCTGATGAGCAGCACCACCCCTACGATGGTATTCCACAGGATGGACTCGTGGAGCAACACCAGCGCCAGCACCGGTGCGATGGCCGGCTTGATGAAAAACGCGATGGAACCTGTGGTGGCATCCGAGTACTTGATCGCAATGAAGTAGAACAGGTATCCGAGTCCTGTGACGAACACACCGCAGTAGAGCACCAGTAGCGGACTCTCCGCGACCCCCGCCACCACCGGCCGTCCGGTGATCAGCAACACCACCAGCAACACCAGCGATCCCAGCACAAAACTAATGCTGGTCTGAGCAAATGTCCCGATTCTGCCGATGGTCTTCTTCCCCATGACCGTGTACGCCGCAAAGGTCACCGAGGCCACCAGCATCAGCGCCATTCCGGCCACCGTGTTCCCGGGCTGGATATCCCAGGGCCGGATCATGAACACTGCAGCGACAACGCCGATCCCAAAGGCGACGGTCTTCAGACGGTCCATCTTCTCCGATGTAAACAGATGGGCCTCCACCATGGTGAACAGCGGGTTCAGACAGATCAACGAGGCGGCGGTCGCGGCGTTGCACCGCTCTACCCCCAGCTGGAAACAAAGCATACTCACCGGAATGCCCATACATCCCACCAGAAACAGCCAGCCCAGATCCGCCGGATGTATGATGGTTCCCCTGCGCCTGACCTCCCTGATTCCGAAGGGCGCCAGGATGATCCCTCCGATCAGAAATCGAAGAAATGTCAGCTGTACGGAATCAAAACTTGCCCCCGCGCTCTTCAGGGCCACCTCCATGGTGCCAAACAGGAACGCGGTCAATAGTATGCAGATTATTACTTTTTTCATCTTCTGCCTTACTCCTCCCCCTTTGATTTCACTGACTATTAGAATACTCCCTGTTTCGTCTTTTTGTCAACCATGCCTGGACCGTGCAAAAGAATGCTATAATTGCTATTTGGCTAAAAGTGTTAGTAGCACGTTAGTATTGTTTTGGTATAATCATTAGCAATAACATCAAAAACCAATTGTCTTCTATCGTTGGTGCAACCACTCACAAAGCAAATTCAAGAGGATTTTACCCATCATGCAACAAAAACCATCCACCTCTAAACGAAAAGCAATCATAACTGTTGTTCTTTTTTTCGCAGTTCTCCTGGTGCTGTATTCCTCAGTGCATGCCGGCCTGAACCTGCACGCTCAGCGCACATATGCCAGTGCAGACAACGGGTTTTCCAAAAATGCACTCGGTGATTACAGCAAACAGGCTGACGATATGAACCTGACTTTCTACAAAGCGCCTTACCTATCCTTCCGGACTAACCTGTCTGCAGGAAATGAGGAGATTGCACTGATCATCTGGATATCCCTTATCGGGGACAAAAAAGAATACGGTGTGATACTACAGGACGACAAGTCGCAAAGAACGCGACAGATCAAGGTCGACCACACCCTCGCCCCCTACAACAAAGACGAGCAAGTCTTCCTTACAAAGCACGCTGAGGACCTCCGCAAGCTCCGTCAGTTAGCCGATAGAGAATGGAATCTATTCAACTGATCACGGGCGCCGCCAAAATACCGGCGCTCTCTTTTCTTTCCCCGCAGTTTGTGGTATCATAGCAAGGAGTTAAGAAAACAGGAGGAACTATGTCAGACTATATCGTAAGAGCTACCGCCGCGGACAACAGCATCCGCGCCTTCGCCATCACCGCAGGGGACATGGTAGAGAAAGCCAGGACCACCCATGGACTCACCCCCGTCACCACCGCCGCCCTTGGCAGACTCCTTTCTGCCGGCGCCATGATGGGATCCATGATGAAGGGGGAGAAGGACCTGCTCACCATCCAGTACCGTTGCGACGGACCTGCCAAGGGAATGACAGTCACCGCCGACGGACAGGGCAACGTGAAGGGCTACGTCACTGAGCCCTATGTGGATATTCCCCCGAAATCCAAGGGCAAGCTGGACGTGGGCGGTGCCATCGGAAACGGGATCCTCAGTGTCAGCATGGATCTGGGGCTCCGGGATCCCTATTCGGGGCAGGTGGAGATCCAGACCGGCGAGGTAGGCGACGACCTGGCCTATTATTTCACCGTATCTGAACAGACTCCTTCCGCAGTAGGTCTGGGCGTCAAGGTGGACACGGACTGCTCCGTGCTTTGTGCAGGAGGATTCATCATCCAGCTCATGCCCTTCGCCACCGAGGAGACGATCTCCGCCCTGGAGGCGCGCATCGCCCAGACGCCACCGGTGACCACCATGTTAGAGGAGGGGAAGGGGCCGGAGCAGATCCTGGAGTTCATCCTGGGGGATCTCGGACTAGACATCTTTGAGACCTGCGAGACCAGGTTCCACTGCGACTGCAGCAAGGAACGGATCAGCCGGGCACTCTCCACCCTGAGCAAGAAGGAACTGGACGACATCATCGCTGACGGAGAAGAGATCGAGGTCAAGTGCTTCTTCTGCAACTCCGCCTATACATTCGGCATCGAGGAACTGAAGGAGATCGAGCGAATCGGGCTCGGAAAGGAATAGAGATGGAAATCTTTACAAAGCAACCACTGCGTTCATATACGGAAACCAACAAGCAGACGATGGACCGGGAGATCGACGAGATCGTCGGGATCATTCTCGACGACTACAACAAAGGCCGGGACATCGATGACATGAACATCGCAGAGCAGCCAGATCCCGACAAGATCGAGCTGATTATCCACGAACTACAGATGATCCTCTACCCCGGCTACTACCGGGAGCACGAGTATCGCACCCGCAACCTGACCACCAAAATCCATGTGCTCATCGAAGACGTGATGTACAACCTGCGCAAGCAGATCGAGATCGCGCTCCTCAGCGACACCGCCTACGAGGACACCGACAAAGCCACGCGCAAGCGCGTTGCCCAGCGGATCTGCCTGGAGTATTTCCGGGCCATCCCCCGCATGCGTGAGTACCTGAACACGGACATCCAGGCCACCTTCGATGGAGACCCCGCTGCCTGCAACAAGGAAGAGATCATCCTGGCCTATCCTGGCCTGCTGGCCTCCTCCATCTACCGCATGGCACACGAGCTGCACCTGCTGAACGTGCCGCTCCTGCCCCGTATGATGACGGAGTACGCGCACCGGATCACCGGCGTGGACATCCATCCCGGTGCCACCATCGGTAAGTACTTCTTCATCGACCACGCCACCGGCATCGTGGTAGGCTCCACCTCCATCATCGGGGAGCACGTCAAGGTCTACCAGGGCGTGACCATCGGAGCCCTGTCCACCAAACTCGGCCATCAGCTGCACGGCACCCGGCGCCACCCCACCATCGAGGACGATGTCACCATCTACTCCGGGGCCACCATCCTGGGAGGCAACACGATCATCGGTAAGGGTTCTGTCATCGGCGGTAACTCCTTTGTGACCCGCTCGGTCCCACCCTACTCCACCGTACTGACCCAGAGCGAGGTGACGGTGCAGAATCAAAACAAATAAAGAACAAGCAGGGCCATCTCATGTGAGACGGCCCTGTTTGGTTCCTAATTATTTCATTCTTCGGTCGATGGCTTCCATCGCCGCCTCTTCGATCAGACAGCATTTTTGGAAGGCATCCTCCAGATCACTTCCGAGACAGACCATGCCGTGATGGGCCATGATCGCACCTGACCCGTTTCCAAGGGCATCCAGTGTTCTGCTCGTGAGTTTCCTGGTCCCGGGAAGGGCATATCGGGCAACCTTGATGAGTTCACCGATCTTGCTCCGGCTCTCCTCCTCTTCCACCTGCAAGGGCATCTCCGCAGCAGCGAACACACTGCAGTTCTTGGAATGGGTGTGGAGCACCGCTCTCGCCTCAGGCCTCCTTCTGTAAATGCCAGCATGAAGCCCCTTCTCCGAGGTAGGTTTCTGTTCCCCCTCGTAGTGCAGATCCGCGATCCGTACCCGCACCATATCCGACGGTCGTAATCTCTCGTAATCGATCCCCGATGGTGTACAAAGCATATACTCCTCATCCAGCCGCACGGAAAGGTTGCCCCAGGTCCCCTGGACCAAGCCCTTCTCCGCCAGCATCCGTCCGTACTTCACCAGAGCTTCGGCAGCCTCTTTCCAAGGGAGCGTGCTCCCGTCGTTCTCCGGCCCAGCACCATGCTCCGGAGCGACCTGCCCGATCTGCTCCTGTTCCAGGGATGGGCGGGAGTACTTTCGCCTGTAGACAGCACGCATCAGGCGGCAGTCCACTGCCCCCAGCGGTTTCCGTCCACCGATCACGGAGGCTTTCAGGTTCACTTCTGCAGATTTCTCCAGAATGTCCAGGGCCACGCAGGCTTCTGACAGTGTTCTTCCGGCGGTGATCACATAGGGATCATCTCCGGAAACCATGACTGCTCCTGCCTTGCGAAGCGCCTTCTGGACGGATCGCACGGACCCGCCTACGGCAATCACCTTCCGTCCGATGATCTGAGCCATATCGTCCAGCGAAGCACAGATCTCCCTGCCGGAAGCAGCACAGATACCCGCATAAGGTGTCCGCGCCACCACAAGCGCCTCCAGATCTCCCGCGGCCATGAGTATGTCCTTATGTGGATCCGCCAGCTCGGTGCAATCCGATATGCAGGCATACTCAAACTGCCGAAAATCCGTCTCCGGGTCGGTAACAAAGCAGTACCCATCCTTCTTCAGAAAAATCTGCGCCTGGCCCGCCGTATAATATGGCTGCAGACCAAGGTGTACAGCGTACTTCCTGATTACATCCGTCTTATCCATATTCTAACACATGTAGGGCGCCGCCAGACGGCAGAAAGTCTCGTGCATCCGTGCGGCATCGAACTCCTTCTTGTTGATGAAATAGTGGTTCAAAAGGGCATAATAAACGCCCGTGATCATAACGACTCTATCGTCTTTCTCGTGCTCCGGTAGGTCGGGGAGATTCTCCCAAACGATACTCTCGATCCGTTGGAAAGCGGGTGCCTCATCATCACGGATCATCGCGTTGTTCAGCAGCTTACTTGCCAGCACCGGATACTTCTCAGTATCCTCGAGCAGCTTCTGGAACAGTTCTTCTATCGCATCTTTCCCAGTTTTGCCTCCACTCTTGTACAGATCTACGAGATCCTTTACTTCCTCATCGATCAGCGCATAGTACAGATCGTTGATAGTAGCAAAGTGGTTGAAGATCGTTGTCCGACACATCTCTGATTCTTCCGCTATATCGTTAAATGTGACGTGTCCGATGCCCTTCTCTTCGAACAATCTCTTAGCCGAATGCATGATGATGCGACGGCTGCGTGCGCGTTTTCCAGATAGCCTCTTCTTCATAGTCTTCCTCGCTTGTTCGTGTTCATGGTATCTCTAAATACATAGAATCTGTCGTACAGGAACTCTGTAGTCAGGTTGATGGCCATGGTAATTCCCAGAACAAGATACTCGTTCCAGCCCGCATACTTCGTCAATGCATGTCCCCACCAGGTCGATGCCGGCGTGAACACACAGTAGAACAGAAATACCTTGAGCATGGCGATCGGTACGTTGTTAGCAGACTTGAAAGTAAACTCCCGGTTGAGGGTGAAATTCCACAACACAGAAAGTGACAGAGCGATAAGATAGCATGGCCAGTATGACCATCCTGTGATCAGGTCGAGAACAGTAAAAGAAAGCGTCTCGATGATTCCCGCCGACGCTGAGAATAGAACAAACTTGATGATCTGTGTTCGTGTTTCTCTGGCATCCGGAACATATCGCGCCTCCCGCCCTCGCGTGCTCGTGTCAATGCCTTGTTCGTTCTGCGATAACAAAGTCTTCCTCCGTCTGTCCGAAAGGGTTCTCCGTAGGCCGCCATAATTATTCTATATACTTAATATTTTACACTATTTACACTGTAATGCAATAGCGAAATACAAAACTTTATAATTATAAACGTCAATTTTACCATTTTTTAACCCTCCTCGCAGTTGACGAACGAGAACACCCGCGCTACAATGCAATAGAGGATTGGAGGTATCTCATGGAGAAGGGTTATTTTCAGATCTACACCGGAAACGGAAAAGGAAAGACAACGGCCGCGCTCGGGCTGGCTGTCCGGGCAGCCGGTGCAGGACTTTGTGTCTATATAGGTCAGTTCATCAAGAGTATGGAATACAGCGAGGTCTCCGTGCTGCGGAGCATCCCCGGAATCACGGTGGAACTGTATGGACTGGATGGCTGCATCACCACACTGGAGCCCTCTGAGCGGGATCGCATGGCAGCTCGCCATGGATATGAACGTGCTGCCGAGGTGCTCCGAAGCGGTGACTACGATGTGGTGATCCTGGATGAGTTCACCATCGCCACCTATTTCAACATGATTACGGAGCAGGAGGCTTTGTGCCTCGTCAAAGAACGTGCTCCCGGCACTGAGCTGATCATCACCGGCCGTTATGCTCCCGACTACCTTTTGGCGCTGGCTGACCTTGCTACGGACATGACCTGTCTGCGCCACTACTACGAGGCCGGCGTGGAAGCACGGGATGGAATCGAACGCTAAATACAGGAGAAGCCTATGAAAATGTTTGTATACGGACTCCGCGAGTATGATGAGCGGGTCTATTTTGATAAATTCGCTGCGCTATATGGAATCGAGTTTGATTCTGTCAGCAGCAAGCCAACACTGAAAAACGTAGATCTGGCAAAGGGCTATGATGCCATCAACATCCTCACCGCCCCGGTGGACAAAGCTATGATCGACGCCTACTACGACCTGGGGGTCCGGTGCATCATGACCCGCACCATCGGCTATGACCATATTGACTACAATTACGCCCGTGAGAAAGGAATGGGCGTGCTGAACATCACCTACTCCCCCGCCACGGTGGCGGACTACACGGTGATGATGATCCTGCTCGGGATCCGCAAGCTAAAGTACATTCGCCAGCGGGCGGCTCTGCAGGATTACACGCTGGAGGGCAAACTTGCCTGCGAACTGGGCAGCCTGACGGTCGGCATCGTGGGCACCGGACGGATCGGCGCCTGTGTTGCCCGCGAACTCACCGGATTCGGGTGCCGCATGCTCGCCTATGACCCCTTCCCCCACAGTGAGCTGTCGGAGATCCTAACCTACACGGACATGGACACGCTGCTCAGAGAGAGCGATGTGATCACACTGCATGCTCCCGCCACAGAGAGCAACTTTCACATTCTGGACGCTGATGCTTTCGCCAGGATGAAACCCGGCAGCGGGCTGGTAAACTGCGCCCGGGGGCCTCTGGTGGACAGCGATGCCATGATCGATGCCATTGAGAGCGGCCAGCTTGGATTCGCCTGCCTGGACACCATCGAGGACGAATACGGGATCTACTACTATAACAGGATGGGGAGACCGCTGACCAACCGACAGCTTGCCATCCTAAACTCCTACCCCAACGTGATCGTGACTCCCCACATGGCCTTCTACACCAGGGAAGCCGTGTCCGACATGGTGGAGAACTCGATCCTGGGGATCCTGCAGTATTTCCGGGAACAGTGAAGCCGCCGGATGCCTTCTGCATCTGATCCGCGCTTGCGTGCCTTGCGGACACACCAGCAGTTTCCCAAAATCGATATTTTGCAATACTTGTACCCATTTTACCTCAAGATAGCTACCCGGATACAAGAATCCCAGAAAACAGACTTTTCTGTATCCAGAGAGGTTGTTTTCAGGAAATCTATACCCAATGACTCATAGATCTTTAACCGGGATGCCAAAAACCGGCTTTCGGAAAAAATGCGTATCCCAGGGTGCCTTTGCTTTGTGCTTGGGAGATAGAAACGCATTCATTTCCTATTTGGGCAACCGTAGTCAAGGTCTGGCTGGCGGTCAGTCACCTCTTTAGAGAAATAACAGAGGCCGTCTCTTTTGAGACAGCCTCTGTGTCTTTTGAATCCATCATCATAGAGAGCGGTCATTCACCCCTCTCATACCCGTCTGGCAATTTCCATCGCCAACTGCAGGTGACTCTCCATCTGCACGGCGGGCACCTTTCCCATAGTGCGGGGATCCCACTGGTCATCCACAAGACTGTCTTCTGCGTAGACAAACTGGTAGAGCTCGCAGCCCCGGAAGTCACAAACCGCCTGCAGGGCGGCACATTCCATATCCACTGCGATGCAGCCGGCCTCCCGCCGCTTACCGGCATTGTCCACGGTCTCTCGGTAGAGACCGTCTGTTGTCCAGATCCCACCCATCGTATGGGGAACATCCAGCCCTTTCAACAATCCGGCGATATAAAAGGCGTTTCGGAGCTTGATGGTGTCAGCCGCCGGCGCATAGTGGTAACTGGTCCCCTCATCCCGCCAGGCCCGGTCCGGAACGATCACATGGCCCGGGGGTAGTCCTCCGGTGAGAAGCCCGCAAGAACCAAACACGATAAATCTGCGACCGCCCTTGGCGATGAGCTCTTCCATAAACGCTGCCGCCATAGGCGCTCCCATTCCGGTACGCACCACAGCCGCGAACTTCGGCGTCCCTTCCCCATTCAGGCCGAGGGGAATGCGGTAGACCGGGACTTTGGAACCTGCCAGGAGGAACCCGATCTCCTCTGCTCCCTCCATACTGGCAACCTGTCGGAGGATTCTCTCCGAGAATGTCATGATGACTCTCTCCGGAAAGGCAACACTGCCGGAAGCTGCCCCTCCGGCATGCTCCGGCAGTGCCGAGGCCTTCAGTATCTCCTCCGAATACGGATCGAAAACTGATTCTATACTCATGTTATTTCAGTACCACCTTCTGGAATTTCTTTTTCCCCTTTTGCAGAAGCAGTTCGCCGTCCTGGAACATGTCCCTGGTGACCATGGTGCGCGGGTCGGTGACCTTGGCGCCATTCACACTGAGACCACCCTGCTGGATGGTGCGGCGAGCCTCTCCGTTGGAGGCAGCCAGTTTCAGTTCCGTCATCAGCGTCAGGAGGCCTTTCCCTTCTCCTTCGAACGCGGCAGCCTCGTACTCCGCCGTCGGAATATTCTCTGTAGATGCACCGCCACCGAAGGCTGCCCGGGCACCATCCTGTGCCTTTTTCGCTTCTTCTTCGCCGTGGACCAGCTTGGTGACCTCGTATGCCAGCACTTCCTTGGCATGGTTGATCTCCGCACCCTCAAGCGCAGCCAGCCGGCGCACCTCGTCCATAGGCAGGAAGGTTAGCATGCGGAGACACTTCTCCACATCCGCATCTCCCACGTTCCGCCAGTACTGGTAGAACTCATACGGGGAGGTCTTCTCCGGCGACAGCCAGAGGGCGCCCTTGGCGGTCTTGCCCATCTTCTTGCCTTCGCTGTTGGTCAGCAGGGAGAAGGTCATGCCGTAGACTTCCTTCCCTGTCATCTTCCGGGTCAGATCCACACCACCGATAATGTTGGACCACTGGTCGTTACCGCCGAACTGCATCTTCACGCCGAAGTCGCGGGCCATGACCATGAAGTCATATGACTGCATCAGCATGTAGTTGAACTCAAAGAAGGACAGGCCGCCCTCCCGGGCCATGCGCTGCTTGAACGCCTCTGCCCGGAGCATGGTGTTCACGTTGAAGTGGGTACCTACCGCCCGGACGAATTCCACATAGTTCAGCGGGCGCAGCCAGTGGGCGTTATTGACGCTGATGGCCTTGCCCGGCTCTGGGGTCTTGTTCTCGTGGCCAGGGGCGAACACGCCGTCGTTGCCCTCGTACTTCCATTCCTCGTCGAACTCCAGGAAGCGGTCGAACAGTTTCTTGAACTGACGGCAGTTCTCATCGATGGTCTCGATATCCATCAGCTTACGCATATCTGTGCGTCCACTTGGGTCACCCACCATGCCTGTACCGCCGCCCAGCAGCACCACCGGGGTGTGGCCGTACTTCTGCATGTACATCATGATGATGACCTGCATGAAATGCCCTACATGCAGGCAGTCCGCCGTCGGGTCAAATCCGATGTAGAACTTGATCTTCTCCTCGGACAGAAGCTTGCGTACTGCGTCTTCATCGGTGGTCTGCTCGATAAAACCGCGCTCCTTCAGGACATCGTACACATTGTCATATGTGCTGACATTATCAGGGATAAAATTTTTCACTTCAACCTCACTCTCTATCTCGTTCCGTATAATCTGTCACCGGCATCGCCTAGACCAGGTACGATGTAGGCGTTCTCATTCAACTTCTCATCCTTGGCAGCGATGAAGATATCTACATCCGGATGGGCCTTCTCCAGGGTCTCGATCCCCTCCGGCGCCGCGATCAGACACATGAAGGTGATGTCCTTGCCGCCTCTCTTCTTGATGAAATCGATGGCCGCCACAGCGCTTCCGCCGGTAGCCAGCATGGGATCCACCACAAAGATCTGCCGCTTCTCGATATCGGTAGGCAGCTTGCAGTAGTATTCCACCGGCTCGTGGGTCTCCGGATCGCGGTAGAGCCCTACGTGTCCCACCTTGGCATTGGGTATCAGCGCCAGCATGCCATCCACAAACCCAAGTCCGGCCCGCAGGATGGGGACGATGGCGATGTCCTCGCCTTTCAGCATGTTCACCTTGGTCGTACAGATCGGGGTCTCGATCTCCACCTCTTCCATAGGAAGATTGCGTGTCGCTTCAAATCCCATCAGCATGGCGACTTCCTCTGCCAGTTCTCTGAACTCCTTGACGGTGGTGGCCTTGTCTCTCATCAGCGCGACTTTGTGCTGGATCAGCGGATGATCAAATACATATACCTTGCTCATAGTGTCCTCCTGTTACATCTCGTCTAGCATATCGACTCTTCTCTGGTGACGGCCGCCCTCGAACTCGGTGTCCAGCCAGGCGTCCACGATCTCTATGGCCAGCGCGGGATCCGTGGTCCGTCCACCCAGCGCTAGCATGTTGGCGTTGTTGTGCTGCTTGGTCAGCGTCGCCATCTCCACCGAGGTACAAAGCCCACAGCGGATGCCCTTCACCTTGTTGGCTGCAATGGATATCCCGATCCCTGTGCCGCAGCAGACCACGCCCAGGTCGGCTTTGTGCGAGGCTACTGCCTCTGCGCAGGCCTTGCCGAAGAGGGGATAATCCACCGATTCTTCGGAGTCCGTGCCCAGATCCACTACCTTGTAGCCTCTCTCCACCAGGTGCTCCCGCACCTGTTTCTTCAGCTGAAATCCGCCGTGGTCACTGGCGATTGCGATAATCATAGTTTACCTCTCTTTCTCAGACCTTCCTCACGTTATATCCCGCTGACTTCAGCATCCTGTTCATCACAGAAAAGCCAATGCCTTCCTGTGGCAGAGCTGCTGCCAGAATGATATCTGCCTTGTCCTTGTCTGCCTCCCGCAGAGCCGCGAAGAACTCGTGGGCTGCAGTTTCAGTATCTTCCTGACTATAGCGGATCACCACCACCTTCTGGCCCAGACTTTCCCGCTCGGCGCGTTCCTCGTCCATGGCCGCTTCTACCGCCTCGGTCTCTCCCTCAAATATAATCATATCTGCCTCGGGAGCATAGTGCTTGTATTTCATGCCTGGGGCCTTGGGCCGAAACTCTACCCCCGGCTCCGGCTTCTCGTTCAACGTGGGATCGACCAGAATATCCTTCCCCAGGGTGCGTGCCACATCCTCCCGGGTAATGAACCCCGGCCGCAGGATCATGGGGAGCTCTCCTGTCATATCGATCACCGTAGACTCGATGCCGATGGTACAGGGCGTACTCCGGATGATGGCGTCAATGCGCCCGTCCATGTCATCGATCACGTGCTCCACCGTGGTGGGGCTTGGCTTGCCACTGAGGTTGGCGCTGGGCGCAGCGATGGGACACCCCGCCGCCTGAATCAGCGCCCTGGCGGTGACATGATCCGGCATGCGCACTCCCACCGTGTCCAGGTTCCCTGTAGTCACATTGGGCACAGTGTCTCGGCGGGGCACCACCATGGTCAGCGGCCCCGGCCAATACTTGCGAGCCAGCCTCTGCATATCCGGGGTGACCCTCCAGGTAAGTTGCTTCAGGGCAGATTCGTCAGCGATGTGGACGATGGTAGGATTGTCGGAGGGACGGCCCTTGGCCTCGTAGATCTTACGTACCGCATCCGGATCCAGGGCGTTGGCGCCCAGGCCATACACCGTCTCTGTAGGGAACGCCACCAGGCCTCCTGCAGCGATGATCTCTCCGGCTAAGCGCAGATCCTGCTCGTTCTCGCTCAAAATTCTGGTAACCATTAGAAGTCGTTCATCTTTCTGGCCTGGTCATCGGTGGTCAGCGCATCGATGATCTCCTCGATGTCACCGTCCAGGATGGCATCCAGCTTGTAAAGCGTCAGGCCGATTCGGTGGTCGGATACTCTTCCCTGGGGGAAATTATAGGTCCGGATCCGCTCACTGCGGTCGCCGGATCCGATCTGCTCCTTCCGCTCTGCGGCGATCTCCGCTGCCTGCTCCCGGCGCATCTTATCGTACAGACGGGCCTTCAGGACCTTCATGGCCTTCTCCCGGTTCTTGATCTGGGACTTCTCGTCCTGGCAGGTGACCACCAGCCCGGTGGGCAGATGGGTCAGACGTACAGCGGAGTCTGTGGTGTTGACGCACTGGCCGCCGTTACCGGATGCCCGGTAGACGTCCACCTTGACATCATTGGGATCGATGTGGACCTCCACATCATCCACCTCCGGCAACACCGCCACGGTGGCTGCGGAAGTGTGGATCCTTCCAGAAGCCTCTGTCTCCGGCACTCTCTGGACCCGGTGTACACCGCTCTCATACTTCAGACGGGAGTAAGCTCCCTTTCCCTTGATCATGACCTCGGCTTCCTTGACGCCGCCGATGCCTGTGTCGTTCAGATCCATGATCTCCACCTTCCAGCGGTGGCGCTCCGCATAACGGGTATACATCCGCAACAGGTCGCCGCCAAAGAGGGCTGCCTCATCGCCGCCGGTGCCGGCACGTATCTCCAGGATGACGTTCCTCTCATCGTTAGGATCTTTCGGGATCAGCAGAACCTTCAGTTCGCCTGCCAGTTTCTCAATATTTTCTTCCTGTTCGGATATCTCCGCCTTGGCCAGATCGCGCATCTCCTCGTCGGACTCACTCTCCAGCATCTCCTTTGCGAAGTCGAGCTCTTCGTTGGCCGCCTTGTATTCCTGATACTTGCGGACGATGGGTTCCATCTCCCCCATCTCCTTCATATGCTGCTGCCAGACACTCTGGTTGGCGATCACGTCCGGATCCGCTACCACCTTGGTGAGCTCGTTGTACTTATCTACTACGCTCTCTAATTTCTCAAACATATCTCTATATCTCCTTGTCGCTCTAACAAATTATTTTATCATACATCCGTGCTATTTACCACTTAATTTGAGACTTTCTTTGCTACTTTCTTTGGCTTTTCGTCAGCCGGCAGAGGGTACGAGGCATGGAACTCCAGGCGCGAATAGTTCCATGCAGGGTCTCAATGGCTCTGAGATTTGGGGACAGGCAATACAATGGGTTTTCGTCTGTGGCCTGTTCCATGCAGATCAGTCAAATGAGGAAACTTAACGCACTTGCGTGAGAGGGGAACCTTGTTGCGTCTAATGAATCGTCTAATTGCGATTCGTGTTCTCAATATAGTTCCATGCAGATCACTCATACCCCCGTTTTGCATGGAACTCCAGGCGCGAATAGTTCCATGCAGATCACCCAAATCCCCGTTTTGCATGGAACTCCGGGCGCGAATAGTTCCATGCAGATCACCCATACCCCCGTTTTGCATGGAACTTCAGGCGCGAATAGTTCCATGCAGATCACTCATACCCCCGTTTTGCATGGAACTCCGGGCGCGAATAGTTCCATGCAGATCACCCAAATCCCCGTTTTGCATGGAACTCCGGGCGCGAATAGTTCCATGCAGATCACCCATACCCCCGTTTTGCATGGAACTTCAGGCGCGAATAGTTCCAAGGATGTGATACAATGAATTATACACTTTCCGATATGCTGTCTGATCGCATCCTTGCGGAGCATATGATCCTCACACCAACCCTGGATTCATCGAAAAAGATCATTGAATAAGCTGGAGCAGGGGTTGGAGAATGCGTTCCAGTAGGCGCTGGTGGCTCTGGAATTCTGTGACAAAGCCCCACGGAAGAGGGGCTATTACGAGAACGCCCGAAAACTCCGCCTCCTTTCTGTCATCGCCAGGCATCCTGACATTCGAGAAGAAGCGAAGAAGTTGCTACGGAAGACTGAGGAAGATCGAAGAGATGATAAATACGCACAAGGAGGTACCCATGAAAGTCATCGACCTGACCCATTACATCGAACCCAACATACTCGCCTACCCGGGTACAGAACCACCCTGGACCAGTTCCC
This sequence comes from Eubacterium sp. AB3007, assembly GCF_000688015.1. Classification (NCBI taxonomy): domain Bacteria; kingdom Bacillati; phylum Bacillota; class Clostridia; order Eubacteriales; family Eubacteriaceae; genus Eubacterium; species Eubacterium sp. AB3007. The sequence goes on from NZ_JIAD01000001.1 coordinate 1,443,260, forward strand.
GCCGGAACAGTTCATGGGCGAGGTGCTGGTCATTGACTGCACTTCGCTTGCCGAAGGAGCGCCCATCACTATGGATTTCATTGATAGCTGCGGGGACAAAGCCCTGCAGTCCAATTTCCTTCTCTTCTACCTTGGTTGGGATCAGCGCTGTGGGAAAGACACGTATTTTGGCAATTACCCCTGCCTGAACGAGGATGTCATGGACTATATCCTCGGCGGTGATTACAAGGGGATCGGATTCGATGTGATCGGCCTTGACCCCATCGCCGACGAGAATCTGACCAGACACAAGAAGCTTTTCCGCCACAAAGACATCCTCAACATCGAGAACCTATGCAACCTCGGTGAGTGTGGCACGGACCTCTTCCATTTCAGCTGTTTTCCTCTGAAGATCAGAGACTGCGACGGTTCCCCGATCCGCGCCGTGGCATGGTTTGATTGACACAGGCATCTCTCCAATTCAGCCATCTTCTTCTGGTTCCTTCCGCAAGAGTCGGACTACACTTTTCCGGCTTGAGCAGGATTTTGTAGTAGGTTTTTGTCCAATTTACTACAAAAACAGCGCCGCTGGCGGATTCTGTAGTAGGTCCCAGCAGGGGAATTCCAATATATGGAAGTTTTCAGGTGCTGTCAGGGGGAAAACGACTACAAAAACGCAGATCTCCCGCGAAAGTGTAGTCACTTCACCAAAAACCTACTACAAAATACCACCCCGGAGTTTTTTTGTAGTCAGCAGTTCGGCGGGCGAAGTCTAGCCGTCGGCCAACAATTCGTCGGTGACTAACTGCCGCCGGCCAACAATTCGCCGGTGACCAACTATCCGCTGGCCAACAAGCGACCGCTGGCCAGCAATCTCCCCCGAGCGCTCCCCGTACGCTCGCCGGGCGCACACGGAAAAGACCTCCCGCTTCCGGGAGGTCTTTCGGTTTCTCTTCTGAATAACAGGACTAGTCCAGGTTGTACTTCTGCTTGAACTTCTCAACACGTCCACCACGGTTGATGAACTTCTGCTGACCTGTAAAGAACGGGTGGCATGCCGAGCAGACGTCCAGCCTCATCTCAGGCTTGGTCGATCTGGTTGTAAAAGAATTACCGCATGCGCAAGTTACTTTACATTCCACGTATTCAGGATGGATTCCTTCCTTCATGCTTATACCTCTTTCCTGCTCAGGCACTCGCCCTTGCATAATATTACTGCCGGCGTGTGAGACTGCTACACACCGCTACAGCCTTATCATCATATCACAAAGCCCTACGCAAGTCAACTGTTTTCTGCTACCAGAACCAGATCAACGTGTCCAGAATGAACACCGGCACCAGGAAACACAGTGACCAGATCATGTAACCGAAGAAAGAGGGCATCTTTACCTCAGAACTCTCAGCAATGGCCTTCACCATGAAATTGGGTGCGTTGCCGATATATGTGTTGGCACCCATGAATACCGCACCGCAGGATATGGCCAGAAGCATACGCTGCGATATGATGCCCACGGTTGTCGCCACACCGGAAGAGGCCCCCAATGTCCCTGCCGTTGTCAGGAACACCAGGTAGGTCGGTGTGTTATCCAGGAAACTGGACAGCGCGCCGGTAGTCCAGAACATCTGGAACGGCTCTGTCAGTCCCAGGTTCGGTCCGACCTCCTTCAGCAGGCTCAGTGCAGGCACCATGGTGATGAAGATACCAATGAACAGCACAGCCACTTCCACGATAGGATCCCAGCCAAACTCATTGGCATCACGGACGGACTTGTTGGTTGTCCGGAAGGACAGGTATGCCGCCAGAAGGATCAGGATGATCTCCAGTATAGACACGTGGTTGAAGGTGACTTCCCCCATGATGTGGATCTTCCCACTGAGGATTCCTAAAGTTGGCAGCAGACCGGTCATGATGACCGCGCCCACGATCATCACCAGAAACAGTACATTGTGGGCGCCACTGATGCTGACCAGGCGTGTTTCACTGATGTTTTCAGGATCCGGATAGCGGCCCTCCGCCAGATCCTTGGTGTAGGCTCTCGTATCCAGAAACAGATAGATCGCGAGCAGGATCACCGTGTTCAGCACCAGGATCGGGGCGATCTGCAAACTCCAGAAGAAAGGAACCCCCCGCATGAATCCCATCAGAAGCGGTGGATCTCCCACCGGCGTCAGTGCGCCACCGATGTTGGACACCAGAAAGATGAAGAACACCACTGTCTGTACCTTGTGTTTCCGCCAGCGGTTCGCCCGCAGCAGCGGTCGGATCATAATCATGCTGGCCCCTGTGGTGCCGATCCAGCTTGCGAAGATGGTCCCTACCAGGATCATCAGCGCATTCACCTTGGGAGATCCGTCCACATTGGAGGATATGGTGATGTTTCCGCAGACGCAGAAAAGGCCGAACAAAAGCACAATGAATCCGATATAGTCCCCAAAGATCACCTCTGCGACGCTCTCCACCGCCGCGTGCGACCCGTTCATGATACCGAAGGGGACCACAAACAGGAGAGACCAGAAGATGACTGCATATTGTTTCTTCTCCTCCCACCATTCCGGTTTGGTCAGAGGAAAGATGGCGATCGATAGAAGCATCCCTATAAAGGGAATGCACAGTAAGAGCTTTTCCATGTGCCTAGACCTTTCTTGCTACTCGCCCTTCAGTACCTCCAATGTGCGCAGGATAATCTCAACGCTCTCCTCCTGCCCAAGCAGTCCAGTGTTCAATGCCAGATCGTAGTTCTGCACATCTGCCCACTCCCGCTTGGTGTGGTACTTGTAGCGTGCTGCTCTTCGTTTGTCCTTTTCCTTCACCAGTTTCTTCACCGGGATCTCGGTCTTGCCGTATCGCTCCACGATGCGTTTGGCCCGGTACTCCCTACTTGCGTACACAAAGACTTTCAGCGTATCCTCTCGATCCTTCAGGATGAAATCCGCGCCCCGGCCTACCACGATGAAAGGGCCCTTCTCTGCCAGATCGTTGATCACGGAGCACTCCGCATCGTAGATGTAGTCCTGGAAGGATTTCCCTTTGATATCACGTCCTACAAAGAACGCCGCAAGACCCCTTGCCGGCACCTCTGCAGCATCCATTGCCCTGACGAAACGTTCATCGAAGCCGGCCTTCTTGGCCACCTCCATGATCAGATCCTTGTCGTAGAACGGCAGGTCCAGTTTCTCCGCCAGGGCAAGTCCGATGGAGTGTCCTCCGCTGCCGAACTGCCGGCTGATGGTAATGATTTTTTTCTCACTCATAGCAAATCACCTCCTGCCGTAGATATTACTTTATTGTTGTAAACTATTATATCATCCGTGTGTCATCTGTCAATGGTCTTGCTGGCTTCTCTTCCACTGTAAATCGCCAGGTGCGGAAGGTCACCACGATCACCAGAAGCTGTGTCATCAGCCACAGACTCCCCATCAGCCCCAGGTCGAACCGGGCGCTTTCCATCATCCGACTGTCCACGGCACTGCTAAGCGACTGATAATAGTAATAGCACACGGCAGCGATCCCACCGATCAGCGTCGCAATCCCTACAGGAAACAACACCCGAGCGACCAACGCATTCCCAGGGTGCCCAAATTCTTCCGAGATGGCAGCGCATCCCCACAGAAAGAAACGGTTGAACACCACACCGAGGATCACAACTGTCAGGAGAAATACCACAGCCAGTATCAACAGCAACCCGAACAGCCAGTAGGTCTGGTAGGACGCCTCGATCTCCTCCAGTCCTTCTCGCATTTGCATCGGGCCGATCAACACAGCCGCCGCAAAACACACGCTCCCCGCCACGACCCCGGCAATAATAGCGAGCATCAGGTGGTAGGCTTTGTGGAACCAGAGGGAGCTGTTCCGCAGCTGTGCAAGCCCCAGGATCATACACATGCCCGCGCAGATCCAGCCTACAGTGCTCACCGACCAGACTGCCATATGCAGGTTCCCGATCACGCCACCGCTGTCGTACTTGGCCACCAGCGTGTTCGTCGGTGTCATCAGCCCCAGGAGCAGCACCGCCAGCACCTGGGCCACGAGAATATTCTTGATTCCGATGTACATATTCGGACGATTCATTCCTCTGCGATCCTTTCCCCTGTTATGATCCGGTCGCGGCCCGCCAGATCCCGGTACCCCACGATCCCGGCAAATACCCCGGTCTCCTCCAGCATCTTCTTCACCGCTTCCCTCTGATCGTGGCCGATTTCCATCATCACTGCGCCTCCCGGCTGCAGCGCATCCCCCAGGGACGACGCCAGCTGCCGGTAGACATCCAATCCATCCTCACCTCCGCACAAAGCCATCTCAGGCTCGTGATCCCGCACCTCTCTGGCAAGACCGCGGACCACGTCTCTGGCGATATAGGGTGGGTTGGACAGAATCAGATCGAACTTTCGCCCTTCAACAGGCGCCAGCAGATCCCCTTCCAGGAACTCCACCTCCACCGAAAGTCGGGCAGCGTTTTGCCGGGCGATTTCCAGCGCTGCAGGACTGATGTCCGTGCAGGTCACGCTGGCTGCCGGCACCAGCTTTGCCAGCGAAACACCGATGGCTCCACTGCCACAGCCGATATCCAGCACCCTGCACGCTCTGGCAGTATCGGACTTCTCACAGAAGGACTTCGCCCATGCCACCGCCTTCTCCACCAGAAGTTCTGTCTCTGGCCGCGGGATCAGCACTCCCGGGGCCACATGGAATGGAAGTCCCATGAACTCCTGCACTCCTGTGATATACTGAAGTGGCTCGCCGGCTGCCCGGCGAGCCAGTATCTCGCTGTACGTCTCTACGATCTCTTCTGTTACCTCTTCCCGGTACTGGAGGATCCGATGCGTCCGGTCCAGTCCGGTTATATGATCATAGAGAAGCTCCGCATCCAGTCTGCTGTCCTCCACACCGGCCTCTGCCAGCAAAGCAGCTCCCGATGAGATCAATTCCCGCACGGTCATGCGTTTTCCCCCTCTTTCGTCTTTTTCTCCTTCTCTTCTCGCTCCTTTTCGATGTCCAGCGGCTCTACGATAGTCCCGTCCAGATCACAGATTCCTTCCACATAGGGTGTCTCCTCATCCACCAGCACCGCCTTCAGGGACACGATGGCTATCTCCAGCTGAGAATCGTCTGGGGGGCGTGTAGTCAGTTTCTGCAGGTAGAGACCCGGCAGGCTCAGCACACGCACTACGATGTTGTCCGAGCGTCCGGCCCACTTCAGGAGCTCGTAGGAAAGCCCCGCCACCACTGGGATCAGCAGCAGACGAGACGCGATCCTCCAGATCAGAGAGGGCCATCCCAGCAGAGAGAACAGGATCAGACTGATGACCATGACGAACATCAGGAAGCTGGTTCCACAACGGGGATGCAGCGTATAGAAAGTCTGGGCGTTGGCAGGTGTCAGCTCCAGGTTGTTTTCGAAGCAATGGATGGTTTTGTGCTCGGCACCGTGATACTCGAACACCCGCTGGATATCCTTCATCCTGGCAATCACCACGATGTACGCGATGAACATGAGGATACGAAGCACTCCCTCGATCAGGTTCAGTGCTACCGCGTTGTCGACAAAGGCCTTCATCCAGCCGATGAGGGCTGTGGGCAACAGCACGAATATGCCGATGGAGAACACCAGGGCGATCACCACCGACAAGAGGATCATGGCGTTCCAGATCGTCTGGCTGCCGAACTTCTCCGTGAGCCACTTCTCGAACCTGCCCGGCTCGTAGTCCTCGTCATCCAGAAAATACTCCTGCACATCCGCCGAGTAGGTGAGAGTCCTGGTGCCCGCCACCAGCGAATACACAAAGGAGACCACCCCACGGATCAGGGGAAGTTTCATCCATTTGCTGGAGGCACCGTTGGGCATGGTCTTCAGATGGATCCGCCCGTCAGGGATCCTGCAGGCGATGGCCGTGCGCGTCAGACCACGCATCATGACACCCTCGATGACCGCCTGCCCTCCGATGCTGGTAGGGCAGGCGTCCTTGAGAAATATTTTCTTCATATCCATAGATATGCTCTCCTATTTATAGAACACTTCCTTGATGATGTGTATGAAATCGCTGTTGGTCCTGGTTCTGGCCAGGGTATCCACGATCTGCTCGGTGGTCTCCTGTACAGACTGGGAGGACAAAGCCCTGCGCATTGTCCAGATGGCCTCCATGGCTTCCTGATCCATCAGGAGTTCTTCCCGTCTGGTGCCGGATTTCTCCAGGTTGATGGCTGGGAAGATCCTCCTCTCCTGGAGCTTGCGGTCCAGGTGCAGTTCCATGTTGCCGGTGCCCTTGAACTCCTCGTAGATCATGTCGTCCATGCGGCTTCCGGTCTCCACCAGGGCGGTTCCCAGGATGGTTACGCTGCCACCCTCCTCCAGGTTTCTGGCAGCGCCAAAAAAGTTCTTTGGCTTGAAGAGCGCCGCCGGATCCAGTCCGCCGGACAGGGTCCTTCCGGAGGCGGGAATGGTCAGGTTGTAGGCTCTGGCCAGCCGGGTGATGCTGTCGAGAAGGATCACCACATCCTTACCGTGTTCTCCCAGCCGCCGGGCACGCTCCAATACCATCTCCGCCACCTTGACATGGTGCTGGGGCTGTTCATCAAAGGTGGAGTAGATGACCTTCCCTCTGCTAAGGGAGCGTTGCATCTCCGTGACCTCTTCCGGACGCTCGTCCACCAGGAGTACGATCAGTTCTACTTCCGGGTATTTCTTCTCGATGCTCCTGGCAATGTTCTGCAGAAGGGTGGTCTTGCCGGCCTTCGGCGGGGCTACGATCAGTCCTCGCTGTCCTTTTCCGATAGGGGCGATGATGTCGATTAGCCGCGTCGAAAGCTCCAGTGGATTGTTCTCCAGTACCAGTTTCTCTGTGGGATAGATAGGCGTCAACCGTGAGAAATCCGGCCGACGGATCGCCGCCCCCGGCTCCTCTCCATTGACGCTCTTCACGTACAAAAGCGCGCCAAACCGCTCCCCGGCATGAGGCCGTCGGGTGATGCCGCAGATCTCATCTCCGGTCTTCAGATGGAAACGGCGGATCTGCGTGGGGGACACGTAGATGTCCTTGTCGCTGGTCAGGAAGTTGTCAAAGCGCAGAAAGCCAAACCCGTCCTCAGCGAGTTCCAGGATCCCGGTGACCTCTGGGCGATCCTCCTGCTCAGGCTCCCTGGCGGGTTCCCGATCCTCGCCCTGGCCAGAGACTGCCTCTTCGGCCTCCTCCGCGGGCGCGACCACAGGTACCTCCGCCTCAGGTGTCGTCTCTGCCTTCACTGTCCGACGTCTTCTGGGCTTCTTCTCTTCGGATTTTTCTATTTTATTTTTTACTGGCATACCTTATTCCTTAACTTTGTTTATTGTTAATACTTCTTACTTGCTGCCTGCAGCAGGCTCTCAACTTCTGCCTTTGTGAGCGCACGGGTGTGGCCGGGCTTGATGTGCCCCAGCTTGATGTTCCCCACCTGAACACGCTCCAGCTCCTGCACCGGATAACCCACCGCCTCGAACATACGGCGGATCTGGCGGTTCTTTCCCTCATGGATGGTCACAGACAAGACCATGGAGTGGCGGTTCCATGTGATCACGTCCACCTTGGCCCGGGAGGTCACGAATCCCCCTATATCCACACCGCTCCGCAGCCGGGCGATCTTCTCCTTCGGAATGTTGCCCGCCACCCGAACGATGTAAGTCTTCTCCACCTCGTGGCGCGGATGGGTGAGAGCGAAGGCGAAATCGCCATCGTTGGTCAGAAACAGCAGACCCGAAGTGTTCAGGTCCAGCCGTCCCACAGGAAACACCCTCTCTGCAGCCTCCGGCAACAGATCACATACTGTGGGGCGTCCTCGGTCATCCGTCACAGCGGTGATCACCCCCACCGGCTTGTTCATGGCATAATAGAGTTTCTTCTGTACAGCGTCGATCCTGTTGCCGTCCACATATACGATATCTCCGGGCTTCACATCGTATCCCGGTTCCATCAGACGGACACCGTTAACCTCCACCTTTCCTTCGGCGATCAGCGCATCCGCCTTGCGACGGCTGGTCACCCCGCACTGGGCGATATATCGGTTGATCCTCATTCCTCTCCCCTCTCAAAACGCTGGCGGATCCAGTACTGGTCCACCTCCGCATAGTGCGTTGCCGGGACCTCCATGTGCTGCAGGTAGTTCTTTGCAAGCTCCTGGTACAGTTCCTCATCCAGTTCGATGGAGAGCATCTCGTCTTCGCCGTTATCGGAAGTCCAGATCACCAGGTACTCCCCATCCTCGTCATACATGTAGAGCAGATCCCCCGGCTCCAGGTCTGGCCACTCGTCCTGGACCTGATCCCAGACGGTGAACTTGTAGAGTTCCATCACCCGGTCATCCCGGCCATTCTCCGCAAGCAGGATCTTCTCCATCAGACTGACGCCATTGCCAACCACGCGGTAGACCACGTCCGCTGTGTCATCCACCGGCGGAATGTCCAGGCTGTTCATCTGGTCCAGCAGATCTTCCTCATGGCCCGGTGCCAGATAAACGTTCAGTTTCTTCTCCGGGTCGGTATACATCACCGGGTACTCCACCAGCATCTGATCGCCACAGTCCGGGCAGGCATTCAGGAAGAACTCCCCTTCAATGATCTTCTTCTTGACAGTTGGATCCTCCTGGGCATCCACAAACTCCCGCATGGGAACTTCAAACTCGCACCCACAGCTGGGGCATTCGATCTCGATGATTTCTGCCGGCATTCTATTCCTCCTCTGTCTGTGCGCCATCGGCGGCACCTGAAATATCCAACATCATCTGGCGGGAGTCCTCCTCCGGCTCATCCATCCCGATGACTTCTTCTATATCCTCGATCTCTGGTAAGTCCTTCAGGCTCTCAAACCCGAAATGCTTCAGAAACTCGTCTGTTGTCCCGTACAGGATCGGACGGCCAACGGCTTCGGAGCGTCCCCGATCCCTGACCAGGCCCTTCGTCACCAGTCCTTCCACCACCCGGTCGCAACGGACACCACGGATCGCGTCGATCTCTCCCTTGGTCACCGGCTGCTTGTAGGCGATGATGGCAAGCACCTCCAGCGCTGCCTGAGACAGCCGCTTGATCTTCACCGGGGTACAAAGCCTTCTGACGAACTCCTCATTCTCCCCATAGGTCACGAACTGGAATGCCTTTCCCACCCGGCGGATCCGAATGCCTCGGCGCTCCTGCTCGTATTCCTCCTGCAGTTCCTGAAAGATCCCGATGGCATCTGCCTCGGAAATATCAAAGACCTCTGCCGCGTCCTTGGCAGGCAGCAGTTGCCCCCACACAAACAGCATGGACTCGAACGCCGACTTGATCACTTTTCTGCTTGTCATCCATTTCCTCCCTCTCCGGCATCTTCAAACGGCCGCTTCCCCCGGAACACCCGGATGTCCCCAAAGGTCACCTTCTGATCAGCATCCAGATAGTGTTCCCTCATCATCTGCAGCATGGAGGCAAAGGAGACCGATACGCTGTAGCGGTTCCCCTGTTCCGGTACCAGTTCCCGGAAGGAGACGTCCTTCTCTCCTGCCCGTTCGCTTTTCTGCAGGGTCTCGCGGATGAAGGTCATGCGGTTCTCGATGGTCTCCCGCTCCCGTTCCACCCTGGTGTAATTCCGGCGAGTCTCATCCAACCGACGCTTCCTCTGCAGGAACGCATGAAAGGCCTGGGCAAAATCATCGATGTCCAGCTGCAGGTACTCGTCCGGATTGTCCAAATAGATGGAAATATCTTCCTGGGGTTTCTCAAACACGCCCCGCTGCTTCTCTTCGCAGACCGCCAGAAGTTCGCTCTGCTGCTTGCACCGCTTGTAAGCCAGCAAGCGCTCTGCCAGCTCGCTCCGGGGATCCTCCACTCCCAGCACATCTCCTTCCGTCTGCGGCCTTGGCAGCATCATGCGGGACTTGATCTCGATCAGTTCCGCCGCCAGTACCATGAACTCCGAGGACAGCTCGATGTTATGCTCCCGCATCATCTCCAGATACTCCAGATATTGACTTGTGATCTCCGACACCTGGATATCATAGATGCTCATCTGAGCATTCTCGATCAGATATACCAGCAGGTCGAAAGGCCCCTCAAAGGTCCTCAGTCTGACTTTATAGCTCATTCTCTGTCTCCACGCACAAAGCTTTGTGCACTAGGCGCTGCGCTCCTCCAATCCAGTATGATAATTATAATACAGCAGTCCGATCACCACAACCACGGCACCGAGAATTTCCCAGGATGTCGGGATCTGGTGGAGGAAGAGCAGGCTCATGATGATGGCGAACACCGACTCGCCGGACTCCCAGGCCGACACGTAGAGGGAGTCCACGTAGCCGAAGCATAGGTTAAACACGGCGTGAGCGCCGATCTGGCAGACCAACGTCATGCCCACCAGAAGGATGTAGTCGTGAGCGGAGTAGCCGAGCACCGGCGTACCCGTGGCAACGATGCCCACCGAGAAACAGACCCAGCAGGACAGGAAGCACAGGAACACATAGGTAGGGCCAGCCACGGTCTTGCGGACCTCGTTACCTACACAGAAGTACAGCCCCATGAACACCGCCGCCAGAAAAGCCAGCACGTCACCGGCGAAATTGCCGCTGGAGAGTTGGCTCTTGTCCAGCCCGGCCACCATGGCGCCGCCTAGCAGCGCCAGCACGATGCCCATGATTGGTCGGCGGCCGACATGCTTCTTCAGGACGAACAGGGTGATGAGAAGCACCACCAGCGGGTGCAACGCAGCCAACACGACGGCGCTGGCGATGTTGGTCATCTTGACGGCGTTGAACCAGGTGAAGAAGTGGCCGAACAGGAAAGCGCCCGCCACGAAGGACCAGATGAGTTCCTTCCGGCTCAACGCCTTCAATTCCTCCCGGCGGTTGAGCAGCACTGGCACCGCAAAGAAAGGCAGTCCCATGGTCAGCCGCCAGAAGCCGATGGCCATGGACGGCGCCTGAATGGCTGCGCCAAAGATACCCGAAGACGATCCCGCCACCACCGCCAGTACCACGATGATCTTGACATATCTCTCCAAAAAATTCTTCCGTTCCATTTATCTCTCCATGATCTCCTTCAAACTGTCGGTATAGGGCGGGTAAGCGATCCCCTTCTCCGTGATCACCGCAGTAATGTATTCCGCAGGAGTCACGTCGAAGGAAGGGTTATAGGTCTTGATGCCTTCCGGTGCCATGGGTTCCTTGTACCACATCTGATAGATCTCCTTCCCGTCCCGGAGCTCGATCTCGATGTCCTCCCCCTTCTCACACTCCAGGTCGATGGTGGAGGTAGGCACAAACATGTAAAAGGGAATCCCGTATTCTCTGGCCAGAATGGCCACTCCGGAGGTTCCGATCTTGTTGGCACCGTCCCCGTTGGCGGCCATGCGGTCACAGCCGACCACCACGGCATCGATCCAGCCGTTCTTCATGACCTGGGAGGCCATGTTGTCGCAGATCAGTGTCACGTCAACGCCGGCCTTCATCAGTTCCCAGGCTGTCAGCCGTGCCCCCTGCAGGGCTGGCCGTGTCTCATCTGCGAACACACGGAACCCGTAATCCTTCTCCTGTCCCAGGTAGATGGGAGACAGACTGGTCCCGTACTTGGCAGTAGCCAGTGTTCCTGCATTGCAATGGGTCAGAATACCCATGCCCGGTTTCAACAGGCTCAGTCCATACTCGCCCATACGACGGCAGGAGGCCTCGTCCTCCTTACGGATCGCGGTAGCTTCCTCGTACAGAAGCCGCTTGGCGCCGCTCACGCTTCCCTCGTAGGAAGCCAGCTTCTCCTCCATCCGGTTCAGCGCCCAGCTCAGGTTCACCGCTGTAGGCCGCGCCTTCGCCAGGTAGAGCGCTGTCTCGTGGACCTCATGGCGGAAATCCGCAAGATCCCGTCCTTCGTAGTCCAGCATAGAAATATAAAGCCCGCAGGCTGCAGCGATGCCGATGGCCGGAGCCCCTCTGACTTTCATTTTCTTGATGGCCACAAAGACGTCTTCCTTGCCGAACATTTCGATGTACTTCTCCTCCCCGGGAAGCCTTGTCTGGTCCAGGACCAGCATCTGGCGCTCCGAGAACCTGATCGGTACGATCTCTTCTACTTTCATATATGCCTCCAATATAACGGGCGTAGATCGCCCGTGGATTTACGTAACAAATTATTATATCATTTTCCTACCAACGGTGCAACCTCCGAAAGGGACTCCCGCGGGTATTGCACTGCCGCCCACGCCGTGATACAATGAATAAAGATACAAGATAAGGAGGTATCCACCATGAGATTTCTGATCGTAGATGCATTCACCGAGACCACCTTCGGCGGCAATCCGGCCGGAGTTGTTCTCCTGGGAAACCAGGACTTTCCGGAGGATGAGATCATGCGAAAGACGGCAGCAGAGCTGCGCTATTCTGAAACGGCATTCATCAAGCAACTGGGCCCGACAGAGTTCCAGATCCGGTATTTCACACCCGCCGCGGAGGTAGAGCTTTGTGGTCACGCCACCATCGGCTCCTTCTGCGCGCTGCAGCACCTGGGCATCATCAAGGATGGAGATATCTGCACCAACCACACCCTGTCTGGCGACCTTGCGATCAACGTCAGCAACGGATTCGTCATGATGGATATGGCCGAGCCGAAGGACCTGGGTACCATCGAGACCCAGGAGGCACTGAAGGAACTGTATGATATCATGGGCGCAGACTGCGATCCCCTTGCCCTGGATCTGAGGCCGCAGCTGATTTCCACCGGGCTTCCGGACATCATGATGCCGCTGCCGACCCGGGAGGCGCTGAACAGCATGGAACCGGATATGAAGGCTTTGTCCGCTCTGTCAGAGCACTATCAGGTCACGGGTGTACACGCTTTCACCCTGGACACCGAGGAAGGTGCCACCGCCCACACCCGGAACTTTGCGCCGCTGTATGACATCGACGAGGAGGCCGCCACCGGCACCTCCAGCGGGGCTCTGACCTACTACCTCTATCTGAACAACATCATCGGCCCGCAGGATGCCTGCAAGTTCATCCAAGGGGAGGCCATGGATCGGCCATCCATCATCCTGTCCCAGCTGGATGCCGCGCTGGATCCCTGCAAGATCAAGGTCGGCGGGAGCGCCGTGGTGCTGGCCGAGGGAGAGATCCATATTTAGACCGGCTCGCTTTCGACAGGGGTGCCTTACGCCCCCTCATGACAGGGGCGCCGCCCCTTTTCGGCCGCATGGATGCTGTATGTACCGGCTATTTTCGAATAGCATAGTGGCGTCACCACTAACAAAACAGGCTCTAGCCCACAATATGGCGGCTAAAGCCCGGACAGGTAGTGGCGACGCCACTATTTTTTTCGCCAAACAACCATTACCACGCTCGGCTGGCGCCCTCCGCGCTCAGCTGGCACCCGTCGCAATCCGGTCACAGGTCCCGGATCACGGTATTCATCCATTTCCTGGAACGTATACGGAAGATGTAGATGATGCTCTCTGTCACCTCGGTCAGGCGCATGCAGAGCACCGCCAGGTAGATGGGCAGGTGCCACCAGAGAGAAGCCGCAAAGGCGATGGGTACGGCAATGAGCCAGATGCACAGGATCTCTGTACGGGCGGCAAAGGCCGTATCGCCGCCGCCCCGGAGCACACCGGTCGTACAGATACCGGAAAACAGCACGATGAACAGAGTTCCACCGATGACCAGTACCGTCCGAAAGGCATAGGTCAGGCCCAGGGGAGACAGGGCGAACAGGTGTACCAGCGGCCAGGCGGCCAGCATGAGGGCGCCGCCAAACACAAGGCCTACCACGATCCCTACTTTCAACAGTTTCTTGGCCAACTCGTAGGCGTACTCATGGTCCCCTTCTCCCAGCTTCTCTCCCACCAGGATCAGGGCCGCATCTCCCACACTGAAGGCGGCAAAACTGAAGATCTGACGAACGGATTCCGAGGCCTGATACGCCGCATACGAGGTGGTCCCCATACGGGAGAAGGCCGCTACGTACATGGATGTACCGATGGACCACAGCAATTCGTTGAGGGTGGTGGGGATGGCGTTCTTCACGATCCGATGCATCAATTCCGGGCTCCATCCGAAGAATGCCCGCAGGGACCCGCGCAAAGGGCTTTGGGCACGGAAGGCGAAGAACAGCATGAGGCAGAGCCCAAGCGCTCTGGCGCAGACCGTGGCGATGGCCGCGCCGCTGATCCCCATTGCCGGGAATCCCAATTTTCCGAAGATCAGGATGTAGTTCAGGATCGTGTTGGTGGAAAACATGACCACGCCGGACATCAGGGGAACGGTGGGGCGCTGGATGGCCTTGAAGGCGATCTCAAAGGGTGCGCTCACCGCCACCATCAGGAAGCACACCGTACAGATACGCAGGTAAGGCATGGCCAGGTACTTGACATGTGGCTCCTCGGTGTAAATGTTCAGGATCTGTTCCGGGAAGAGTAATGTCCCCACGAAAAAAATAAGGCTGATCCCCATGGCCACCGTCATCGCAAACCCGGTGCTCTTCCGGATGTTGGCGAAGTCTCCTTTCCCGTAGAACTGGGCAAGGAAGGTAGATGTACCACTGTTGAAGCCAAACAAGAATAAATAATGAATAAAATAGATCTGAGAGCCGATGCCCACCGCTGCCAACTCTGCCTCTCCCAGGGAACCCACCATCAGGTTGTCCACCAGGTTCAGGGTAGCTGCCACACTGCCCTGGATGGCAATGGGCACGGCGATCCGCACCAGTTTCTTCAGCAGAAATCGGTTGTCGATCATCGGATTCGCCCATCCTTTCGTGCTTTTCTCTCTTCCTTCTCAATGTTGACCGCCTTGATCTTCGGCATCTTGTGGTTGTGGTTCGGATCCGTCAGGAATACGTACAGGTATATGCAGGCGATGATCACCAGCACAAAAGCGTCTTTGATGAGTTCTCTGCTCATAAGCACCGCCGCCATTCCCATGACACCGGAGATCCCGTACAGCATCAGCACTGCCCGGCGCTGTCCGTATCCGGATTCCATCAGTCGGTGGTGGAGGTGTCCTTTGTCGGCCTGCATGATCGGCCGCTTGTTGATCACTCTGCGGAAAATGGCAAAGAAGGTGTCAAAGATTGGAATGCCCAGCACCATCACCGGTACCACCACAGCGATCAGGGTAGACCTCTTCAGGGGGCCAACCACTGACAGAACAGCAATCATAAACCCAAGGAACAGTGATCCGCCATCGCCCAGGAAGGTTTTGGCCGGGTAGAAATTATATGGCAGGAACCCGAGGGAACCACCCGCCACTGCCATCATGCCCATGCACACTAACATGAACCCGAACTTGTCTCCGTGGATATAAGCCACGTAAGCAATGCTCAGGGAAGCGATGGCCGCCACCCCTGCAGCCAGCCCGTCCAACCCATCGATAAGGTTGATGGTATTGGTGATCCCCACGATCCAGAGCACCGTCACAATAAAACAAAGCGCAACCCCAAAGCGCAGGTGTCCCTCGCCGCTGAAGTTGGTGATGAATTCGATTCTAAGTCCCAGGGTGTACATCAGGATGGCGATCGCAAACTGCCCCGCAAACTTGATTCCCGGCCGGAGATCTTTGAGATCATCCCAGACCCCCAGAGCGTACATGAGCGCGCCACCCAGCACTGCCGCCATCATGCGCTCATTGCCGTTGGCAAAAATCAGGATCGAAAGCGTCGTTCCAAGGAAAACAGCCATCCCCCCAAACCGCGGCATGGCTTTTGTGTGCATTCTTCGGTTGTCCTTCGGTATGTCCATTGCGCCGATCTTCGGAGCCAGCCAGATCGACAGCGGCGTCATGAACACCGATACGATCAGCGAGATGAAGAACGACAAGAAGACAGTGAGATGTCCGATCTCTCCCATAGGTTCCCTCTATATCAATATAAACAGTAATCTACTTGTCTTTCGCGAGTTTATCCAGAGTGACCACTTTCAGTCCTGCCTCGTCCAGGATATCCCTGGCCAGATCATCCGGATACCCTTCCCTCACCACGATTCGGGAGATCCCCGCATTGATGATCATCTTGGAACAGATGGCACAGGGCTGGTGAGTGATGTAAATCGAGCCCCCATCCACACTTTGGCCCAGTACGGCCGCCTGGATGATGGCGTTCTGCTCCGCATGCAGCGCACGGCAAAGCTCATGTCGCTCTCCTGACGGGACGTTCAGTTCCTCCCGCAGGCAACCACCGATTTCCGCACAGTGCTTGAGACCTCGGGGTGCCCCATTGTATCCGGTAGCGATCACATGCTTGTTCTGGACGATCACCGCCCCCACATGTCTGCGCAGGCAGGTAGACCGCTGCGATGTCAGCTCCGCCATCTGCATAAAATATTCATCCCAGGAAATTCTGGTGTCCTCGATGTATGCCATCTATCTTTCTCCTTATTGCCTTCAGTAGAACACTTCCACCAGGTACAGTCCCTGGGGCGGCGCCGTGTGCCCCGCGTTTCTGCGGTCCTTGCTCTCGATAATGCGCCCGACCTCCTCTGCGGAGATCCTTCCGATGCCCACATCCACCAGCGTGCCGGTGATGATCCTGACCATATTGTACAGGAATCCGTCTCCGGACACCTCGATGGCAATATCCAACCCCTCTTCCACCGGAATCTCCCGGATGGTCAGGGCCTGGATCGTCCGCACCGTGGTCTCCCTGGGCGTTCCCCCCGCCGCCTGAAAACAGGCAAAATCGTGGGTCCCTACGATCTGCGCAGCCGCTCTCTTCATCGCCGCTGTGTCCAGCTGATCCCTCACGTGGTAGCGGTAGTCGCTGAGAAACACCGGCATCCCGGCTCCGCAACGGATCATATATCGATACTTCTTGCCTTTCGCATCGAACCTGGCATGAAATCCCATCGGTCTTTCCTCTGCCGACACGATGCGAAGATCTCCGTCCTTCCCGATGCGCGAAAAATGGTCATTGACCGCCCTGGCGATCCGGTCGGTAGGGATGCCGAACTCCCCATGAAAGGTGGCACACTGTCCCAGTGCATGCACCCCCGCATCCGTCCGGCTAGTTCCATCAATGCGGATCTCCTGCGCACAAAGCCTGCTCAGCGCCTTCTCCAGTTCCCCCTGAACAGTCCGCCTCTCCGGCTGCCTCTGCCAGCCCGAGAAATGCGTGCCATCATATTCTATCTTCAGCAAGATGTTTCTTTCCATTTCATTATTATACCAACTACTAGCGGGTGTGTCAAAGGGGACGGTTCTTTTTGACACTTTTTCTGCAGTGGCAGAAATGTGTCAAAAAGAACCGTCCCCTTTGACACACCCTTTGACACACCTTTGCTACAGAGTGATATACACCTCCGGCACTCCCCAAAGGAAAACCAGATACACCGCCGCGGCTGCCGTGATGTACGGAACCATGGGCAGGTAAGCCCCTTTCTTTACTTTCTTCCTGAGGGTCAGTGTCAGGAAGTGCACAGCAGCCAGCACTGTGGCCATCACGAACACTATCAAGATCCCATAGGGACCAAGTACGAACCCCAGCGCCCCAAAAAGCTTGATGTCGCCTCCGCCCACTGTCTCTTTCCTGTACAAGACCTTCCCGATCAAGGCTTCCAATCCCATAAGCCCCAATCCTATCAGCATCCCAAAAACACAGTGCTTCCAATCATCATAATAAGGAATGTATCCCACTGCCGTGATCGCGGTCAGGACTACAAGCTGGTCCGGTACGATCTGGTATTTGATGTCTCCGATGGCCATCTCCAGCAACAGCCAGATGGTGCAAAGCGCCGGAACAGCGAACCGCACGTCATCTCTCACCAACATAATCCCGATGATCACGAACCCGATGGTGAACACCACCTTCCAGGGCCAGGACTTGATGCGCTGCGTATACGGGTCTGTCATCTCCGGTGTTGGGTCCTGCCCATAGTCGCAGAACCACTTCGCCGGCATCCTGTTGAAACAGTACACCGCACCGCACCCCAAAATCACTGCCGCAATCACCGCACCGGTGCACTCCAATAATACGATCAAATATGGGATCATGGATTCCATACACTTGCCTCCCTGTTTTCATTCTACCCCACATTCCAGGCTTTGTCCATGAACCCGGAAGGGTTTTCGACATTTCGCTATAGTTACGTTGATCTGTAGAACGATTCAGATCTATTTTCCACATAACCACATTTCCACCCATCAAATGTAGAACTATCCACACCGAAAATTCCACATTCCAGAGCGAACACTATCGGCATGTGGAATCCCCCAGGGATCATTGTCTGCGAACGTTAAAGAGAGCGATTATAATCGATAAACTCTTTGATCTGCTGCCGCAGCAACCCATAATCCACTTCCCCGTTGAAGCCATCGAAGGTGAACAGCACATCACGGCCGACGATCAGACCGGCGCGGTCGCCCAGCTCCTGGCATCCTCGAACCCCATCTCCCGAAACACTTCGCTGCTGGGTGTCCGATACGCCTTGGGCAAGAGTTGAATCAGTTCATTCGGATCAAATACCGCTCGGCATTGCTTCCCCTTTTCGATTTCGATGATCGCCTGGTCGATTCCCGCAAGGACACGTTCCACTAGTTTTCTGTCACAAAGCTTTGTTACCAGCGGATCATCTCGCTTCAAAGCCAGCCTCTTCCCTTTCTGATCGATCGAGTAGTAATCTCTTCCCTTCTTTCGGCTCACCACCATACACCCCTGCGGCAATTCCGCCAACAGGTGTTCACAAAGCCCTTTCCTCTCCACCAACGCAGCATGCTTTTGTCTGTTGATCTCGTCTAATGTCATCGTAAACCACCCTCCTAAAGTAGCGCCATTATACCCCTTTCCCCATAGACGGTCAATACAGGATTTATATTATTTTCCTTTATATGGTAATTGTCAGATTTCTTCCATATAAAAAACACCGCGCCTCAAAGGCGCGGTGACCCAATACTCACACGACTATCTCATCAGAAAAAACCTTTTCACCGGGGTCTTCCACAGGGCTGCAGCCACCACAAAGGCTACGATCATGCCCACGACCGCCTGACCAATGTTCCAGGGGATCCCAACGGCGGCCGCTGCCCAATTGCCGTACAGCACCCGCTCCACCAGGAAGTAGCCGGCGCACATCTCCGCGCTACCCAGTACCATGCCCAGCACTTCTGCGCTGGATACACTGAACTTCTCTGCCAGTGGGTGTCCGTGCTTCTCTAGCAGGTCGATCACCACCCCCATCAGGTAGGCCATCAGGAACTTGATCACGAATGTAAAGGGGACCCAGAGGGCAAAGCCTCCCAGCAAGTCTCCCAGTGCAGAGCCCAGCCCCGCTGCCAGCGCACCGTTCCGTTTCCCGAGCAGAAGCACCGCCAGGAAAATCATGCCGTCCCCCAGATGGACGTAGCCCTGACTGAGCGGTACGGGAACCTTGAACAGGCTGGTGGCCACCAGGATCAGACCCATCATCAGCCCCGTCATGACCACGGTGTTTATTCTCTTATCACTGTTATAACGCTTCATTTCGATCTCCTCTTGACTCTTTCTCTCTCCACCAGTATAATATCACCAAAGTGTACTTATTAAAATAAGCAATTATATTTATTTTCCCAAGTACAATTATACAAGGAGGCAGAATATGAAGCCAATTGCACTGGATATTCAGCACAATTCCACCACATCACTTTACATACAGTTATATGACCACCTCCGGCAAGCCATCATTCAAGGAGAGATCACTGCCGGCGAGCGGCTCCCTTCTCTGCGCCGTCTGGCTAAGGATCTGGGCATCAGCGTCACCACCGTCAGCCAGGCCTACGACCAGCTGGTGGTAGAGGGGTATCTGACCAGCCGGCCCCACTCCGGATACTACGCCGCCGACCTGAAGGTAGCCGGTCAGATCCCGGAGACACTGGAAACGCTGATCACAGAGCCCATAGACTTCGACACCGATCAGATCCAGAAGACAGAATACCGGTACGACACAGCCTCCTTCGATTTCGTCAAGTGGAAGAAGTGCCTGTCCGCCGTTCTGAACGAGCACGCTCACCTGCTCCTGTCCGAAAGCGATCCCCAGGGGGAGCCTGCCCTTCGCCACGAGATCGCACGGTATGTATATACGGCGCGGGGCGTGCTTTGTGCCCCGGAACAGGTGGTCATCGCCGCGGGGACCCAGCAGCTCACCGGTCACCTGATCCGCATCCTCAGGAAGATGCGCATCGACCACATCTCCACCGAAGATCCGGGGTATCTGCCAGTGCAGAACATCTTTCGCGACCACGAGTTCTCCATCACCAGGATCCCCGTGCGCCAGGACGGTATCCTGATCGAACGTCTTCCCATGAACATCGCCTCCGCCGTCTACCTGAGCCCCTCCAACCAGTTCCCCACCGGCTCCGTCATGCCTGTGGGGCGGCGCTACCAGCTGCTGGAGTGGGCAGAGGCCAACGACAGCCTGATCCTGGAGGACGACTACGACAGCGAACTGAGGTACTTCGGCAAGCCTATCCCGCCCCTGGCCAGCCTGGACAAAGCCGGGCGCGTGGTGTACTTCGGGTCTTTCTCCTCCACCCTTTTCCCGGCCATCAAGATCAGCTACATAATCCTGCCGAAGGCCATGGCGAAGATCTTCAGCCGCATCAAGCGGGATTACGACCAGACCTGCTCCAAGGAGGAGCAGCTGGCCCTGGCCATGTTCATGGAGAAGGGGTACTACTATACCAACATAAAAAAACTGCGCAGCCTGTGCGCCCAAAAGCTACAGGCTGCGCTCACCGCGCTGTCGGAATATGCAACAGGGTTCGTGACCCCTATGAACACCCACTCCGGCATCAATCTGACCCTGCGGGTCCAGACCTATATCGCGCCGGACGAGCTCTGCCGCCGGGCCGCTGAGCTAGGTCTCTATCTGGTTCCGGTGGCCAGCCTCACCGACCAGACCACTGCCGAGCTGATCTTCTACTACAACCGGGTCCCTATTGGAGACATCGGCCCCTGCGTGAAGGCCATGATCGACGCGTGGCGGTAGTGGACTGCAGGGTGAGATGCACGACAAGATCCGATCATAGAGGAATATGCCCCATTATGGGAGCTTGTCGATAACGACCGGGACCTTGACCTGCGCCACTGTTGCGTTTCCCTTGGCGTATTTTTTCATGAGCTGCGCCCCCCAGCCCTCTTCCATGAGCCTTAGGCCGCATGCGTTAAGGAGTTTCTTTCTGTAGGTGGCATACTGAACGAGTTTTTCACACAGACCCTTATCCAACGCATCGGCAAAAGCTTTCTCATCGGCAGGTGCTTTGTCGGGCTCAAGGCAGATCACATAACTCATCTTCTCCGGATCCGGATACACCTGAGCGATCTGACAGCCCACGCCCTCTTCTTCGCATATTTCCGAGATCGCTTCCGCAAGCATGGACCCCGGGATCTTCTCCTGCGCCAGATTTGCTACATCCGTCAGTTTTGTGACAAAGTATATGTTGGGCGTGTTTCCGGTAAACCCGTCTACATGCACCAGATCCTTCAGACGATACCGATACAAACCCGCGTTTGTAGTCAGTACAAGCTCGTAATTCTTCTGATCTTCCAGTTCCCAGGCAAAGAGTGGCTCGCCCCCCTCTTCGGGGATGAACTCATAGAAGCACGTGAACGAGGATAGCGCGCCCGCCGGGGTCTCCGGTTTCGTTGGAATATTGAACTTGGTCTCGCTGGCACCGTATCCCACATCGATGTATCTGGTCTTTTCGGGAAGTAATTTCCGTACTTCAGAGACATGTACGCCAACGCTTCCTCCGAGCCAGAAACCTGCCGCCATAAGATTCGGCCAGTAGTACCGAGGGATAAACCGCCCTTCCTCCTTCAGTTTCAGCAGCTCATCTGCTCTTTCTGGATTAGGCGCAAGCTGATATTTCAACATGTCCTTCAACCCGTCGGACATATCGTACCTGATTCCACCGTTTCGGATATCTTCGATCAGTTCCTCCGCGTGGAGTACCGCATAGTCACACAGGTTCTTCATCATCTTTGCGTTATTTCCAAGCAGAGCGGTCACGTCATTATAGACGAGGGAGCAGCGAAGCATAACATACAGAAGTTCATCGCCTTCAAACTCATTGACCACCTGCGGCACATAGGTTAGATGTTTGACTAGCTCCGGGTTTGCAAGCTCTGATGATCTGCCGGACGCGGTACCGCATGGGATTCCGCCGCTGGTCACGTCAAGAGACGGCTTATTGAAAAACGCGAATACTCTGGTCGCCACCTCAGGAGAGGTCATCATGAAAATCTCCGTGATTCTGGCTCTTGAGATAACTTGTCTCGCTGCTGCTTCCCGTTCGCTTTCCGGAATGAATTTGTAGCTTGCAGTGGTTCCGGAAGTACGGTAAAAAAAGTTCGCTTTTCCGGGGAACAGAAGATCACTCTCACCGGCCTGAAGCCTTTCGGAATAGGTGGCATAATCAGCCCAGTCCGAAAGTTTTACCTTTTCTCTGAAGTCCTCCAGAGACTGGATCTCTCCAAAGCCATGTTCTTTACCGAATTCTGTGTCCTTGCAGGCGTTCAGGATCTCGAAGAGGACAAGCTCCTGGGTGCCTTTGCAGTCGGCGAAAAGCGCTTCTGTCGCTTTCAGGAATCCGTAGTCGTCAAGACCCATGAGGAGCTTTGGCAGCTGCGTACGCTTTGCCGCCTCCTTCAGTTGTAGTGTCCTCCAGTGGGCAAGCGGCCGCTTCATCATCTGTCTCTTCAGATCCTTCAGAAAGACCGATACAAGATCTTTTTTTCCAAGCCAGGAATCGAACCCTGCAGAGGAATTCACCTCTCCTACTACAAAGCCGTTTTCTCCGAAGAGAAGATCGATCCCTGCCATACGCAGGCCAATCGCCTTCGAAACCTTGTGGCAAAGTTCTTTCATTTCCTCTGTCAGCGGATACTCCTCAGTGGTGCCGCCAACATGCAGATTGGATCGGAATTCATTGGGATCGGATGCCTTCCGCTGTGCGGCAAACACGGCTTCAAAACCGATCGTCAGGACTCTCACATCCCTGCCTTTTGAGGAGGCCACATATTTCTGGATCAGCATTCTGGACTGGGAGCCGGCCAATTTCTCCATCGTCTTCTCCAGTTCTTCTTCCGTTTTTATCAACTCGACGCCGATCCCTCCGAATCCATCATCCGGCTTCATGATCAGCGGAAGACCGATCTCCGAGAGAATGAGATCCTTGCTCATACTCTCCCTGAAAACAAGGGTCTTTACGACTGGAATGCCTTCCTTGGCAAGGATCTGATACGTCTCGATCTTGCTCATAGCCGCTTTTTTTGCCTCTATGGGATTATAGTTGAACGATCCCAACTGTTCCAGTTGCCGCGCAAAAGGAAATACCACTCCGTTTTCGCCGTCGGAATCAGCAATGTAGAAAAAGTCAGGAGGAGTCTCTTCCTTCCCGTTGACCCAAATCCTGGAGGGAAGTCCGTTGTCGATTTCGTACGCAGCTTTCCCGCAGTCAATGATCTCTATGGTATGATCACCTACATTTACATTGCTGAGAAGTCTCTCTGTCGCAGCTTCAAATTTCCCTGCTGTCAAAAACCAACCTTTCATATTGCTCCTTTCTTATGCGTATGAGCTATTGTACAGTTCCGCATAGTAGCCCTTCCGGGCCATCAGTTGTTCATGGGTTCCAACTTCTTTTATATCTCCGTCTACCATGAAGATGATGCAATCCGCATTTTTGATGGTAAAAAGCCTGTGGGCAATCATGAAGGTCGTATGCCCCTTCATCATGTCATTCATGGCCGCTGTGATCATCACCTCTGTCCTCGTGTCGATATTGGAGGTCGCCTCATCGAGTATCAGGATCTCCGGATCGGCAAGAACAACCCTTGCTATAGACAGGAGCTGTTTTTCGCCGACGCTCAGAGCTCCCGTCTCATCATTGATCTCAGTGTCATAGCCCTGAGGAAGTTTCTGGATGAAACTGTGGCATTGTGCCTTCTTCGCTGCTTCGATGACCTCCTCCCTGGTCGCTTCCGGCCTGCCATAGGCGATATTCTCATGAACCGTCCCTGAGAACAGCCAGGTGTCCTGGAGCACCATTCCCATATGGCTTCGTAGTCCGGCCCGGGTCATTTTTGCCGTATCCAGGCCGTCCAGAGTGATGTTACCTCCGTTGATTTCATAAAACCGCATCAGCAAGTTCACCAGTGTCGTCTTGCCTGCTCCGGATGGACCGACAATGGCGAACACTTGTCCCGGCTCCGCCCTGAAACTGACATCCTTCATGAGAATCTTGTCCGGAACGTAACCGAAACTGACATGCTCAAAGGCCACCGCTCCATCGGCAACCCCAGAGATCTCCTGCGGTTCCTCGTTGTCCTCAGACTCGTTTTCCTCATCGATGAGTTTGAAAATCCGGTCCGCTGCAGCCAGCCCCGCCTGCACCTGATTGAGCATTGTCGAAAAAGTATTGATCGGGCTGGAAATATTGTAGGCGTAGATCAGAAAAGCGGTCAGCGCCCCCAGTGTGACCACGCCCTTAATGCTCAACAGCCCGCCGAGCACGCACACCGCGATGTACACCAGATTGTTGAGAAGTGTCGTCACCGGAGTGATCAGCCCCGACCAGGTTCTCGATGACAAATATGTCCGGAAGAATTTCTTGTTGATCGTCTCCATGGTGTCATAGGCTGTCTCTTCGTAGTTGAATGCCCTCATGACATCATGGCCGGAAATCATCTCCTCGATGTGGCCGTTCAATTCTCCCACTGCTTCCTGTTGGCTTTTGAATAGTTTTCTCGTAGCACCTGTAATGATGCGGATCGCAGTGTAACTTAATGGGATCATTACGAAAAAGATCAGCGCAAGCCAGACATTGGTCAGCAGCATCATTACCAGTATTCCCACGATGGTAAGTACTTTTGTGAACAGGGTCGACAGATTGGTCTGAATCACATTCGTCAGTGTTACCATATCGCTGGTGAGCCTTGCCAGCACATCCCCCCTCTTCTGTGAGTCCAGGAAGGACAGCGGTAGTACCTGCAGTTTTTTCTGGAGCTTCTGCCTGAGGCTGAAAGCAGTATTCTCCGCGATCTTCACGAGGCTGCGTCTGGAGAGGTACAGACAGATGCCGCTCAGAATGTACATTCCTACGAGAACGCCAAGGCGGGGAAGTATCTCATACATGGAAAAGAAACTCCCCTCCAAAGGCGCCAAACTGTCCGTGATGCTCTCGATAACCTTCGGGGCAAATATGTCAAACACTGTACTGAAGATCAGCATAAAGACGACCAGCACCACAAGACGGCGGCTTCCTGCCATGTATCTCATGAGCCGCATGAAGGATCCTCGACCGCCTTTCTTTTTTTCTTTTTTCATGCCTGCGCCTCCTCTCCTTCATCGGATGTCTGCGTGCGGAAGATTTCCCGGTAGATATCACTCGTTTCCAGAAGTTCTTCATGGGTCCCGCAGGCGGTGATCCTCCCCTGATCCATGACGACGATCTGATCCGCGTTCATGATCGTATTGATACGCTGGGCGACGATTATGATGGTTTTACCCGCCAGCTCTTCTCTCATTGCTGCTCTCACCGCAGCATCCGTCTTGAAATCGAGTGCGGAAAATGTGTCATCCAGAAGATAAACAGGAGCTTTTTTCACAAAGGCTCTCGCAATGGACACTCGCTGTCTCTGCCCTCCGGAGAGATTGGCGCCTCCCTGCGTGACTGCCTTGGACGGCCCCTCATTGCCTTTATCCATAAATTCTGTGACCATTGCCATGTCACAGGCTTTTCTGATCTCCTCGTCCGTCGCGTCAGGACTGGCAACCCTCAGATTGCTCTCGATCGTGCCGGCAAAAAGGTGCGCCTTCTGCGGTGCATAGGAGATCATATTCCTGAGCTCCTTCACCGGCATATCACGGGTATCGGTTCCATCGATGAACACAGAACCGAAATACCTGGTGTCGAAGAACCGCAGCAGCAACTTCAGGAGCGTTGTTTTGCCGCTTCCCGTCGCACCTACGATCGCGGTGGTCTTCCCCGCCGGGAAGGTTATGTTTATATTATCAAGAACCATATCATGGGCACCGTTGTATCCGAAACTGACGTTTTCGAAACGGATCTGCCCTTCTGCCGAACCGGATACGTGACTGTCTCCGACGCTTCCCTTCGCCCGGCTATATTCGTCCGTCGAATAACTCTCCGCCTCATAATCCAGGACCTCTATGATTCTCTTGGCCGAAACTTCGCATTTTGGAAGCGCGTTGACAATGGCCATCACCGTGGCAAACCCGCCTGCGAGCATGGTGCTGTACTGGATATACGTCAGAAGATCTGCGAGACTTACGATCGTCTCCCGCATCTCCCATGTACCGACAAACAGAATCAATGCAATCGTGAGGTTCATGATGACATGGACCAACGGAACCAAAAGCGCGATGTACACCCCCGCATCAATGGCCTGATCTCGTATGTCCTCATTTGCCTTTGACAGCTTCTCGACTTCGTAGTCCTTCATACCAAAGGCGCGAATGGTGCGCATGCCGGTCAGTTTCTCATTCATGAGCACACTTCCCCGATCGGTCTTCGCCTGCAATGACGCGAACTTCGGCATGCTCTTTCTATTTCGCCGTATCACTATGAAAGCACATAGAATGAAGGTCCCGGCGATGATCAGCGAAAGGGACGCGTTGAGAAATATGCATCGAACAAATGTAAAAACGGCCACAAAAGGAACCAGAAGGGCGTTCCGCAGCATATTGATCACAACCATCTGCATCTGTGTCGTATCGCTGGTCGCCCGGGTGAGCAGCGTCTCCCGGTTGAACCGCTGATAATCGAGATCCGAAAAAGTCTGCACCTTAGCAAACAGGTCCGCCCGTATCCTCGTGGTAAAACTGGCGGTCACATAGGCAGAGAACCTTCCGGCAAGAACCATGAGGACACCCATGGTGAACGTCATGATGAGCATCTGGATCCCCATTTGCCAGACATAATCCATATCTGCATTCGCGATGCCTTTCTTGAGGATACGATTGAAATAATCAGGAAGGCTGGTTTGGGTATAGGCCTGCCCAAGGACAAATATGAATACCAAAAACATCTGCTTCCAGTAGTTTTTCAGATATCTTCCAAATAGTACAAACAAAGATATTCTCCTCTCATATCAATAATTCTCAGGCACTCAGCAGCGCTTTCAGGAATCTTTCGAATCCCACCTTTTTAATCAGTGTCTCAAGTCCCGGACTGTCATTCACCTCACCAACGATGAAGCCATCTTCCCCGAAGAGAAGATCCAGACCGCACAGATTCAGATCGATTGCTTTTGCCGTCCTTTCACATAGAGAGATCACTTCGTCAGTGAGTTTGAAATCTTCGTAGTGTCCTCCCTGATGAATATTCGAACGGAACTCCTCAGGATCCCCTGCCTGTCTTACAAAGGCGGCATAGGGCTTTTTGCCTACCATCAGAACCCTGAGATCTCTCCCCTTGGAACTCTCTATGTAGGGCTGCGCTATCATCACTCCATCTGACATTATCTCAGGAAGCTCGTCAAGGAACGCCTGCGCCTCCACTCGGCTTTGGATCAGCTCAACCCCCTTGCCGCCAAATCCGACGGCCGGCTTCACAACGCAGGGGATTCCTACTTCTGTTTCTATGATGTCCACTGGCGTTGAGCGGAATACCGGCATCACCTTCGCCTGGGGGATCTTCTCTCTGGACAGAAAATGTGCTGTTTTTAATTTGTTTCCGGCAATCCTCTTTGATTCGATGGGATTGACCGACACGCTTCCCATGGCAACCAAGGCTTCCTCGATCCCCTCCATCACCGCATCGAATGCGCCGTAAAAGATAAATCTGTCAGGAGGTGATACTCTCTCTCCTTTCGCGTAAAGCGACGGCTCACCGTCTGATGAGACCGTGTAATCAATGTCATTTCTCCTGAAATGCTCGGCCTCGATGTTATATTTCCTGAGGAGCTCGCGCCCGCTTTCCAGTGCCCTTTCAATAGAATCTCCCTGAACGATCGCACCTGTGATAAACCAAACTTTCATATTCTCTTTTCCTCCTTCACAGCATCTCTCTTGATCTATTCGTATCTTTCCCTGAGACCATTAAAGAACCGGTACTTGATCGGCGTATCGATGACGCGTACGGGCTTTAACTGGTTTGGAGAAACCCCCTTCATGATCATCATTTCACGGTAGAGTTGGTAGGTCTGCTGTTGCACTGGAATGATCTCGCAAGGAGCAAGCACCCCTGTTCTGATCTTCTCTCCATAGGATGGATTTGCCTGCATAACCCTCGCCTCAAGCTTATCTCTCATTTCAGGCAGTTCCTCCTTCCTGATGACCCTGTCAGGCTCTATGAAAAATGTATAATGCCCGGGTTCCTCGTCGGTATCCGCGTATACACTGTAATCAGTTACATCGAGACTTGCGTCCTTCATAAACTGTTCAATAGACCATCTTATTGCCTCTTCATTTGTCTTTTCCCCTGCAATGGAAAGGAGCTGGCTCTTCCTGAAGACAAACTCGAGCATTGGAGCCTCATTGTAAAAGCCTGTTACCCGGATGACATCCTTTATGCGGTAACGGTAAAACCCGGACAGATTCGTCAGCACCAGTTCATAGAGCTCTCCCTCCTCAAGTTGATCGATGGTAAGCGGCCGGACACTGTCATCCTCCGACTTTGCCGGAATAAACTCATAGAAACCCCCGTCCGGGACGAGGACAAAGGAAGAGTCCCCCACATGCCTGGACGTTGCGAAGAATCCCTCAGAAGCAGCGTAGCCAAGGTGGTTGAAAGGAATGTTCTTTCCTGTAAATGTATGCATCTTTTTTGAATAAGTGAAGAACCCACCTGTTCCGATGCTGGCAACGAACTGAAGATCCGGCCAGATCCGCAACGCCATGCCATTCGGTCCTTTCTTAAAGGCAGCGGCCAGTTCCTTCGCTCTTTCCGGGTTCGGTTTGAGCTGCGATTCGAATTTCTCTCTCCAATCGTCCGGGATCTCAATGCTACTGTCGATGGTTCCACATGCAATGTCGTTACAAAGCATCTCCCAGTTGGACCTGGAATACTCCAACAGATCCACCAGCGCCGTCATGAAGGCAGAGTTCAGGAATACGATATTCCTTCTCTCCAATACGTATCTGGCTCTCAGATACTTCAGATCCATCTCTGCCTTTGGGTTCAGGACATCCCACGGAGGTGATACGAAGTACTGTGTTGTGTCCTTTACCTGTTTCAGAATATTCCCAGAGATGGCGCCCTTTGGGATCCCGTGTGCCGTTTCCTGAAACTTGAGTTCCAGACAGTCGGCGACAAATCCTTTCTTAAAAGACTTGCCTGTGGTATTCCGATAGTACTCATCCACCACCCCAAAACACATGCTTGTTCCATACCTTCTGTATTTGGCAAGCTCCGCAGCTGATACCGGAATGTGCTTCGGCACACCGACACTCCCAGAGCTTAAGGCATAGTGAACTGGTCTTTCGCAGCTGAGGAGATTCTCTTCATCATTTTCCACCATTCGCTTTATATACGGCTCCAGTGTGTCGTAGTCACAAAGCGGGACTTTGTCCTGATATTCCTCGATGCTGTGTATGTTCGCGAAATCATATTTCCTCCCGTATTCCGTGTCCTTGTTGTCATTCAGGAGTTTCATCAGAAGATCATTGGAAATGCGAACGGCCTCCTTGCTGTTTCTGTCAAGTGTCCGTTTCGCCGTTCTCCCTTCTCTGATCATGTGATTGATGATGGCTGTGTTGACCACCTTCGTCGGAAGCACCTTCGGAATTTTCAGTGATCCTTCCTTTTTCTTTTTTCTGCTCATTAATATATTGTCCTTTCCAATTCCTTTAATTCTCATATGAAAGGAATGTGACGTAGATATACATCAAACTCCTCTTTATTATACCATAATATAATTTAAAGTGTATATTTTTAGGTCTTTTTACGGTCACAAGATGGGATTCGTTACAGGAAATTAATCCGAACACGAAAAAACCCCGAAGCCCATTGTTTGCAATGAGTTTCGAGGTTCTTTGCCCTGATAGGCGAGCAGCCTTTCTATTTCTCTTCTTTTTTATTCACTATGAACAATCGAATCGATTTTTACTCATACTACTCCTCCTCAAACGAAAACCCGTCGGTCTTCACGATCTTGTCGCCTTCCAGGATAAAGAGCGCCTCGTACCCGTCCATGGACTCGATCAGCGCCTTTCCTTCCGAAAGCCCCAGGATCAGGCAGGTGGTAGACAGGCCGTCACAGTCCACCGAGTGGCCGGCGGGTCCCTTGATGCTCACCCCCACTACGTCCGTATCCACCGGGTAACCCGTGGTGGTATCCAGGATATGGTGGTATTTCTTGCCCTCGTACTCCAGGAACCGCTCGTAGGTGCCGGAGGTGACGATGGTGCCGTCCGCCAGCGGCGTGGCCCCCACGATCTGGCTCTGGTCCGAGTAAGGCTTCTCGATACCGATGTTGAAATCCGATCCTGCTTTGTCCCCTATGCACTCGATGTTGCCGCCCAGGCTGATGATGGCGCTGGTGACCCCCTGCTCTCGGAGGTAGTCCGCCAGCCCGTCAGCGATGAACCCCTTGGCGATGGCGCCCAGGTCCATCTCCGCCTCAGGATCCTTCATCTTCACGGTATTTCTATCGATCGTAATTAGGCGATAATCCACGTGTTTTAGGGCCTCGGACAAAGCTTTGTGCCCGGGAGGCGTCGCGCCAGGATCGTGGTAATTCCACAGCGCATCCACCTTGCCGATGGTGATATCGAACCGCCCGTCGGTCTTCCGACAGAATTCCAACCCCTTGCGGATCACCTGGATGGTCAGCGGATCGCACTTGACCGCCTTGCCTCCGGCGTGGTTGATGTTCCAGATGTCAGAACCCTCCACCGTCTTGCTCAGCAAGTCCTCGTACTTCCGGCACTCCCCAAAGGCGCCGTCAATGACCTTTCCTGCCGCCTCCTCACTCATGCCGTCCATGTCGAAGACGCTGATCTGGCAGGTGGTGTCGAAGTAGAAACTCTCTTTGCTGACGGGTTCTGCGTTTGCACTGCAGGCGGTCTGTGGTATAATGAGAACGGTAGCCAACAGTATGGCCGCCATGATCGTTGTTATTTTTTTCATAGAATAGGAACCTCTATTGCGTAAAATAATAAGAAAAGCCGATATCGTTCTGTTCGTGTGCCTGCTGGTCATCGGGTTGGGGCTGTCCTGGCTGTCCGTGGCGGGAAGCGTCACCGGCACCAGGGTATTGGTCTCCGTGAACGGCAAGCCCTACGGGACGTACAGCCTTTCCAAGGATCAGACCGTCACCATCCGGCAGCACGGTCACACCAACAAGTTTACCATAAAAGATGGGGCGGTGCAAATGACCCACTCGGACTGCCGCAACCAGAACTGTGTGGAGACCGGCAGCATCCGCCGTACCAGCCAGTCCATCGTCTGCCTGCCCAACCGGGTGGTGATCGAGATCAGGGGAGGGGGTGAGTACGATGCCATCTCCAACTGACAACGCCCGCGAGGCGAGACGCACAGACGACAAACCTCGCGCCGGGACGCTCCAGACAAGCCGAAAAGCTCGAGCTTCCGGCAAGACCCGCACCTCCCGCACCACGCGGACCCGCCGCCTCACCATGAGCGCCATGTTCGCCTGCCTGGCCCTGATCTTCACCTATGTAGAGGTGCTGATTCCGTACAGTGTAGGGATTCCCGGGGTCAAGCTGGGCCTGGCCAACCTGGTGATCCTCATCGCCCTATATGAGATGGACGCCCGCTACGCCCTGACCATCAACCTGATCCGCATCTGCCTGTCCGGACTGCTCTTCAGCGGTCTGTTCGCCATGCTGTACTCCCTGGCCGGGGGCCTCATCAGCCTGGCAGTCATGTGGGCGCTGAAGCGCACCGGCCTATTCTCCATGGTTGGGGTCAGCATGGCCGGCGGCGTGGCCCACAACTTCGGCCAGGTGGTGGTGGCCGCTGTCATCGTGGAGAACATCCGCATGTTCGCCTACTTCCCGGTGCTTTTGTTCACCGGTCTGGCCGCGGGGATCCTGATGGGCATCGTGGCCTATATCATCGACAGGAGTCTGCCGAAGCAGCTATTTAATTGAAAGGAGAACCCATGCTCAAAGTCTATTGTTACAGCCGTTGCTCCACCTGCAAGAAGGCCCTGAAGTGGCTGGAGGAGAACGGGATCGAACACACCGTGATCGACATCAAGGAAAACAACCCCACTGAGGAGGATCTGCGCCGCTACCACGCCAGGAGCGGGCTGCCGCTTAAGCGCTTCTTCAATACCAGCGGCATGCAGTATCGCTCCCTGGAGCTTGCAAAGAAACTGCCCGGCATGACCGAGGACCAGCAGTACGCGCTCCTGGCCACCGACGGCATGCTGGTGAAACGCCCGCTTCTGGTGGGCGACGATTTTGTGCTCACCGGATTCAAGGAACCGGAGTGGGAAGAGAAACTGAAATAGCAGAAGGACGATCCGTCGCCCGGCGCGCCGGATCACCCAGACAAGAAACGGAGAGGAACCATGAGAGAACAACTGACCGCCCTGAGGGCACTGATGGCCGAGGAAGGCATCGACCTGTACCTGATCCCAAGCGAGGATTATCATCATTCAGAATACGTCAACGACTACTTCAAGTGCCGGGAGTATTACTCCGGCTTCACCGGCGACGCCGGCACCCTGCTGGTGGGCGCGGAGAACGCCTGGCTGTGGACCGACGGCCGGTTCTTCCTGCAGGGGGCGGAGCAGCTGGCCGGCAGCGGCATCGAGCTGATGAAGTCCGGCGAGGAAGGCGTCCCCACCCTGACCGAATTCCTCCAGGCACAAAGCACTGACGTCCGCCTTACCCTGGGCTTTGACGGACGCCTGATCACGGCACGGGAGGCAGAAGAGTACGCCAGTCTGAACCTGGACATCCGCCAGGATCTGGACCTGGCGGGCGCAGCGTGGGTGTCGCGCCCGCCCCTGGCTGCGGGCGACATCTATGACCTGCCCGCTTTCACCACCGGCCGCAGCACGGAAGACAAGCTGGAGGAGATCCGCCGCGTCATGAAGCAAGGCGGCGCGGACTACGTATTCGTCTCCGATCTGATGGAAACCGCCTGGCTGCTGAACAAGCGGGGCAGCGATGTGGACTGCACCCCGGTGTTCTTTGCCTATACCATCATCGGCATGGACAGCGTCCAGGTATTCACCCTGCAGCCCCTGACCGAAGGCGGCGCGGCGGCTACACCCGGATCTGCCGCCGCGCTTGCCGGCGCCACTGTCGTCAACCAGGCGCCGAAGGCAAAGGGCTTCCAGTGCCGGGGATACGACGAGATCACTCAGGCGCTGACGAAGCTGCCGGAAGGGAGCACGGTCTGGATGGACGGCGATACTACCGGGAGCACCTTCTATGGGAGCGTGCCTGCCGGCGTAAAGATACTGGATGCTCCTTCTCCGCTTTGTCTGCCAAAAGCGCTGAAAAACGACGAAGAGCTGGCCTGCACCCGGGAGGCTCACGTGCGGGATGGCGTAGCGATGGCCGAGTTCATCCGCTGGCTAAAATCGAAGGCCGGGGAGTCTTTCACGGAGATCGATGCGGCAGACTTCCTGCTGAAGTGCCGCCAGGCCCAGCCGGGATTTCTGGACATCAGCTTCCCGACCATCTCTGCCTATGGCCCTCACGGAGCCATCGTTCACTACGAACCCACCCCTGAGTCGGATGCTCCCGTGCTCCCGGAAGGTTTCCTGCTGGTGGACAGCGGCGCCCAGTACCTGAAGGGCACCACGGACATCACCCGAACCATCGCCATGGGTCCCCTCACAGATAAGGAGAAGGAATACTATACACTGGTGCTTCAGGCGCACATCCGCCTCATGACAACGGTATTCGCTCCGGGCACCAAGGGCATCGAGCTGGACGCCCTGACCCGGGGGCCGCTTCGGGAGCACGGTCTGGACTACAACCACGGCACCGGCCACGGTGTCGGTCATGTGCTCAGCGTCCATGAAGACCCCAACAACATCAGTTTCCGGGCCGGGGAACATGCTATCATGCCCCGAATGGTCACCACAGACGAGCCGGGGGTCTACATCGCCGGCGAGTTCGGCGTCCGGATCGAGAACGAAATGCTCTGCTACGAACGGGAGGACGGCCAGTTGGCCCATGAGAACATCACCTACTGCCCCTATGAGAGGGAAGCGATCGTGGTGGAGATGCTCACCGAAGAGGAGAGACGCTGGATCGACGCCTACCACGCAGAGGTGCTCCAGACCCTCAGCCCGCTGGTATCGGACGATACCGCTGCCTGGCTGGCCGAGGCCTGCAAGCCGCTATAAAGACTGCCGCCCTGATTTGGTGTAACAAAAAAGTGCCAGAAGAGTTCATCTCCTCTGGCACTTTTATCTTGAATTCTGTGACGATGAGAGGTCGCCATCACATGCTTATTATGGGCTTGTTGAATGGAGATCAGAACATCTGGTTCACCACTGCCAGATCCTTCTCTGCCTGGATACGGTCCATCTCTTTCTCCATAATTGTGCTGACGTATGGAGTGTCACTGTTTCTGACCATGCTCCTGACGTAGCCGGAGGCTACCTCCCTGGCCAGATCCCTTGGCAGTCCACTCACACCCATGATGTTGAATGCGCTTTTGCAGACTTTCTTTACATCTTTGCTCTGGAAAATGCTTCTGAACTTCATTTTGGTACCTCCTTTTCTCTTCTGGTACCTAAATTATAGTTCTTCTACATCTTCTTTTCATTATCCGCAGTTCCAAAGATACACCCTCCGGTGTTGTACGGTCATACAACAGTCCGCTCTTCCTGTCGGAGCCGCCAAGGCGAGCCTCCTTATGGCAGAAATGCATATGCTTATGGCAATGCCATAACAATAGCCGTTTATGCCATAAGAAATCGTGAGTTTTGCTCGTTTTCTTATGGCATTTCTTCTTATACTTATGGCACTGCCATAAGCATAGACGATTTTGCCATAATCCCAATCTCAATTCATTGATCCACACTTCTAAATGTGTTCTTCACATTTTCCATCTCTGCCTTTGCCTCACCCTCTGTGGATATTACATATACGGTTGCCAAAGTGGCGATTACAGAATCGTTCGATTTCCAAATGCAATTCTGACAGGGCCTTGGAAACCGAAATCCAAAAAAATGGCGTTTTTCGTATCCACGAGACCTTTACAGGCGCATTTTGTTTCCAAGGGCCACCAAATATAGACAGCGGATACGAAAACCCGCCTAATTCCAGTTTTCTGTATCCAGGTATACGGAATATTCGATAATGGGAACAGTTTCTTTGGCAATCAGCCGAATGGATACCAGTCTTTGTGCCCCCCTCCAAAAATTACAGCTCCTATAACGAGCGGAGAAGTAAGCGATGCGCTCGTTGCAGACGTTCGCTTCGTCCTCGGCGTGCGAGCACGTCAGGAACTTCGCTCCGTCTATAACAAACAGCCGTCACGCACCGTAACACAATGTTACGCGCAGATGATGGCGGAACCGAAAGGAGCGTACTACAATGAAAACAACATCAAACGGAAAGGTGGTAAGGCCTATGTCATTTGGAGAAAAACTGAAGGAACTCCGCCTGCGGGAGGAGCTCTCCCAGGAGCAGTTCGCCGAGCGGCTGGATGTCTCTCGCAGCGCCGTTGCCAAATGGGAAGCAGGCGCCGGCATTCCGGAGACGGAGAACCTGCTGGTCATCGCCCGGGAATTCTCCGTCAGCCTGGATTGGCTGCTCTCCGTCAACCAGGAGACCTACAGGCTGAACTCGTCAAAACCAATAATCAGAATCGAGGTGTCGTATGAGTAAGAACAGAAAATGGAAGATCGCGCTACTGGCAACACTGGTCGTAGCGCTGGTAACAGCGCTTTGTGCCTGCGGCGGCGGGAGCGGCGGCGGCGAGGACAAAGCCCCGGCGAAAGAATCCAAGGACGGCTTTGACAAAGCCACCAAACAGGAGGTCACGGTTAACGGAGTGACCTATAGCCTGCCGGATTACTTTGTGTACAGCAAGGACAATTCCACCAATGACAAGCAGTATTACTATGCGGAAACGGGAGAGGCTCCCGTCGTGTTAATGATCAGTGATGCAGATCTGGATGAGAACACGGATTTCGATAAGGACTACCGGGAAAGCTTTGTAGCATCGCTGACTAAGGAGGCGACCGATTCTGCCGACAAGGAGACAGATCTTGATATGACGATCAACGGAATGCCCGCGATCAGCGTCTCCTACAACGGCAAAGCGGATGAAAAAGAAATGGAAATAAAGTGCTACCTATTCTTCAACGAAGAGCAGCACAAGCTTTCAGGACTCCTGCTCGGACAGTCTGTTGATTCACAATATGACTACATGAACGACTTCGACAAGATCGCCCAATCCGCCAAGGCCGAAAAGAAGCCTGAGGTATCCAAAGATTTCAAGAAGACCATGGATGGATACGAGAAGTTTTTCAACAAGTATGTAAAGTTCATGAAGAAATATCAGGAATCCGGGGACGCGCTTGGAATGCTCAGCGACTATACCGATTACATGAACGAATACCAGAAGGTCATGAACGATCTGGAATCCATTGACCAGGACGAACTATCCGAGGCGGACCTTGCCTACTATATCGAGGTGAATGCCCGGATTCAGAAGAAATTGCTGGAGGTGAGTGGGAACTAGCAAAATGCAGTCTTTTTGAGTGGAGGTGGCTGTTGCACAAAGCGTTAAAGGACGCTGAGGGCAGCAGCCCCTCTTTTCGTTAATTCTGGTACAGATCTTCCATCACCCGCGCAAGCGCCAATGCGAAATACAGCTTTGCCTTGAAAGGCATGCGGGTGAAATCGCTGCCCAGCAGTTCTTTTGCTTTGTTGAGGCGATAAATTACCGTGTTACGGTGGAGGAAGGTGAGTTCCGCCGCCCTGGCCAGCTGCGAATCCGCATCGATGAGATAGACCGCCAGGGTGTCCAGCAGGCCATCGCTCGACTTCAGTGGTTCGATCAGAGACTGGTAGGCCTTCAGCGCAGAGGGATCTCGGGAGAGCAACAGGTCCCGGCACTCTTCCGCAAGCGAGAGCTGCCAGAAATTGAACGTCGTTTCCTGCGGATAGATGCGCTTTGCCAGTGTGACGCTGTCATCTATCTGTTCGTTCGCCTGCTTGTCCAGCACCACCGCCTCCATCACCTCTGCGATTACGTCACTGTACTTCAGCGCGAGATTGTCCTCCGGGAGCACGATCAGCGGTATGCCCAGCCGGTTTGCCGTGTCCAGCAGGCGAGAGTCGATCCCTCCCATGACCACATCCGAATAGAAGAGGATCACCGCCACATCTCCGCTAGCTTTGGAGTGTTCAAGAATGCGGCACTGTTCCTCTACGTCATTCTTCGCCGCATAGAAGGATGTGATGACGATCTCGTCAGGCACAAAGAAGTCATCCTCGTAATCGTCGAACTCGATGACCGATATCGCTTTCACCACACTGTCCAGACCCTGATAGCCCGCCACCACTCTCGCCGATGCGAGAGAGGGCAGACTGAGACAATCCCGAACCGTAATACTCATAGATTCATATCTAGTGGAAAAAACCCTGTTTTGCGGGAATCTGTTCCGCGATTCGGGATTTTTCTTCGATTTGCGGAACAGGACAGAGGATTTCTTCCGCTCTAGTGGAAAGAATTCTGTTTTGCGGAAATCTGTTCCGCGATATGGTTTTTTTCTTCGCTTTGCGGAACAGGACAGGTTGGGAGTCATCCCAGGCAGAACATATTACCGGCTGAATAAGGCATTGGAAATAAGAAAAAAGGGGATGTCCCTTAAACGGTATGATACCGTCTTTTGGGACATCCCCTTTTATCTTATTCGGTTTATGTGTAGGAAAGTGTTCTACTATTCCGCCTTCTCTTCCTTGGCTTCTGGCTTTGTATCCGCCTCAGCCGGCTTCTCAGCCTTTTCGGCGTCCTTTGCCTCAGCAGCTTCGGCTTCCTTCTTGGCAGCCTCGGCCTTGGCTTTCTTCTCGGCAGCCGCCTTCTTGGCAGCCGCTACCTTGGCAGCATCCACCGGCTTTTTCTTCTTCGGTCTCTCGTTGTGGATCGCACCTGTCGGGCATTCCTTGGCGCAGAGGCCGCAGTTCTTGCACTTGTCCGGATCGATGTAGGCCAGGTTGTTCTCCACCTTGATGGCATCGAACTTACATACCTTGACGCACTTCATGCAGCCGATGCAGGCGTTGTCGCACTCTTTCCGTGCCTGGGCGCCCTTCTCGGTGTTGTGGCAGCGAACGATGACCACGTTCTTTGCCGGGGAGATGCGGATCAGGCTGTTGGGGCATGCAGTAGCACAAGCACCGCAGGCCACGCACTTGTCTTTGTTGACGGTAGCTACACCGTCCTTCACCTCGATAGCATCGAAGTCACATGCCGCCACGCAGTCCCCCAGGCCCATGCAGCCGAAGGGGCAGGCATTCATGCCGCCGAACAGGGATTTGGCCGCCTTACAGGTGGGGATGTCCTTGTAGGTCAGCAACGCCTTCACTGCGTCCTTGGTGCCGTTGCACTGGACCACTGCGATCTGCTTCTCGCCCGCATCAGCGGACTTGCCCATGATCTCTGCCAGCTTCTCTGCCAGATCGGCTCCGCCCACCGGGCACTTGCTGCAGGACAGATCCTCGTCCGCTACCAGCGCATTGGCATAGTCGTCACATCCGGCGAATCCGCAGCCGCCGCAGTTGGCGCCCGGCATTTCCGCACGGAGTTTCACAAATTTCTCATCCACGGGGACAAAGAACAGTTTGGAAGCGTAGCTCAGGATGCAGGCTGCGATCAGTCCTACCGCTCCTACCACCGCGATGGCAATAACAATCAGATTCATTCAGCGTCCCTCCAATCTTATACCATGCCCTGGAAGCCCATGAAGCTCAGGGACAGAATAGCAGCAGTAATTAATGTGATCGGAGCGCCTCTGAAGGACAGCGGCATTCTGCTCTCGTCCACCAGCTTGCTTCTGACGCCTGCGAACAGGACCATAGCAACCAGGAAACCGATTCCAGCTGCGAAGGCGCAAACCAGTGCCTCAATGTAGTTGTAGCCGTTCTGGATGTTGGAGATACAAACGCCCAGTACCGCGCAGTTGGTGGTGATCAGAGGAAGGAACACACCCAGGGACTTATACAGAGCGGGCATGCTTTTCTTCATGAACATCTCGACCAGCTGTACCAGCGCGGCGATGACCAGGATGAATACCACGGTCTGCAGATATCCGATCTCAAACTTGTCCAGAACCTGCATGATGGGCCATGTGGCCGCGGTCGCCAGTACCATGACGAAGGTAACGGCGATGCCCATACCCTTTGCGGAATCTAACTCTTTGGATACTCCCAGGAACGGGCAGATTCCGAGGAACTGAGCCAGCGGGTAGTTGCTAACCAGCACCATGCTGATGATGATCACGATCATGTTACTTAACATCATGCCACCTCCTCTTTCGCTTCTTCATCGGTGGGGATCCCTGCGGGGACTTCTTTCTTCGGCCTTGCGGTAGTGAAGTATGCCACGGCTGCGATGCAGATCGCATAGGAGAAGAATCCGCCCGGAGCCAGGTTGAAGATGCCCATACCCGGAATGAAGTTGTCCAGGATGTGGATACCCAGCCAGGTGCCGTTGCCCAGCAGCTCTCTGATGGAACCCATGCAGAACAGCGCGAAGGTGAATCCGATGCCCATGCCGATTCCGTCCAGAGCAGAGTCAAATACGTTGTTCTTGCTTGCGAACATCTCGGCACGGCCGAGGATGATGCAGTTTACTACGATCAGTGGGATGAAGAGTCCCAGAGACGCATAGAGGGACGGCACATAGGCCTGCAGCACCAGCTGTACCACCGTTACGAATCCGGCGATGACAACGATGAAGCACGGGATACGTACCTTGTCCGGAATGATGTTTCTCAGAAGTGAGATAACGATGTTGGAGCAAACCAGTACGGCGGTGGCGGAAACACCCATGCCCAGGCCGTTGACCACAGAGGTGGTAACTGCCAGTGTCGGGCAGGTTCCCAGCAACAGCACCAGTGCCGGGTTCTCCTTGATGAATCCGTTGGTCAGGATGCTCAGTCTGCTTTTCTTGTTCATTACTGTACACCTCCCATTGCCTTATACTGTGCTAATGCGGCATACACACCGTAGTGGACGGCACTTCCGGAAACGGAAGCTCCACTGATGAACTTGATCTGTCCGTCGTCCTTGACGCTGGTGGCATTCAGTTCCTCAAGGCCCTTGTACTGCTTCAGATAGCTGTCCTCAAAGTCCTTGGTACCCAGTCCCGGTGTATCGGAGTGGGCGGTGACCTTCACGCCTGTGACCTTGCCCTGATTGTCGATACCCACCATCATGGTCAATTCACCGCCGAAGGACTTGGATGCGCAGGTGCACACCATGCCGCTCTTGTTTTCTGCCACAAAGACCTCGTCCACGCGGACGCCGTCTTTCTCAAAATCCTTGATGATGTCGCCGTCAAACGCAACGAACTTGGCTTCAGCTGTTGGCAGCAGTTCTCCTCTGGTGGCATCGGCAGCCGCCTTGGAGTTGGTGTCGATGACGGGCTTTGTCATCCCGTAGACAATGGCCAACGCCGCGGTGACGCATACGCAGATGCAGACCAGAACGACGACAGGTGCAATATACTCCTTATATGTATTACTTTTCATTTTTCTTTGCACCTCCATAGGTTCTCTTGATCACAAAGTCATCCAGAAGCGGTGTGCACATGTTCATGAACAGGATGGCGAAGGAAACGCCTTCCGGATAGCTGGCGAACAGCCGGATGATCATGGTGATCACGCCGCACAGGATGCCGTAGATGATTCTCGACTTGGTCATGATCGGAGAGGTGACATAGTCGGTGGCACAGAAGAAGGCACCGAACATCACGCCGCCTGCGCAGACATGGAAGATGGCCATGTGCAGAGCGCTGGCGTCGCCGCCCTTGACTCCGTAGTAGATCAACGAGAACACGAATACGGCTGCGATGAAGGATACCGGAATAGCCGGGCTGATGATCTTCTTCCAGATCAGGAAGCAACCACCGATGAGAATGGCCAGCGCACTGACCTCACCCATGGATCCGCCGACGAAGCCCAGGAACAGGTCCGCGTTGGACGGAAGATCAGAAACATTGGCCTTCCCCTTGACGACCTCGGCCAGCACACCCAGCGCGGTGGCACCGGTGGTGGCATCGGTCTGCGCCTGTCTCGGCACGGGCCAAGTGGTCATCTGTGTGGTGAAGGAGAGCAGCAGCACGATACGGCCGACGATGGCCGGATTGGCGATGTTTCTGCCCAGTCCTCCGAACAGGCACTTCACGATGACGATAGCCACAAAGCATCCGATGATGGCCATCCAGTAAGGGAAGTTGGATGGCAGGTTCATAGCCAGGATCACACCGGTGACACAGGCACTCAGGTCACCGACTGTATTCGGCTTTTTCATCAGCTTGTTGTACGCCCACTCGAAGAAGGCGCATGCGACCACACATACGGCAGTCAGGATGATTGCTCTGATGCCGAACACTACGACACTCATGATGAATGCCGGTGCCAGCGCGATCAGGACCATCAACATGGTCTTACTTGTATCCAGGCTTGTGACCAGATGCGGTGACGAGGATACAGTCAGGTTGTTGTAGAACTTATTATCCATTATTTGATCCCAGCCTCCTTTACTAATCCTTTAC
Organism: Eubacterium sp. AB3007; assembly: GCF_000688015.1. NCBI lineage: Bacteria > Bacillati > Bacillota > Clostridia > Eubacteriales > Eubacteriaceae > Eubacterium > Eubacterium sp. AB3007. The sequence goes on from NZ_JIAD01000001.1 coordinate 1,484,874, forward strand.
CCAGCTTGTTGATGAAGGCCAGCGGCCGTCTTGCCGGACATACGAAGGAACAGCTTCCGCACTCCATGCACTGCATGACCTGCAGGTCAGACAGCCTCTGCGCATCGCCGCGCTCATAAGCTTCTGCCAATCCTGTCGGCAACAGGTTGAACGGGCATGCCTGGTGGCATCTGCCGCAGTTGATGCACGCGGTCTCTTCCGGAATGTGAGCCTGCTTCTTACTGAATGCCAGGATCGCGTTGTTGTTCTTTACGATCGGCATAGCATCGGAGAAGATCGCTCTTCCCATCATCGGTCCACCCATCAGGATCTTGGTGGGCTCTTCCTTGTAGCCACCACAGAACTCCATGATATCGTGAATCTGTGTTCCGATGGGAGCGATGATGTTCTTCGGCTCTTTCACAGCATCTCCGTCTATGGTCATTCTCTTCTTGATGAGTGGAATGCCATCCTTCAGGTACTGCCCGAAGAAAGCGACGGAGGTAACGTTGGAGACGATGACTCCCAGGTCTGCCGGCAGTACGCCTGCGGGACAGTGCTGTCCTGTGATCTCATAGATCAGCACACGCTCGGCGCCCTTCGGGTACTTGTCCAGGAGCTTGAATGTCTTCAGATTGGTGATTCCCTGCTCTGCGATCATTCTGTCGAACTGAGCGATAGCATCTGGCTTGTTCTGCTCGATGCCGATGTAGCCCATGTCCGTCTCCAGCCACTTCATGATCTCCAGCGCTCCATCGATCACGTTCTGCGCATCCTCCAACATGGTCCTGTGGTCAGATGTGATGAACGGCTCGCACTCTGCGCCGTTGACGATGAAGGTTTTGACTTCGTCCTTGTTCTTAGGATTGAACTTGATGTGTGTCGGGAAGGATGCGCCTCCCAGACCTACCAGTCCGCTGGCTCTGGTGGCTGCCACAAAGCTCTCCATATCGGTGATCTCCGGTGCCTTGATCCCCTCTGCCAGTTCCTGCTTCTTGTCGGCCTCGATGACCACCAGTGTGTCACTTCCGCCCATTGCGTTACGCTGTGTCTCGATTCCCTTGACGGTTCCGGATACACTCGCGTGGATCGGTGCACTCACGAAAGCATCGGTGTCGCCAATGACCTGACCTACCTTCACCTCGTCGCCCTTCTTCACCTGCGGCTTACAGGGGGCGCCGATGTGCTGCGACATTGAAATCTTGACAATGTCTGGGATCGGCATGATCTCGGTTTCACAGCTGGCCGTGTTCTTGTAATGGCCGGCATCGATGCTATGCAAATGCTTTGCATTAGAACTCATATAGAAACCTTCCTTTCTAAAAAATTATCGTTAGCATAATTCCGCATAATCGGTGAGGTCCTCCCGAACCGTCAGATCACTGCGCCTGCACCAGGCTGGCGGATCTCCGGCTCCCGTCTCCGGGCAGATTCTACCCCACCATAAAACCATACGCAGTCATTATACACCTAACCATATCAAAAAGCACTATTAATTTACACACAAAAAAATACAGAATACATAAAAGAACATAGTGATGCGATGGCGGTTCACTATATGCCAACGCACACCGTTCCTTCCGCACTGAGCCCGATGACGTTCTCCCCCTGTGCCCTGAGCTCCGCTATATATCTGCAGATCTCCTCCGTCAATACCTCGCCAGGACACACGATGGGTATGCCCGGCGGATAAGGGATCAGCGCGCGCGCGCATACCTTGCCTGCCGCATCGCCTAATGGCAATTCAGCTTTGTTTTTCGGAATCGGCTTTTGTGTAAGGACCGGAAAAGACCAGGCAGACGCCTCTGGATCCCGAAGAGGTCCGTTGGCACATGTCGTACATGCAGCGCCGGCACGATCAGGTGCTGTGGCTGCGATGTCCTGCAGCGCCTGCAGGAGTGCTTCATAATCAGACCACTGGTTCCCGACGCCGGTCATGCACATGACGATGTCTCCCGTCACCAGTTCCGGCCAGATCCCCCGGTCAGTCAGCGCCTGTTCCAGTGCATGACCGGAAAGGCCGTAGCCGCTCATATCCAGATTGATCTTGGTGCGATCCAGCATGGGATGCTCCATGATTCTAAGTCCGGGGATCCGGATGGCCGCCTCCCTGTAAAACCGCTCTATGCAGGCCTTCCATTCTGCCATCAGGGATGCACCGTGTTTTTCCAGTATATCTGCGTTGACGTCCAGGGAGGCCATCAATATATAGGAAGGACTGGTGCTCTCCATCTTGCCCAGCGCGTCCTCCATGCGCTGGAGGGAAACGCGGTCGCCCATGACATTTGCGACCGCGCTTTCTGTAAAGGAGGCCAGGGTCTTGTGGGTACTGCATATGACGATATCTGCACCCAGATCCTCGGCGGCAAGGCTTTGTGCATCCAAGAATTTCAGATGCGCGCCGTGGGCCTGGTCGACGATCAGGATCTTACCGGATCGATGCACCACCTCCGCGATGGCGGCAATATCGCTGCAGATGCCGTAGTAGTTGGGACTAGGCAGGATCACCGCAGCCGCCCGGGGATGCTCCCGAAGACAGCGCTCTACCTCCTCAGGACTGACCGGACCGGAGATACCGTAAGGAGCGACGATCTGCGGATAGGCGTAAACCGGACGTACCCCCGCCATTTCCACGCCGCTGAAGATAGACTTGTGGCAATTGCGGGCCACGATCATATCATCGCCGTGCTCTGTAGTGGCCAGAATGGATGCGATGAGGCCGCTGCTGCTTCCGTTGATCAACAGGTAGGTCTGCCGGCTTCCGTAGAGGCGGCGGTATCGTGCCATGGTCTCCGCGATGATCCCCTCTGTCTGAAACAGGTTGTCCGCGCCGGGGATCTCCGTGATATCGATATCCACGATGTTGTCCAGAAACGCGTCATAGCCCAGACGGCGGAACAGGCGGCTGCCCTTGTGCCCCGGCATGTGGAAGGACACGGGGTTGGTCGCCTGGTGCCGCAGTAGATAATCAGTGATTGCCATCGTTAGTCTCCTCCAATGATATTCATTCTTAATAGTATCATACCTTGTCCGCCGTACTTTGGCAAGACGAGAGCTTCCAGTCGACTGCAGACAACATCCTCTTCGACCTGCTGTGCTCATGCGTCGAAGACGAAGAGAAATGTATATACAGTCCGCGCTTTTTAACTGTAACCCTGTCGAAAATGGTAAAACGAGAAGTGATAGAATGGAAACTGCGAAATACAGAGCATTTCTGACTGCTATTGAGAAAGGAACGTTCTCCAAGGCCGCAGACCAGATGCGGTATACCCCTGCCGGTGTTCAACAACTGGTGACCGCTTTGGAGCAGGAACTGGGGCTGACACTTCTGAACAGAAGCGACAAAGGGGTGACTTTGAACAAGGACGGAGAACGCATGCTCCCCCTCATCAAAGATCTGCTTAGGCAGGAATCACAGATTCAGGAGATGGCCTCCGCTATTAATGGACTGCTCGTCGGGAGCATCTCCATCGCCTCGTACTTCAGTGTGGCGACCCACTGGCTTCCGGGGCTGATTGCAGATTTTCAGAGGATGCACCCCAACATTGAGTTCCATATTATGGAAGGGCCTCGCCAGGTCGTCCTAAACCGCTTGCAGGACAAGTCTGCGGACATCGGCTTTGCCACCTGCATTGAGCCAATGAAGATGGAATGGATTCCACTGCATGTGGATCCGATCCTGGCTATTATCCCAAAGGATCACCCCCTTGCATCGTAAGCCTCCTTCCCTCTCGAGCGGTGCGGGGAAGAACCCTTCATTATGGCAGCGAACGCCAACGACGAGGATCTAATGCGGATCTTCCGAAAGAGCCAGATCGTTCCCAATGTTCGGTATTCCACGATCAACCACTTCTCTGCCATCAATATGGTGGCCCACGGTCTTGGCATCAGTATGATGAACGAACTGATCACCGGAAAGTTTGATGCGGAAGTAGTCAAGCTGCCTCTGGATCCGCCGCAGTTTATCACCCTTGGGATCATAGTTCCATCTGTGAGAAAAGCGCGCCCGGCCATAAAGCAATTCGTTCAATACGCAGAAAAACAACTAAAAAAAGAGGCGTTGCCCGCCACTCAGTAAGCTTTGTGCAACACCTCCGGAAATCGCTTCCCTAAAGCACTCTTCTCTTGTCTTCGCCGTTGATCCAGGTCTGGATGTTTTCGAACACCATGTCCGCCCGGCGTTCGATGGATTCTACCGTATCGAAACCCACATGCGGTGTGCAGATCAGGTTTGGTGCTCCCAGGAAGGAGTGTCCTTCCGGAAGCGGAGGATCGTTCTCATATACATCCGTTCCATACCGGATCTGTCCGCTTTGGATCGCCTCTGCCACTGCCTCCGTATTGACCACCGGCCCTCGCGAGGTATTGATCAGGATCGCCCCTGGCTTCATAACGGCGATCTCCTCTCTGCCGATCAGATCCCGGGTCTGGGGAGTGAGCGGTGTATGAACAGAAACGATGTCCGCTTCTGCCATGAGATCTGGCAGACTTCTGTACTCGATTCCGAGCTCCTTCGCCTTCTGTCTCTCGCTCCGGCTGTATCCGATCAATCTGCATCCAAAGGCCCGGAAGATCTCTGCTGTCCGGCAGCCAATGCTCCCTGTACCGATGATGCCCACAGTCTTTCCACGTAGTTCATTCCCCTGCAGACCGGCCTTGCCTCCACCGCCTTGGACAGCGTCATTCCCTTTGCTGATATTGCGGAGATGATCCAGCGCCAGCCCCACAGCCAGTTCTGCAACTGCATCGTCACAGTAGCCGCCTGTATTATAAACCGGGATATTCCTTCTGCTGCAGGCCTCCGTTCCCACGTGGTCGATCCCGACAAACGCCACCGATACCATTTTCAGTGTATCGCAGGCATCGATCACCTCATCAGGAAGGGGATGGTTAGCGATCATCAGGACCTCTGCGCCTTCGCTTCTCTTCTTCAGTTCTTCCGTATCAAGGGTCAGCTCCGAATACGCACGGAAGCTATGTCCCTGTGCCTCAAGCTGCTTCGATAATGTTTCCAGTTTCTCGCCGGAGATCCCCAGCGGTTCAAGTAGTACGATGTTCATTATATTTCCTTTCGTTCAAAAGCTTTGCGAATGGAGCTGCTGATATGCTGCAACCTTGACGCCTGCTCCGAACTTCGCCTATCACTATCTGGCTTCGATCTTCTCTACACCACCCATGTAGCTCCGCAGCACCTCCGGAATCACCACGCTGCCATCAGCCTGCTGGAAATTCTCCAGCACCGCGGCGGTAGTGCGCCCTACAGCAAGGCCCGAGCCATTCAATGTGTGGACAAACTCCGGCTTGCCGCCACTTTCGCGGCGGAAGCGAATCCCTGCCCGACGCGCCTGGAAATCCAGGAAGTTGGAGCAGGAGGAGATCTCCACATACCGTCCGTAACTGGGCATCCAGACCTCGATGTCATAGGTGGTCGCCGAGGAGAACCCCAGGTCCCCGGAGCTCAGCTTCACCACCCGGTAGGGCAGTCCCAGACGCTTCAGCACTTCCTCCGCGTCCAGGGTCAGGTTCTCCAGTTCCTCCCAGGAATCCTCCGGGCGGCAGAACTTGACCATCTCGACCTTATTGAACTGATGCTGCCGGATCACCCCACGGGTGTCGCGCCCTGCAGAGCCCGCCTCTGCACGGAAACAAGGGGTGTACGCAGTATAGTGGATCGGCAGGTCCTCCTCTTTCAGAATCTCGCCGGCGTGCAGATTGGTCACCGGCACCTCTGCCGTGGGGATCAGGAAGAAATCCTTCTGCGGAAGGTAGAACATGTCTTCCTCAAACTTCGGCAACTGTCCGGTTCCTGTCATAGCATCCCGGTTCACCATGAAAGGCGGCAGGATCTCTGTGTAATCCTGCTCCATGGTATGCAGATCAAGCATGAAGCACATGATTGCTCTCTCCAGCCGTGCTCCCAAACCGCGATATACGGTGAACCGTGCTCCCGCGATCTTCGCAGCCCGCTCAAAGTCCAGAATCCCCAGGTCCTCCCCGATGTCCCAGTGTGCCTTGGGTTCAAACTCGAACGTTTTCGGTTCTCCCACCTTACGCAGTTCCACGTTGTCCGCATCATCCTTCCCAAAGGGCACGCCCTCTGCCGGCATGTTCGGTACACCCAGAAGCGCATCCTTCAGGTTCTTCTCGACCTCGGCCAGTTCTCCGTCCATCTCCTTGATCCGGCCTGACAAAGCCTTCATCTCCTTCATGATCTCGGAAGTATCCTCGCCAGCCTTCTTCATCTGAGGAATCTGTTTGGAGACTACCTTCTGACGGTGCTTCATCTCCTCCACTTCGGCCAGCAGGCTTCGGCGCTGATCATCGTATTTCTTCACATCTCCGATGCCGAAATCGCCTTTGCCGCGGTACTCTACTCTCTCCTTGACTCCCTCATAATCCTCTCTGATCCTCTTGATATCCAGCATGTCTTTCCTCCGTCTATGGTGATGTCCTGCACGGCCTGCCCGTGCTACAGCAGATTTTTCTTATATGTATTGTACAGCTCCGTCAGCCTCTCAACTCTGTCCTTGATGGCCAGCTGTATCGCCGATGCCTTGTCGTATTCTTTTTTGTCCAGCGCTTCTTTCGCCCGGGTCAGCAGGCACTTCTCGCTGATGGTATCCTTTCCCAGTTCATGACGCAGCCGATCGATCTCCGACCAGTTCATCATGTCGTAATCCGAGAAATCGTCATCGCTGTGGCGTTTCTTGCAGGAGCGAATGAACACCATGGTGTTGGGAATGAGCCGGTCATGGAGTTCCAGTTTCCATTGAGACAGGATCTGCTCCCGGTAGGAGGCCAGCAGCAACTCGTTCATGACGCCCCCCTCGCTGAAGATCCGGGTCTTTTCCGGATACTTGTCGAAGGCAGCCAGGTTCTCCCACACAGTGGCAGGCGCTTTTCCAAACAGATGCTCCCGCTCTTCTTCCGTATAATGGATGAACACATCCTCTTCGCTGCGGTACTCGCGCTCTGTCTCCAGATAGAAGTCCGGAACACCGTGCTTCTTGGACAGGGAGGCCTCCAGCTCCTCCGGGTCTTTCTCGTGCTCCAACACCGCCCGGATGCCATCTACCACCGCCATATAAGCACTGGCCAGCACCAGATAGGTGTTGCTCTTCGGATTCGGAGCACGAAGTTCGAATCTGGTGGATAAGGGGTTATGCGCATCCCGGATCAACCCGACCAGCACGGTCCGGTTACGAGAGGGGCGGTCGATCCCTTTCCCCAGAGATGTGACGATACACACCGGTGCTTCAAATCCGGGTTTAAGCCGATTCAGAGAATCGTTGGAGGAACTGATAAAGGGATTGATCACCTCGTAGTTCTTCAGGATCCCCATCAGGGCTCCAAACCCTACCGGGCTCATGAAATGTTTTTTCATGTCCCCAGGGGCAAATAGACTGATCATGCTCCCGTCCTTTAGCTTTGCGGCCAACCCGATGTGCGTGTGCTCCCCGCTCCCGGCGACTCCGTCAAAAGGCTTGGCCATGAAGGTCACGTCCAGACCATGCTTTGTGAATATATCACGCACCACGTACTTGACCTGATTCTCGTTGTCCGCCGCCTGTATGGCATCTGCGTACTTCCAATCGATCTCCAGCTGCTCCATCACATGGTCGTAGTGGCCACCAGACCCCATCTTGGCCTTGACACCGCCTACTTCCTTGTGACCCATCTCTACCTGGAACCCATACTTGTCCAGGATCATCAGGGTTTCCTCCAGCGCGGTCCGTACCTCGCCGTAAGTCCGTTTCCAGTACTGTTCCTTCAGAGTCTGGGCGATGAAAAGCTGCTCTCTGTCGCCCTTGTCATCCGGCGTTCTGACCCAGAACTCCAACTCCGTCGCACTGGTCAGTACCAGTTCCTGGATATCGTCCACGCTCTCCGCCCCCTGGATGTACTGGAAGGCGTAGGGATGCTCCCGAAGCAGTTCCATTACCTGTTCCTTCAGGTACTTCAGCGAGTTCCGGAGGATGGAACGGCTGCCACACTGGAAGGCATCGTTGTGTACCAGGAAGGAGGGGATCCGCAGCGTTCCCACCGGCATATCGAGTCCTCTGATCACATTTCGCATATTGTAATCAACATACCAGTTAACGGAAAGATCCGGGATAATATCTACTTTGGCATTACCCAGGTCTGCGATCTTGGGCAAAGCGACCGAGGAGCCATCAGTCTGTACACCGTGGGCTAACAGATTGTCGATATCCTCCAGAAAAGCGCTCACCGGGATCTTCTCGTCCGTGTCGTGCCCGCCCATGTCGATTCCCACAAAAGATACAAAGCATACCTCCGGGTGCTCTGACAGCACCGCAGCGATGTCTTCCTTCCCGTGCTTCTCGGGAGGGATAGTAAACAGCATCCTCTCGATGTCAAACTCCAGCATATGCGTCCTTTCTGCAGCCTGCGCTGCTGTCCGCACGCTCCCTCTCCTTGCGTGCTTCTCCAAAAAACCTATGGGACATCCCGAGGAATGTCCCAGAGGCTTAGATATTAAGTATTGTTATGCGTGTTGCTACGCACTTCAGGCGAGGTTTTTCAGGGAATCCTCCAGCTTGTCCATATAGTTGCCGTAGGCTGCCCAGTCACCATCCTTCAATGCCTTCTGGGCGTTGTTGTAGGCTTCCTGCGCTCTCTTGATATAGTCATCCCTGGTCAGGCTCTGGCTATCAGAACCATCGCCCTCGGCTTCCATCTCTCCAGTCTTGTCCGCACCACCGGTGGCACCGAAGAGTTCCTCAAGTGCATCTCCCAGAGTGGACTTGTAGGCGATCTGGTCGCCGTACACGACCACGACCCTCTTGACTTCCGGAATCGCCGCGTTGGCAGCTTCCAGATAGATCGGCTCAACGTAGAGCAGAGAATCCTCAATCGGAATGACGAACAGGTTACCACGGCTGTACTTGGATCCCGCATTGGACCACAGGGAGAAGTCCTGAGAGATCTCTGTAGTCTGACCGATCTGGGCCTCTACCTGAGAAGGACCATAGATAGTCTTGCTCTTCGGGAACTGGTACAGAACCAGTTGTCCATACTTGTCGCCATCATTTCTGGCAATCATCAGCGCCGTCATATTTTCCTTACTCTTCGGAGTGTACGGGATGGAGTTGATGAACTCAGCCTCCTTCTCACCCGGCAGATTCAGGATATAGTAGTTCGGCGTCATGATCTGTTTCTTGGTGCCGTAGGTCTCGCTGGCGATGTTCCACTCGTCCTCGTTCTGATAGAAGACCTTCACGTTGTTCATGTGATACCTGGCGTAGATGTCCGCCTGCACCTGGAACAGCGCGTTCGGGTAACGAATATGCGACTGCAGCGACTTCGGCATCTGCTCAAAGTTCTTGAACAGTTTCGGGTAGATCTTCTGATAGGTCTTGGCGATGGGATCATCGTTGTCAACGATGTAATAGTTCACATCACCGTTGTAGGCATCTACCACGACCTTCACCGAGTTCCTGATATAGTTGGTGGTCCCGGTCTCCCCGCTATATGGCTGAGAGTAAGGGTAGTAGGAACTGGTGGTATACGCATCCACGATCCAGTAGACTTTGCCGTCTACAGTTACTGCGTACGGGTCATCCTCGTAACTCAGATACGGCATGATCCGCTGTACACGTTCACTTACGTTTCTGTAGATGATGATCTTGGAATCACTCTTGATGTTGGTGGACACCAGGATCTTCAGGCTGCTCTCGCGGATCGCGAACATGATGCGGGAGAACAGGTTCATCTTGATGCCTGCCTTACCATCGTACTTGGTGTACTTGTTCTGACTGCCATCCGGATAGTCGAACTCATCCTCACTGGTATCTACCAGAGAGTAGTCATTGGTCATCTCACCGAAATAGATGGCTGGCTGCTTCACCTGGATCTCGCTGACAGAAGATTCCGGTGGGATGTTCTTGATCAGAACGTCCGGCTGTCCGCTCTTGGTAACGGTGTTGACCTTGGACAAAGTCAGACCATATCCGTGAGTGTACTTCAGATGACGGTTCAGCCAGGTATCGCTGATCTTGTTCTCATCGATCTCTCTGATCGACAGATAGGTCTGGGTCAGGGCCCCGTTGATCACATATCTGTCAACATCCACATCGTTGAACTCGTAGTACTGACGAATACTCTGTGTCTGGTTATAGAAGGTCTTCACAGGTACGTAGTCGTTGATACGGATATTGGAGATCGTCGCCTCGTTGTTGCTGATATCCTTGCTGGTCAGGTTCTGATTCGCCGCAAAAGGCTTGATGGTCACATTGTCCAACTGATACGCGTGCTGTGTATACTCGATGTTCCGCTTCAGGTACTTGGTTTCCTTGTCCAGTTCGTCCGGTGAAACGATGATGCTCTGTACCACGATGGCCAGCACCACGCCCAACACGCCCACGCCGATCATGATGACAGGCACGGTCAGAACTTTCTTGATGCTCTTCTTCCGGATATAGATCGCAGTCGCAAAGGCTCCGATCACTGCCAGCACGGCTAGCGCCCGGTACATCCAGAGCACCACGAACACGTCGGTAAATCCCGCGCCGTACACTGCGCCGGTGTGCGCATGGAGCAGGTCGAACTGCCTCAGGAAGAAATCCACGGCCAGCATCAGGAAGAACACCACGCCCATGACCGTCAGCTGATGTGACGCGATGGACAGGATCTGTTTGAAGTTGTTGTCATCAAACCTCCGTCTTCTTGGACGTCTGGCTCCTTTCATGTTGTCAAAGACTTTGTCGAAGGGAGAACCGGTACCAAACGGATTGGAATGTCCTGTGTACCTCTCCTCGTCATCGTCTGTGTAATCATCCACCACTTCCTCTTCCATGAGACGAGGCGAATGAAGCGCCAGAAGGATCACATAGTACAGGATGGTCATGGCGATGATCAGAAGAATGACCACCAGCAGAAGTTCATTGACCTGCTTCAGAAAGTCAAGCCTGAATATATAGAAGGATATATCCAGGTGGAACAGCGGATCCTTCTTGCCAAACCCGGTGCTATTGGTAAACTGCAACGCCTGAAACCAAAGTCTCTGTGCGGTGACAAAGGCCACCACCGCCGCAAACCCAACCGCCACCAGGTTGGTGTACCGTCCGAGCTTTTTCATATCTGTCTGCTCGTCCGATTCTATATGCACAAAATAATTCTTTCGCAGCCTTCGCAGATAATACTCCACGAGAAGCCATACTACAATAAAAGTCGGTATTCCAATCTCTAGTTCTGTTACCAAGCCCTTCAGGAACACCTGTACGTAGTTCATTTCATCGAACCACATCCAGTCCGTAATAAAGTCAACCAGCATCACGATCAATCCTATGATGATCATGACGAACAGCAGAACCACACTTAGCCTGCGTTTCGGCTTGGCTCCAGATTCCTGTTTTGCCCCTTTCAACTCAAATTCCTCCAAACTATATTATTCTATAAACTCAGCCACCGAATATAGACGACAGCCCGTTATATACGCCATTGAACATATTCTGCAACTGAACAGATGCAGCACTTTCCGGCGCCAGATACTTGATACAGATCACCACGATCTCCAGCACGATCAGTACACAGAGAATGATGGCAAAAATCTTCAGTCCCAGATACTTCTTGGGTTTCCTTGCCTTGGCCTTCGCTTCGGCCTCCAGCTCATCCTTGAATACGTCCTGGAAAGTGATTTTGTTATCATCGTTCGGGATCCCCCCAGCCGTATCCTCACGGATCATCTTCTCGATCTCCGCGGCGTTGTCCTCAGACTTCGTCGGCACAAAAGGATCCATCTCCGGTACTGGTACAGTCTGCGGTGCCTCCTGATGCACAAAGTCTTCCTGCGGTACAGCAGCGAACGGGTCCGCAGGAGCGCCAAACGGAGAACCTTCTGGTGCTGTCTGGGCCTGTGCCGGTGCTTCAAATGCAGGTGCTTCAAACACGGGTGCTTCGAACACAGAAGTCGCCGCTTCGGTCTGAGACGGCTGCTGCGGTGCTGCGAACGGATCTGCCGCTGCTTCGAATGGAGAGTTCGCTGTAGTGAACGGACTCGTCGGCGCTTCGAATACAGGCGCCTCTGCCTCATTCTGTGCTGGTGCTTCCGGCATCGCGAACGAATCTGCCGGCGCTGCCTCCATAGCCGGCTGCTGCGGCTCAGCAGCAACGACCGGTTCTCTCGGGATCTCCGGTTGCGGCGTCTCGACAAAATATCCCTCCGGGGTATGCGGTGCTTCAAATCCTATAACTTCCGGCTCCGGCTGCTGCGGTTCTACCGGTGCAACCGGTTCCTCTACCGGTACGGCTGGCTCCTCTACCGGTGCCTCCGGCTCAAATGTCGGGAAAGCAAACTCTGCTGCCGGTTCCTCGGAAACCTGAGGTTCTTCGAAAGCCGGTGTCTCTGTCCTCATAAAGGACGGGATCTCCACCATGGACTCCTCTGTCCTGGGTACTTCCGGTGTAGTTGCCTCAAAGGCTGGCATCTCTGGCATAACCGGTGCCTCTGGCTCGAACGTCGGAATCTCCGGTGCTGCCTCGGCTTCTGCGGCCACTTCCTCGACCGGTGCGACCTGATCAAATGTCGGGAGTTCCGGCATCACGAACGCCGGCTCCTCTGCAGGTTCCTCTGTCATCGGAATCTCGAAGGCCGGTGCCTGCGGAGCCACATCCTCCGCCTCCGGCACGATCGGTTCAAAGGTGGGCATCTCCGGCATGACGAATGCCGGCTCCTCTGCCTGCGGCATCTCGAAGGATGGTTCCTCCGTCTGCGGCGCCTCGAATGCCGGTTCCTCTGCCTGCGGCGCCTCGAACGTGGGCTCCTCCGGCAGGTCAAACGCCGGAGCACCTGCTTCCGGGGCTTCCTCTGCTTCAGGCAAATCAAACGCCGGAGCGCCTGCTTCCGGGACTTCCTCTACTTCAGGCAAATCAAACGCCGGAGCGCCTGCTTCCGGGGCTTCCTCTACTTCAGGCAGATCAAACGCCGGGGCACCTGCCAAAACAGGCTCCTCCTGTGGCGCAGCCGGAGCTTCTTCCGGGGCCGGTTCCTCTGGCAGATCAAACGCCGGAGCGCCTGCTTCCGGGGCTTCCTCTGCTTCTGCCTGCGCGATGTGCTCCTCCGGAGCTGCCTCTTCTACAGCGTCGTCGAAGGTCGGCATCTCGAACGCAGGAACGGACGCCTCTTCCTCTGCTGCTCCAAAGGCAGGTGCAACACCGAAGGCCGGTGCCTCAAACGCAGGTGCTGCTTCAAACACAGCCGCGTCAAATACTCTGGTAGGTTCCTCTGTTACCGCTCCAGGTGCACCAAAACTGGGTGCCTCAAAGACCGGGTTCTGGGCAATACCTGTCGCTGTCCCCTCCGGCTCTTCCGGCTCCCTGTAGTCTACATCCAACTGATCCTTCAAACGGTTATATTCTTTGTCAAGCAGTGCCTGGAATTCCTCGTTCTTCTTGTTATACGTGTAGAACTTGTCCATCCTTGTGGTGCTGCCCAGATTCTGAGGATTGTCGAATCTCTGTGTCTCGGAAATATTCCCGTCGCGATCTCTGGTTCCAAAGATAACCTCCTCGATAGACTGCGCAGTTTGTGCCTGCTCATCCACCAGGGGCTCAGGCTGCACTTCTGCAACCTCAGGAGCCTGAGGCTTCTCCGGTCTTTCCGGACGGATCTTCTCCCGTGCTGCCACCTGTTCCGGTTCTTCCTTCCGAGGTGTTCTTCCATGCTGATCGATCACCGACTCCCAGTTGAAATCGACATCATCGGTCGCTTTCTTCTGTTCTGTAGGGTACCCATCTAGGTTCCAGTCAATCTCTTCAAATTGGAAATGTCGCTTATTTCTCTCTTTTCCCTGAGAAGCTGAGGGCGCTGGAGTCCCGTCTGTACGACCCATGGCATCCCGTCCGCCCTGCGTAACAGGTCTTTCGGATGCCACCTGCGAAGCGTCAACGACCACTCTGGTCCCACACTCAGGACAGAACTTATCGTTGTCACTCAACAGATGTCCGCAACTTTTACAAATCATAGTCTGCCTCCTGCATAACAATTTACTTAATCATCTATCTGATCTGCTGCATTAACTCCTCAACAGAATAGGATCTACCCTGCTTGTCCGTTCCGCTGTTCCGGTCGGTATATTTGATAGTTCCTGCCTCCTGCGTCCTCTGTCCGGAAGGAACATTCTCAGGTCGCGGCTGCGTGAACGGTGGTGGCACAAAACTTTCCTGTGTCGTCATCTCCTGCCGGGAAACAGACTGTGATCTGGCAGGTTGTACTGGTTGTGACCACTGGTTCATCATCTCTTGCACCGTCTGCTGTCTTCTGGGCTGCGGCTGTACCTGCGGCTGCGGTTGCGCCGCCCTTACCGACGGTTGTGGTTGTACCTGTGGCTGTGGTTGCGCCGCCCTTACCGACGGTTGTGGTTGTACCTGTGGCTGCGGCTGCGCTGGCCTTACCTGCGGCTGTGGCCGTACCTGCGGCTGCGCCGGCCTTACCGGCGGCTGTGGCTGCGCTGGCCTTACCGGCGGCTGCGGCTGCGCCGGCCTTACCGGCGGCTGTGGCCGTACCTGCGGCTGCGCCGGCCTTACCTGCGGCTGTGGCCGTACCTGCGGCTGCGCCGGCCTTACCGACGGCTGTGGCTGTACCTGCGGCTGCGCCGGCCTTACCGACGGCTGTGGCTGTACCTGCGGCCGCGTCGGCCTCGCGTCCCCAAAAGCGGACTGCACCTTCGGCTCCGATGATGGAACCGGTTGCCCCTGCGGATGCTGGTTCATCGGACGTTGCTTCGACGGCCCGGTGCCCGCCGAAGCGAACAAGGGCTGCACGAACGTCTGCTGCTGCACCGGTCTCTGGGACGGTGTCTCTGTAAACTGCGGCATTCCAGGCTGTTCCTGAGCTGGCTGCACCGCCTGCTGCTGATACATATGCTGCATCGTCTGCCTGCGGACTTCCGCCTGCATTTTCTCCTGCTCTTCTCCCTGCGGAACCAGTGTCTGTCGGCTGAGCCGCATTGGGCGATCCGATCGCGGTTTGAGAGATGCCTGAGTTTCCCTGTCATGGCCGTCCAGTTTCTTCATGGGGCGGTCAAAATCACTCCAAAAGTCATCATTGCTGACACCCGCCTCCGTCTCCTGAACACCAAAAACTTCCGCGGCGACCTGTCCCTGTTCAGCAAACTGCGTTCCGCTGTCGAACTGTGCCAGGAACTCATCCACATCGCTGCGGGCAGCCCGGTTCGGTTGATTCATATTCTCATTGACGGCCCCTGCCTTCCGCTGAGCCTCCAGATTGTCCACCCTATCCATGATGTCCTCGAGTGAACTGTTGATGTTCCCCAATAGCCTGTTGCTATCCTGGTCACGGGAACCCTTACTCTTCAGGTAAGCCACGATCAAGACCAGAAGAACAACGACTCCCAATCCAAAGATGGCAATCAGAACTGGACTTGTATGCATACTTCACCCCTCTTGTATATTAGATTTCATAATATTATACAATAAATCTCCTGCAATAGCAAATACAAACGCAGAAAACCGAGAAAAAATCTTAATATTTCTTAAGGAAACTCATCACTCCCTGTAATAAAAGGAAAAAACCGCGGACTGCGGGAAAACGAACCTATACCTTCTCACACTGCAACACTTTCCTTGGGAGAACTCATTTCGAGAATTCTGAAGGAATGCACCACCCCTTAAATCTGAAGGAATTCAAGTTGGGTTCCGCCCAGGTGGAACAAATCCCGAAACCGAAGGGCGGCTGCTCCTCTGTCCACCGCCCTCTCTCGATCCTACGAAAAAAGCCGCTCGCCTCGTGATGAGACAAGCAGCCTGATCTGTTCTCTTGTGTCGGCGGATATCTGGCTCTCATAATACCGTGATATAACAAAACCCCGCAAATCGCGGGGTCACTGGTGATCCGTAATAGACTTGAACTATCGACCTTCTGGTTGTCACCCAGACGCTCTCCCAGCTGAGCTAACGGATCATGCACGACTATTATAGCAAAGTCACAGCGTTTGGACAACCCCCAATTTTCATTTTAGGTATTTTTCTGTTCCAGATATCTTATCCCATGGCCGGTATTCCTTACTTGTGATACGGCTCATGGCGAAGGATCTTGAAACTCCGATAGATCTGCTCCAGAAGGATGACCCTCATCATCTGATGAGGGAATGTCATGTCCGAGAAGGAAAGTTTCAGATCCGCGCGCTGGCTTACGGCTCGGGAGAGCCCCAGACTCCCCCCAATCACAAAGCATACATCGCTGCGTCCTTCCATTGCTAGTTCCCCGACCTTTTCCGCCAGGCTCTCGGAGGACATGCGTTTTCCCTTCACTTCCAGGGTGATGACATAGTCGCCTTTCCCCAGATGCGTCAGGATTTCCTGTCCTTCCGCCTCTTTCACCGCCTCTTCATCGGCAGGACTGGGGTTAGCGGCGAGGCGCGACTCCTTCAGCTCACAGATCCGCAGCGTGCAGTAAGATCCCAGCCGTTTGCTGTACTCCGCAATTGCCTCCCTCCAATACTTCTCCTTCAACTTCCCGATGCAGACGATGGTCATGTTCATGCTTTCTCTCCAATCCTGATATGTCGTACAGAGTTCTCCCTGTAGTATACCAGAAACACTCCTTTTGGCAATCCCCTGACCACCTCGTTTTTCTATTCGATCATCGACCGGATAGTCTCCGTCGAGATCTCCCCTTCCATCGGGCCGTACGCCGCTGCGGTCAACGCACTCGCTGCGGCCCCCATTCTCGCGGCCTCTTCAACAGAACCTCCCTGACAAAGCCCTGCGAGAAAGGCTCCATCAAAGCAAGCCACCGTTCCCGCCACATCTGCCTGTACACCCTTGTACTCTCCAATCTCCACGCTCCTGTCTCTGGTATAGATCCGGAACCCCTGGTCCCCCTTTTTCAGGCAGATGATCTTCATATCAGGATAGGCAAAACACCTTTGGATTGCGGCCTCTACACTCCCTTCTCCTGTCACCATCAACAGATCTTCGATCTCCGGCATGAACACACTCGTGTTCTCCATTACTTCACGTATCACCGCATCGACCATCTTATCCGGGAACAACTCCCTGCGGAAGTTCGGGTCGAAAGAAATCCTGGTTCCACGTCTGCGGAACATACGCATTGTTTTGAGGATCTCCCGGGTGAAGGCTTTGTGCACCATCAGGGAACATCCCATGATATGCATATAGTTAGCATCCTCGATAGATCCCTCGCGCGGGGCTTTCGCACGGGCCGCCGGCGAATTCCCCATATGAAAGATGGTATCTCTCGCCCCATCGGAGAAGCAGGTGACAAATGCACAGCCGGTAGGACTTTCCTCACTTTGAATCACTCGACTGGTATCTACGCCATCCCTGTTCAGACGTTCCAGCAGACACCTGCCAAAATCATCCTGCCCAACGCCTCCGATGATAGCAGTACTACAGCCTAATCTGGCGGCCGCGTCAATGCAGACCGCCGGTGCGCCGCTGGGGTACGGACCCCTGAACATGCCTGCTATGTTCAGAGGAGAATCCTCGCGGTCTCTCATGATCTCCACGATCATTTCTCCCATAATCACAATGTCCAGCATGATCTCTCTCCTTTACTGAATCTCTTCGCGGCACGGTTTCAGATAAGGTAATGCGTTCCATATTATATTGTCAAACCGGGCAGGACCTCTTAGGATTCCCTGCCTTTCCCATGGCTTTGTGCCCACAAAGCATTCGCCGGCCCCTCCCAGTGCTTCGCGTAGTTGTCACAACGACTGCAAAGCTGTTCCAGGTCTTCCGGGGCTTCCAAATCTGTCGATACCGCATTGGTCTTCCTTACGATACCGCGCAGTTTCTCTGGATTCTCCAGCAGCGGGCAAGGCCGCAGATGGTTTTCGTTGAACGGTTGTCCGTCATGGTATGCTTGGAACAGTGGAGAACGCAGCCCATCCAAGAGCGTCTTCTCCCTGATGTTCGCGTCTGAATAGTGGATGAATACACAGGGCTCCATGTCCCCGTTTGCATTGATATGCAGATACCGCCTTCCACCGGCCACACAGCCATCCACATATTCCCCGTCATTTTGGAAATCGATTCCGAAGATCGGTTTTGTCTGGCGATATTCCCGGAGCTTATGATATAGATACGTCCGCTGCTCCGGGGTTGGCAGCAGTTCCTTCACCGCATCCTTTCCGACCGGCATATAGTGGAAGTACCAGACAAAATATGCTCCGGATTCTATCAGAGAATCATAGAAATCTTCATCTATAATGCTTTCCATATTCTCTCTGGTGTAGCAAGCGGAAACACCGAACGGCAGCTTGTTTCTCTTCATGACCTCCATGGCGTCCCGCACTTTCTGATATACACCGTTGCCGCGCCTGCCATCCGTAGCCTCTTCAAACCCCTCCAGGCTGATCGCAGGAACAAAGTTTCGGACGCGGAGCAGTTCCTTCGCAAATTCCTCATCGATCAGAGTCCCGTTAGTAAAGGAGAGGAAAATGCAATCGCTGTGCTTCTCACAAAGCCGGATGACATCCTTTTTCCTTACCAGCGGCTCACCTCCGGTGTAGATGTAGAAATACACCCCCAGTTCCTTGCCCTGTTCGATAATGCTGTCGATCTCATCAAAGGACAGATTCAGTTTGTTCCCGTACTCGGCTGCCCAACACCCTGTGCAATGAAGGTTGCATGCACTCGTCGGATCCAGAAGGATCGCCCATGGAATGTTACATCCCAGTTCCTTCCGGAGTTTCTCCTGCCTGGACCAACCAATCAGGACGGCATTCAGGAAGAAGTTTGTAAATACGGTCTGCAGAACTTTCCTATCCACATTGTTCAACAGATCAACAGTCATTTTGTGCCAGTTGGATTCCGGATTATCCACGATATACTTCCTGATGTACCCTCGCTGCACATCAAAACTGTCTCCCGCAAACCGATCGACCCAATCCATCAACTTGCCGAGATTCTTCTCTGGATCCTTTTCCAGATACTGAAGTGCGGTATTGATTCCGAATTCCTTTACTTTATAAGATATAGTCTTCATATTATTACTCCTTCTATAGTTAATATACACCATTGCCACTAACACAACACTAACAAATTTTGTGTTTTTTGTGATTTTACCACTCTTTTTTGGCATTTTTTTCAAACTTTTTTCAACAAAAAAAGAAAAACCGTCTTCGTTTTGCTGAGGGTTGCAGACTGTTGCCAATGCTGCGTACGAATCCAGTCTCGGCCAGTAGCGCTGGTTCTCACCTTCTTTTGGCGGTTAAATTCGTCTAGTTTTCCTTCATTTCGAAGGGCTGGCCCGTTCTGAAGGAACACCTGAAATATTTTCCTTCAAGACCCCTCATTGTGTAATTCTGAAGGAATACTTCACGGAAAAAAGCTCCGGATTTCCCCAATTCCGGGGTTTTGTCGTGCCACAAAGCCCTGCGTGCAAGGAATTATCTGACCTTCAGTTTCTTCTCGGCGGGCTCCTGATGTGCCTTCAGAAGCTCCGACGGCATGGTCAGCAGATCATAAAGAACTATCCCTCAACAAAAGCGTCACGGCGAAGCCGATCAGGGATCATCATGTTCATTACATCCATGACACCACCGTTCTTCACTTTCGGCTTCTCGAGCATCAGGCATCTCGGTCGGCGGTTGCCAGACATGGCCTTTTCTGCAGATCTGTCGCCAATGCCCTCAATTCCTAGGCGCCGGAAACAATATTTCCGAAAAACAGACTTATCCGTTTCCCAACCAGCAATATTTACGAACTATGGAAAACAATCGCATGAAATTACGTTTCCGGGATACCAGAATCGCCATTTTGGCGAAAAACGGTATCCCTGACCTTTCTCTGAGAGATATCTGGAATGCTTTTCTGCATTTGAATGACTTCGGCAACTCGCCACGGAAGGCTGTCGTGTTATCGATACAAGGAGGAAATCCATCCGGGTGTAACACTGGGTGCCACACCGGGTGACGCACTGGGTGCCACACCGGGTGACGCATTGGGTGCCACACTGGGTGACGCATTGGGTGCCACACTGGGTACAACCAAAGGTGCAACCACCATACACCGTCAACCACATTTTTTAAGGATCTGGACCCAGAGGCGATTTTGCAGGCTGCTCCGCACCCTGCCACTCTGCGGCTCCCCTCTCGGTCGCCTTGAGCCACTCGCTACGCGGCGGTTCACTGAACCGCCGCGCTTCACGCTCGTGCACTTTCGTGTTCGAACCGCCTCTGGGGCACCACGCAAAAAGGACAACTGACGCTGTCCTTCCGCGTGGTGCCCCAGAGGCGATTCGAACACCCGACGCACGGTTTAGGAAACCGACGCTCTATCCCCTGAGCTACTGAGGCTTATCACTCACATATATTACCACAAAAATATTATAAAAACAATGGGAAATAGCGCATATTTCTTCCATTATCCTTTAATCTATGCTATACTACACATACAAATATCTGATAATTCAGACCAATCGTTCACATCGGCATGGGTTTAATGAGTAGAGAAAGGAGATTGTTATGAGAATGTTATTGCGGAGATCTCTGCTGATGGCTTTGTGCCTGGCGTTGGTGGCCACCTTCAGCGTGGCGGCGCCGGGCGGGCAGGCCGCGGCAAAATCCAAGAAGATGAAAATGCCCACCAAAATGACCTACTATCGCCTTGACAGCGGAAAGTGGGTGAAGGAGTACACAGAAACATACAAGTACAACAAGAAGGGAGATCTAATCAAAATCACGGACAGCGGTGACGAGGCGATCCTCACCACCACCATCAAATATAAGTACAAGAAGAAGAAAAAGGTCTCCTGCACTTCCAAGATGGACAACTCCTTCCGCACCACCTACAAGTTCAACAAGAAGGGACAGCTGGTGAGCGCGAGAGATCATTATCTCGATGCTAACACCCTCACCACCTACGCCTATAGTTACAACAAGGGCGGCTATCTCACGGCAGTCCGCTGGACATATAACGACAACGAGGGTATAAGGCGCAGCGGTGTCTTCAATTACACCACCTCCTTCGCACCCGGAGGCAAGGTCACCATCGCCGCTTCGGGCAAGGATTACGAAAACAAAGACGGATCCTACTCCTGGACACTGAACAAGAAGGGATTGCTCACGAAAGTCCCCGGTGATGGCTGTATCAGCACCTTTACGTATCTCTGGAAAGGGAAATACGTCAAGCAGAGAATCGAGACGGTGACATACGATGATGGAAGAATCAGCAAGTACCGGGTCGACTACAAGTATGGAAAACGGAAGGCCTCTGCCTCTCGCTATTACAAGTATATCAACAAGGATCCCCGCACCCTGATTGGGGGTTTCTGGTAATTCAGACAAAATGTCTATCCTTACATGTGCTGCATGTGCAGAGAAAGGAGGTTGTTATGAGAATGGTATTGCGAAGATCGCTGCTGATGGCTTTGTGCCTGGCGTTGGTGGCCACCTTCAGCGTGGCGGCACCGGGCGGGCAGGCCGCGGCGAAATCCAAGAAGATGAAAATGCCCACCAAACTAACCTACTATAGACTCGACAACGGAAAGTGGGTGAAGGAGTATACGGAAACGTACAAGTACAACAAGCGTGGAGATCTGATCAAGGCCACTGACAGCCGAGGTGATGGCCCCTTTTCCATCAAGTATAAGTACAAGAAGAAAAAGAAAGTCTCCGGCAATGGCAAGGGCAAATATCTCCGCACCACCTACAAGTTCAACAAGAAGGGACAGTTGGTGAGTGTGAAAATGCATGACCTTGAGGAGGGCACCAACTCTACCTACACCTATAACTACAACAAGGGTGGCTATCTCACGGCTGTTCGCTGGACAGATGACAATGGTGAGTACATCAGACACAGCGGCGTCTACAATTACACCACCACCTTCGCAGTCGGCGGTAAAGTCACCATTGCCGCGTCGGGCAAGGATTACGATGACATCGACAGATCCTACACCTGGACACTGGACAAGAAGGGACTGCTCACGAAAGCTGACAAGGAGGGCGACATCAGCACGTTTACGTATCTCTGGAAAGGGAAATACGTCAAGCAGCGGCTCGAAACGCTGAAACATTATGACGGAACTGTTGATAAGTACCGGATCGACTACAAGTATGGAAAACGGAAGGCCTCTGCCTCCCGCTATTACAAGTATATCAACAATGATCCTCGCACTCTTGTAGGGAATAACTGGTAGCTTAATCTTCTTCACTCTCCTCATCGCTATCGTTACTGCCAAAGCCGTTATCACCAAAGCCATTATCACCGTCACCGTTATCACCAATGCCGTCCGCACCGCCGAACCAGTGGTCCAGGTGGTCGCGGACGGTGCTTTCGTTGACGGTGATGGTCACCTCTGTGCCCCGGAGCACCCTGCTCCCCGGGTCCACCGACTGCTCCACGACCCCGGAGCTTTTCAGAATATTGTTGGTGAGTTCCACCCGGGCTTTCAGGTGGGCCTCCTCCAGCGCCGCCTCTGCCTCTTCTCTCGTCCGGCCGACCAGATCAGGTACAGTCACCTTGTTGGTTCCTTTGCTGATCACCACGTGTACCACGGTCTGTTTTCTGCGGATGCTCCCATGCTCCGGCGACTGACGGATGATGGCGTTCCTGGCCACTTCATCGGAGTATTCCTTCCCATCCACCCCCATGGTGAGCCCGGCCTTCTCGATGGCGGCCTTCGCCTCGGACTTCGGCAGCTTCGCCACGTTCGGCACGCGTGTGTACTGTGTCTGCAGATACACAAAGCCTCCCGCCAGCACCCCAAACACCAGTGCCACGATCAGCAGGGCCTTCCATTTTCGTGACAGGCCTGGCCGCTTTGGATGGTGCTCCTGCTCTGCCGGACGTTCCTGCCTCTGGTCAGGATCTTCTCCCGGTGGTACCGACGGCGGCAGCTCTTCCGTTTCCGGCATCTGTGAACCGACCATGGTCTTTGTCTCTTCTCCGGCAAGTCCGGTGCGTTCCTCTCCAAAGGACTGTTTCATATTCTGCGGATCGTAGGCAACATACATATCCTTTGGCACCGCCCCTCCCGGAGCACGATGCTTCTCCCGCAGGCTGTAGAGATACCGATTCAGATCCGACCGGAATTCCTCCGGACTCTGATACCGCTCCTCCGGAGCATACGCACAGGCCTTCAAAACGAACGCCGCCAGTTCCTCGTCGGCCTGAGTCGGCGGGAGCATCTGTACTCCCGACAGCCGGGCCTCCAGAGCCGCGGCAAAATCCTCCGGACTGATTCGTTCCGGGTACTGGGGCATATACGGCATTCGGTTATGGTTCAGATAGCGGTACAGCACCAGGCCCAGCGAATACAGATCCACAGACGCATCGTACTTCTCCTTCCGGATCACCTCTGGCGCCATATAGGTGGTCGTTCCCTTATGGGTGTGCATCCTCAGGGTCATGGAATCCAGCTGCCGGGCAATACCAAAATCCCCCAGCTTGAAGGTGCCGTACCGACTGCGGAAGATGTTATCCGGCTTAACATCCCGGTGAGTGATCCCTGCTTCCCTGCAGTTTTCCAGCGCCGTGCACATATCCACCCCCAGCTGGAGCACCTCCTCCAGCGTCAGGCCGCCGGTGCGCTGACGGTAGTCGCTGATGCTCTGCAAAAGCTCCATCCGTATATAGATGCTCCAACCGATCTCATCCTGATGCTCCCGGATCACGTAGTCCTCGATAGATACGATGTTGGGTGCCCCCTTCAGGTCCTCCATGATCTGGATCTCCTTCCGCAGGCTTCCCACCAGCTCCCGGTAGTAATGCCGGATATCTGCATCCTCCATGCCGCTGGCTCTGAGCTCGGCCACCTCTCTCGGATCCCGGGGGATCTCAATGATCTTCATGGCAGCATAAGAGACGAGACCGTACTCGTCCCGCCGGATCTTGTATACGTCACCGGCGCCCCCGCTGCCGATGCGCTCCTCGATGGTCCATCCTTTCCAGATAGTCTCCCTGCTGTCCATGCTTCTTCCTTTCTTCAATGGCCCAATGGTCCGTACCCGATTTCATATATTCTACATTATCCCTCACAGAAACGCAATACGGCAAGGTGTGTCAAAGGGGACGGTTCTTTTTGACACACTCTGTGGGGGGAGTGTGTCAAAAAGAACCGTCCCCTTTGACACACCCTTTGACACACTTTTCACACAAAAGGTTGAAAGGGAACAGAGAAAGTAGTACAATATAGTTGACTGTGTTAGAAACTTAACAAACAGAAAGAAAGGGAGATAGATATGTATAAGGTATCTGCACTCGAAGAAGAATATAAGAGGAAACTAATCACCGCCGATGAGGCGGCGGCCATGGTCCGGCCTGGTGACCGCGTCCACTACGGACTGGGCTGCGGCTCGGTCGTAGACATCGACAAGGCCCTTGCCAAGCGTGCAGATGAACTGCACGGCGTGGAGGTGCTGAGCACCGTCACTATCCGGGAGAAACCCTTCGCTATCTATGAGGCCACCGATTCCAACGAACAGGTGAAGTTCGCCTCTGCCCATTTCAGTGCCTATGACCGCATGATGGCCAAGAACGGCCGTTGCTGGTACATCCCTATGCTTTTCTCCGAGCTGCCCATGTACTGGATCAACAACCCTGCGGGCATCGACATCGCCATGTTCCAGGTAGCCCCCATGGACAGCCACGGCAACTTCAACCTGGGTCCACAGGTAGCGGACATGTGGGGTGTCATCAAGGCCGCCAAGAAGATCATCGTGGAAGTTAACGAGAACATGCCCATCGCTTTGGGTCACCAGACTCAGCTGAACCTGTACGGCATCGACTACGTGGTCGAGGGCTCCAATTCACCTCTGGCGGAGCTGCCAGATAAGCAGGGCTCCAAGATCGACCGCATGATCGCCTCCCATGTAGTAGAGCGCATCAAGTCCCACAGCACACTGCAGCTGGGGATCGGTGCCCTGCCATCCACCATCGGCAAGATGCTGGCGGAATCCGACGTGCGTAACATCAACGGCCACACCGAGATGTTCGTAGACGCTTACGTGGATCTGTTTGAGGCTGGTAAACTCACCGGAAACAAGAACGTAGACAAGGGGAAAGCAGTATACACCTTTGCCGGCGGAACCAAGCGGCTGTATGATTTCATCGACAACAACCCCATCTGCTGCAACGCGCCGGTGAACTACGTCAATAACGTACACATCATCTCCAGCATCAAGAACTTTGTGTCCGTCAACAGCTGCATCCAGGTCGACCTATACGGCCAGGTATGTTCCGAGACCGTGGGACACCAGCAGATCTCCGGCACCGGCGGCCAGCTGGACTTTGTTATGGGAGCCTTCCAGTCGGATGGGGGCAAGAGCTTCATCTGCACGCCGTCCACCAGGAAACTTCCGGACGGCACCGTGGAGTCTCTCATTGCCCCGATGCTGAAGCCGGGAGCCATCGTCACCACCCCGCGCATGGCCACCCACTACATCGTCACCGAGTACGGCGCGGCAGACCTGAAGGGAAAGTCCACCTGGGAGCGCGCAGAGGCGCTGATCAACATCGCCCATCCTGACTTCCGGGACGACCTCATCAAGAACGCCGAGAAGATGGGAATCTGGAAATACACCAGTAAGACATCTTTCTAGTCTGACTGTTGGGCACAGAAGCGAAATATACAATCGGAAATGTAAATCTATAAAATACGAGGCCTTGCAGTGAAGCATAGCCTCGTTTTATTTCCGTTTCATTCGGACTCTACAATATGTTGTTTCCTGTAGAAATAACAAATAATATACCCCGCAAATCCACCTATAGTGTTCGTTATTATGTCTGTTATATCCATAACTGGCATGGAGCCTTCTGCGATCATGAAATACCCTTCTAACCCTTGTAACAGTTCTATTATCAAAGACAGGAGAAATGCGGTTAATATACTAGCTTTTATAGAGTTCACCCACTTTACATGCGCAAAAAAACCAAGTAATGATATCGGCATAAAGAGAAGAACATTCTCCAACGCAGATACTAACATACCCCTATTATAAAAAACACTAAGCATTTCCAAAGGATTCAAATTATACTCAAAGTCATAAGGTATTTCTCCAGGTATCCTAATCGGTAATAGCGTTACGGAAACCACAATACAAATGTAAAAAGAAAAGGCCCCTAAAGCCAACGTCTCATTTGTTTTCGATATACCAGAACGACTTATTCGAATCAATCCCACTATTATTATGAGAATAGCTGATAGCAGTAGAAACAGCCATGAAGTGATCACGATACTCATAGTTAATTATTCTGAACCTTTCCTGACGCATGCTTAATCTTTTTTTCTCTCCATTTCCTGAAACATAAAGCCAATAAGAGCCTTTGCCTACTGAGCCAAATGTGTATGTCCCTTTCTTATAAAACTTTATAGTACCACAGTTGCTGTAATACGGATATGTTTTCTTTGATTTTCTAAGTATAACAGTGGCCTTTTTACTGCTTGTATATCCTCCGCATTTTTCTACCTTAATTTGTGCAGTTCCTTTATTCAAACTATGGAACATCTGGTTACTTCTTCCATCAACACCAGATCCCATATAGGACCAGTAAAATTTGCTTACACTTGAGGCCGCAAATACTGATTGTGGCCATAAATATGAGCCCATCGTCATACTGAGTGCCAAGAACAATGTCATTACAACAAGAATTGAACTTATCCTTCTTTTTACAATTTAAACCTCCCTTTTACCATCAACATGAATCCAACCAGTGACAACTGCTTCACTATTTACCCTGCCGGTTCGGCAATTGCAATTCTTTTAATCTGTATTATACTTCTCCCCCGCTAACGTTCTGCTAACGTTTTCAAAGTATTTTGATGTTATTTCTTTCTTGTTTCATTCCCAAAACTTATGTGATGACAGGTTCCTGACATAAGTTGCGACTGCTCAATAAGACCCCATCGGACTTATTGAGCAGTCACTACTTGATGCTTGTGCTCAACGATTCAGCCGTTTCCGAATCGCTGGGATACATGGTTTTTCGAAAACTGTTCATTAAACCTTGCATCCCGGCAACGGAAAAGGCTATGCTGGAATTGGAAATATAAGCCTTTTCGGTTGACGAGTACGCATTTAGTATTCCGACGCGCTGCCCCTTGAAATACCACTTCCATAATGCTATAATTTTTTTGTTAGTTTTGAACCGGAGGGCACCGGCACGGAAGGCTTTGTGCGGGCCCGGATAAGAGAGGAAGATACATGCCAAACACCAGCGAATATACCAGCCCGTTGTCGGAGAGATATCCGAGCAAGGACATGAAGTTCCTGTTCTCCTCGGATTACAAGTTCCGGACGTGGCGCAGGCTCTGGATCGCTCTGGCCGAAGCCGAGAAGGAACTGGGCCTGGACATCACCCAGGAACAGATCGATGAGCTGAAGGCCCATGCAGAGGACATCAACTACGACGTCGCCAAGGCCCGGGAGAAGGAGGTCCGCCATGACGTCATGTCCCACGTGTACGCCTACGGACAGCAGTGCCCGTCCGCCAAGGGGATCATCCACCTTGGGGCTACCTCTTGCTATGTGGGCGATAACACTGATATGATCATCATGGCCCAGGCCCTGAAGCTCATCCGCCGGAAGCTGATCAATGCCATCGCCCAGCTGGCGGATTTCGCCGAGGAATACAAGGATCTGCCCTGCCTGGCCTACACTCACTACCAGGCGGCGCAGCCCACCACCGTAGGCAAGCGGGCCACCCTGTGGCTGAACGACCTGGTGATGGATCTGGGTGACCTGGACTACGTCCTGGGCAGCCTCAGAATGCTTGGTTCCAAGGGAACCACCGGCACCCAGGCCTCTTTCATGGAGCTGTTCGGCGGCGACCACGAGAAATGCAAGGCGCTGGACCAGAAGATCGCCCAGAAGATGGGCTTCGATGCCTGCTACCCGGTGTCCGGGCAGACCTACTCCCGGAAGGTGGACAGCCGCGTGCTGAACGTGTTGGCGGGCATCGCTCAGTCGGCCCACAAGTTCTCCAACGACATCCGTCTGCTGCAGCACCAGAAGGAAGTGGAAGAACCTTTTGAGAAGAACCAGATCGGCTCCTCGGCCATGGCCTACAAGCGGAACCCCATGCGCTCTGAGCGGATGGCCTCCCTGGCCAACTACGTGATGGCCGATGCCATGAACCCCCAGATCACCGCTGCCACCCAGTGGTTCGAGCGGACGCTGGACGACTCTGCCAACAAGCGGATCAGCGTATCTGAGGCATTCCTGGCGACCGACAGTATCCTGGAGCTTTATATCAACATCACGAGCGGCCTGGTGGTCTACCCCAAGGTCATCGAGGCGCACCTGATGGCGGAGCTGCCCTTCATGGCCACCGAGAACATCATGATGGACGCGGTGAAAGCCGGCGGCGACCGGCAGGAGCTCCACGAGCGGATCCGGACCCTGTCCATGCAAGCGGCCCGCACCGTCAAGGAAGAGGGCAAGCCCAACGATCTCATCGACCGCATCGCCGCGGATCCCGCCTTTGGTGTCACCAAGGAGGATCTGGAGAAGGTACTCAAGCCGGCCAATTACGTGGGCCGCGCGCCCAGACAGACCGAGGAGTATCTGACCGAGGTGATCCGTCCGCTGCTGGCCGAGAACGAGGCAGACCTGGGACTCACCGCAGAGATCAACGTATAGATGCACAAAGCTTTGTGCCACGGAACGCGTTTACACCGGCGCCGCATGCATGACCGCGCCGTCAATGAGGAGGAATAGAGACTATGTACAAAGAAGCACTCAGACCCGTCTGGGCCGAAATCAACCTTAGTAATTTCGATTACAACGTCAAGCAGATCAGAGCCAAGATCGGACCGGACAGAGAGTTCATCGGGGTCATCAAGGCGGACGCCTATGGCCACGGCGCGATCCAGTGCGCCCAGGTCCTGCGCGAGAACGGTGTGAAGACCTTCGCCATCGCCACCCTGCAGGAGGCGATCACGCTGCGGGAAGCCGGCGCTCAGGAGCGCATCATCTGCCTGGGACTGACTCCGGACATGTATGCGGACACCCTGGTCCAGTATGGCATCACCCCTGTCGTCTGTGAGTCCGGCAACGCCAAGGCAATCAACGACGCCGCTGCCGCTGCCGGTGTCACCGTGGACTGCCTCATCGCCGTAGATACCGGCATGGGCCGCATCGGCTACCTGGCGGATGACACCGAGTACGCCGTGGAGGATGTGAAGAAGATCGCGGCACTGCCCAACATCCGCATCTTTGGACTGTTCTCTCACATGGCCACCGCGGACGCTTACGACAAGACCTTCTCTCACGAGCAGGAGGCCAGATACATCCGTTTCTACGAGGCACTGACTGCGGCTGGCATCTACGTGCCTTTCCGCACCCTGGCCAACTCCGCCTCCATCATGGAGCTGCCCACCGTCCACTACGACGGCTGCCGCCCGGGAATCATTCTCTACGGCCAGTATCCTTCCCACGAGGTGGACAGGAACGCCTTCCACATCAAGCCGGTGATGCAGGTGAAAGCCAACATTGTCCACCTGAAGGACGTACCTGTAGGATTCAGCTGCGGCTATGGACGCAAGTTCATCGCCCAGCGTCCTTCCCGCATCGCCACCATCGCCCTGGGGTACGCGGATGGGTATCCCCGCCCCTACTCGGCACAGGCCAAGGTCATCGTGAACGGTGTGGTCTGCCCCATCGCAGGGAACATCTGTATGGACCAGTGCATGATCGACGTCACGGACGTGCCTGAGGTCCATGTAGGCGACGAGGTCATCGTCATGGGCACCGACGGCGTCAACACCATCGATGCCGATTACATCGCCGATGCCACCGGCACCATCAACTACGAGATCACCTGCGCGTTCGGTCAGAGACTGCCGAAGGTGTTTGTGAAATAAGACAGACATATAGAGAGTAAATCAAGGGGCTACTGCCCAAAGTGCGTTCCGGCACTGCGGGCAGCGGCCCTTTTTTCAGTGTGCCCGCCCCTTCGCCGAAAATGTTAGTCGGGCGTTAGTAGGACTGGGGTATAGTATTGCCAAGGAAAAGGAGGATTATGATGCAGATGAATAGCGTACCAATCATATCGACACCTGATTTTATCATCGCCATGGTGTTGACACTCATCGTTCTGGGGGCAGTCACCTTCATGGTGATCTTTCTGGTCAAAATCTATCGAAAACTAACCGAGCTATCGAGGGCCATTGAGCAGTATAACGAGCGCCAGGATCCCCCAACTTCATAGGCGGGGGATATCCGGCGCTCGTTATATTCTGCGCGACTCACATGGGGTCATCTCCTACTTTTTTCAATGCAGCAGGTTCCTGATCCGCTGCAATATAATAAACCTTTCCACCGACAACACACACTGTTCCCAGATAACGCTTGGACTTGTATAGTTTTATCATGTCGGGCCCTGTCAACGTACAGCTACCTGATTCTATTGCCTTTGCATATTCATCAAATAGGCCAAATTGCCCCGTCCTATCCGAATCCTGTGCATCACCGCTTGGTGAAATAGACAGATAGGTAAACGCCTGCCCTGTGGCACTATAGGTCCCGTAATGCTCATCCAGACCTCCCCCTTGTTTCTCTGTATAGTAGGCTCTGGTTACGCCAAAAGTCAGAAAACAACAAACTAAAACAATGCTTGCACTACATATTAGAAACATTCTTTGATTTTTCAAGATGACCTCCTAATGCTTATTATTTTTTATTTCTTTCTTTACAGGGGAAAGATTAACGGTTGCTTTGCCACTTGCAGGCGCCCCATAGGTATACTCAGCCCAACTTCCAAGCTTCCATCTGCTACTTCTCCGGAAAGTGATACCCCAACACCTACATTAGATGTCAGTATACGCATCTGAACCATACCGCCACCTCCACCAAACAACACAATACAATAACGCAACTAACGTACTACTAACGTTTTCGAGGATATTCTATCGAGGCGACCATGGGCATGGTGGCAAATCTATGAAAACATGGCATTTAGAATTTGCCACCATGGAAAAACAGGCGATCTCAGAGGGGCGGGACGATGGATGAATGAGATGATGGACAGGGTGCTAAAGTCGGTCCTGCTGGAGTATCCAGAAACTATCTGTTTGAACGGTTTTGAGCCTTCGCTTTAACGTTCTAAATCGTTACGCAATGTATTATTATCGTACTTTATTTGTTTTTCAGGGACATTCCTCGCTTCGATATGATATATTTTATAGTAAGGACATTGTGTAAACAATAACGATACGAGGTGAACGAATGAGCAAGAGAAAGAAACTATGCATAGAGCCCTCCTGGTGCAAGGGATGCGGATACTGTGCCGAGTTTTGTCCCAAGAAAGTACTTGTCATCAAGCATGAGAAGGTAGTCATCGAAAACCCTGATGACTGTATCCACTGCGGACTTTGCGAGAATCGCTGTCCGGACTATGCGATCTGGGTAGAGGAGGCATAATATGGCAGAGAAGCAGAAGAGATTCCAGTTATTACAGGGAAACGAAGCCTGTGTCGAGGGCGCCATCGCCGCCGGCATGCGCTTCTATGCAGGTTATCCCATCACGCCGTCTACGGAGATCGCAGAGCGTTGCGCCCTGCGCCTTCCCCAGGTAGGCGGCAAGTTCATGCAGATGGAGGATGAGATCGCGGGCATCGCCGCCGCGCTGGGCGCATCCGTCGCCGGCAAGAAGGCCATGACCGCCACCTCCGGCCCCGGATTCTCCCTCAAGCAGGAGAACATCGGCTACGCAACCATCGCCGAGATCCCCATCGTCATCGTGGACGTCATGCGTTCTGGTCCATCCACCGGGCTGCCCACCTCACCTTCACAGGGAGACGTCATGCAGGCCAAGTGGGGCACCCACGGGGATCATCCGGTCATCGCCATCTGCCCGGCTTCCGTGCAGGACACCTATAACCAGACCGTCAGAGCATTCAACCTTTCCGAGCGGTTCCGTACACCGGTCATCCTTCTAATGGATGAGATCGTAGGCCATATGCGGGAAGGCTGTGAACTTATCCCGACAGAGGAACTGGAGATCCACAACCGGGATACGCACATGATCAATTCTCAGCCTTATGCGTTCGGAGAGAACCAGTACGTGCCTCATGCCACCGCATTTGGCGAAGGCAACCTGTACAACATCACCGGGCTCTTCCATGACGAGACAGGCTTCCCCACCAACGACAACCAGAAGGCTGGAGAGCAGAACGCCCGTATCATGGAGAAGATCAAGGTCTACAAGTACAGCGGAATCCTGGATTTTGAGGAATACCAGATGGAGGATGCGGAGATCGGCATCGTCTGCTACGGCGGCACTACCCGCGCCGTCCTGGACGCGGTCGACGAACTGCGCGATATGGGCTATGCGGTCGGCATGTTCCGTCCGGTCACCCTGTGGCCTTTCCCGGAGCACGAGCTGGTAGAGCGCGCCAAGCAGCTGCGCCGCCTTCTGGTGGTGGAGCACAACTATGGACAGGTGCTGCTTACCGTAGAGGGAATCATCAAGGGCGACACTTCCGTAGAATTCGTGGGCAAGGTCAACGGTACTGCCATCAGCCCCAAGGAGATCATCCGCAAGGTAGAGGAAGGAGAGGAGTAATATGCCAAGTCAATTAGTACAGGAAACTATGCGTACCAACCGCCTTCCGCACATCTGGTGCCCGGGCTGCGGCCACGGCATCCTCATGAGAGATGTGTGCCAGGCCATCAAGAACTGCGGGCTCCCGCAGGAGAAGGTAGCCATCGTCAGCGGAATCGGCTGCTCCTCCCGCGCGGCAGGATACATGAACTATAACACACTGCATACCACCCACGGCCGTGCCATCGCCTTTGCCACCGGCATCAAGATGGCCAAGCCGGAGATGCACGTGATCGTCGTCACCGGCGACGGCGACGCTGCGGCGATCGGCGGCAATCACCTGATCCATGCCTGCCGCCGCAACATCGACATCACCGTAGTGGTCTTCAACAACGATATCTACGGCATGACCGGCGGACAGTATTCCCCCACCACTCCCACCGGGGAGAAGGGAACTACGGCTCCGTACGGTAACATCGACGGCATTTTCGATATTCCCAAGCTGGCGGAAGCCGCAGGCGCCACCTTCACCGGAAGAGGCGACTGTTTCCACCAGCCCCAGATGGTCAAACTCATCGAGCAGGGCATCCGGCATCACGGCATCTCCATCATCGACGGTGTCAGTATCTGCCCCACCTACTACGGACGTAAGAACAAGAAGGGTGGTCCGGTGAAGATGATGCACTGGCAGGAGGAACACATGGTGGACGTGAAGAAAGCTGCCAAGATGTCCCCGGAGGAACTCCAGGACAAGGTCATCATCGGCCTGCTCCATCAGGAGGAAGGACGCCCTGAGTACTGTGACGAGTATCAGAAGATCATCCAGAAGGCAGGAGGCGCAGAATGAAAAAAGAACAACTGAGATTCACAGGTTCCGGTGGTCAGGGAGTGATCATGGCCACCATCATCATGGCGGAAGCCGCTTTCCTGGACGGAAAGAAAGTCGTCCAGTCCCAGTCCTACGGGCCGGAGGCTCGCGGAGGGCTTTGTAAGGCGGAGACTATCGTAGACGAGAAGCAGATCAACTACAGCAAGATCGAGCTGCCTACGCTGCTCCTCTCCCTGACCCAGGAGTCCTTCGACAAGTTCCGCAAGAAACTGGCCCCTGCCGCCGTGGTCATCGTAGACGAGGAGATCGAGGTTCCGGACATCATCTACCGGAAGCACGAGGTACTCAAACTCCCCATCCTGCGCAGCGCAGTAGAGACCATCGGCGTCAAGATGTCCGCCAACATCATTTCCTGCGGCGCAGTCAACGAGGCACTGAGCCTGGCCACCGAGAAGTCTCTGGAGGAGGCGGTCCTGAACCACGTTCCCAAGGGCACCGAGGACACCAATCGCAAGGCCATGCAGCTTGGCGCTCAGCTGGTTCGAGAGGCGCGGGAGGCGGCCAAGACCCAGTAGTTGCCGGCTCGTTACACAAAGCAATCCAAGGGCACTTCCATACGGGGGTGCCCTCTCGACTTTTTTGCGGCCGTGTACTATAATGAAGATATGAATTACGCAGAATGGAACAGAGAATGGAATAGAATCAAGCGCCGGGAGAACGAGTTTCTGGCCAGGGGCAGAGTCAAGAAGGACTCCATCCTGAACAACCTGATCGAGTCCAAGGTCCCGCCGGGACTTCAGGACAAGCTTGACGCGGCCTTTGCCAAGGCGTTCGAGCTGGTGTTTGAGAAGGGAACCGGCGTCATCGAGAAGACCTACGATCGGGAAGGGATCCAGCGCCACTTCCAGAACATGACCACCAACGATAGGGACAACCCCTTCGGCAGTCGGCGAGGCCTTCGGTACTTCGCCAAGCGCGCCGGCAGCTCCAAGAAGAGAAATCTGATGTTCTCCGGCGCCTCCGGCATCGGCCTGGGTTTTCTGGGGATCGGCATGCCGGATATCGCCCTCTTCACAGGCACCATGCTGAAGGGCCTCTACGAGATCGCCCTTCACTTTGGATATGATTACGACTCTCCGGAGGAGAAGTATTTCATACTGAAACTGATCGAGACCTCTCTCTCCTACGGACGCGAACTGGACGATCTGAACGACCACCTGAATGACTGGCTAGATGCTTCCCAGGGCGGCAACTCACCGGCGCTGCCGGAAGACTATGACCAGAGCCAGCAGATCCGACTGGCCTCTGCTGCCCTTTCCAAGGAGCTTCTCTACATGAAAGCCATCCAGATGATCCCGGTTGCCGGGGCCATCGGCGGCGCCTACGATGCCATCTACATGAAGAAGATCCTACGCTACGCTGAACTGAAATACCACCGCCGCTTCCTGTTGGATGCGCACACCGGCAATCCATCCGATGACCCAAACAGCCCGGACATCGCGTAAATACATTTGGCGAAAGGAGTTCCCATGCAAGACCTTTACTATAATGCTACATTCTATACCATGACCACCCCGCCCAAGGCCAGCGCTGTCGTTATCGAGGATGGCCGATTTCTGGCGGTTGGAAACGAAGGACAGCTGCGGGCCGACTATCCGGATGCCATAGAACACGACCTGAACGAGGGCTTTGTGTTCCCTGGATTCATCGACGCCTACTCCGCGCCGGGCATTGACGCATATATGCGGTATTGCCGTCAGGAGCAGATCTCCGAGGCGGAAATCAAGGAATGGGTAACAGACGCCTGGGATCACCTGCGAGACAAGGGGGTCAGCCGTCTGGTCCTCCGTGACCGCAACAACACACGCCCCTTCCGCAAGAACGACCCGCGAGACCTTGCCACGCCTGAGTCATCGTTTATCTACGATATGAGTTATGTGACAGATTTCGAAGAAGACCTCTATGAGGGATATTACGATAACATCGCAGACAGCCCCCTGGAGACCCACCTGCTCTTCGATCCCGCCTTTGACGATGCGGACAGCAACCATGCGGTCATCGAGAACCTCACCCTGCGGGCGGCGGAAGGACTGGGACTTAACGAACAGTTGGGAACCCTTGCGCCGGGCAAACTGGCGGACATGGTGGTGTTCGAGAAAAACCCCTACGAACTGTCCACGGACAACTTCCCCTGGACTCACGCCATGATGGTGGTCTGTCAGGGAGAAGTAGTCTACGATGCCTTCGACCAGGCCATGAACGAGTTATTCGATATGCTGACTAAGCAGATGTTCTAGATAGGTTGAAATCATCCCCTCCCACGTTTGCAGCACGTCAGAAAAAGATGCCGGCATCTGCCAGCATCTTTTCTTTTCGGTATCGAAGAGCTCGTCACTCTTTGATCTTATAAGCTACGCTGGCCCGCTCCCTGGAATGATCCAGGTGCTGTGCCATGGCGTCCTTTGCTTCCTCTACAGATCCCTTCGACAGCGCTCCCAAAATCTTCCGGTGCTCTGCGAGGATCCGCTCCAGGTAGGTTTTGTCCATAAAGACCACCTGACGGGCTTGTTCGATATAACTCTTATAGGAGTGGAGTACCTGGGCCATGAATCGACTTCCGGTGGCATTGTAGATGATATCGTGGAAGTCCTTGTTCAGGGCCAACACATGCTCGTAGTCCTCGCGGATGGTGTAGAATTCCATCAGATCACACTGATCCTTCAGTTGTTTCAGGTAATCCGGTGTCATGCGCTCACAGGCCCACTCCACCGCTAGCACCTCCAGTGCTTTGCGGACCGCATAGATATCATCGATATCTCTTTTGGTGAAACCTCGGGCGAAGCACCCCCGGTTCTTCTTGTATTCGATGAGCCCCTCATCCTCCAGCTGCTTGAACGCCTCCCGGATAGGCGTACGGCTCACCTTCAGTTCTCCGGCGATCTGGGTTTCCTTGATCTTCTCGCCAATCTTGTACTCCCCTTTCAGGATTCGTTCCCGGATCGTAGCCGCGATCTCATCCGTCAGAGAATAGGAATTGGGGAATTTTCTGTCTTTTGCCATAGTCTCTTAGATGATATGGTTCTCCAATACCTGTTTGTCAAAGTCGAACTCGTTCAGCTGCATGTAGTACTGTGCACAGTCTGTCAGCGCCTTCATGGGACAAAGCCCGACGATCTCGCACTTGGTGATATGCACACCATATCTGGCCGCTTCCATCTTGACGGTCTCCACGACTCTGTACAGCGGAGTCTGCTCATAGTTGGTCATGTTGCAGGATACCTGAGCAAACTTCTCTCCGGTCTCCTCGTCGTCGATCATGAAGCCCATGGACTTGACGCACTTGAACCCGCCGTCCTTCTCACGGATGATCTTGGCGATGTTCTTGGCGATCTCCACGTCCTCGGTATCCAGATCCAGGTTGAAGGCGACTAGCGGCGGTCTGGCACCAACGGCCATAACACCAGCGGTCGGATGGATCTTGCGGCCACCGAAATCAGGCTCCCAATCCGGTTCCTGCACCTTCTCGGCCATGCCCTCGAACTGGCCTTTTCTGATCTTCACCAGGTTCTGTCTCTCCGGTCTGGTAGCGGACTCCTCATACAGGAATACCGGTACGCCTGCCTCGTCTGCGATCCTGGCGCCGACTACCTTGGACAGCTCGATGCAGTCTTCGGTGGTGCAGTCCTTGATGGGCAGGAACGGCATTACATCCACCGCGCCCATTCTGGGATGCTCTCCCTCGTGATGATTCAGGTCGATCAGTTCAGCGGCCTTCTTCACCAGCTTAACACTGGCTTCCTCCACGGCCTTGGCATCGCCGATGTAGGTGATGACACTTCTGTTGTGGCTCTCGTCAGAGGAGTAGTCCAGCAGGGTGCAGCCTGGGGTGTTTCTGATCTCATCCACGCAAGCCTCTACGACTTCCGGTCTTCTTCCTTCGCTGATGTTCGGAATACTTTCGATAATCTGTGCCATATCGATTATTTCTCCTTCCTTATGGTTACCGGTGCGGCGGCCATGGCCGCCGCACCAGACTGGTTACAGTGACATGTTAACTTCGTTGAAATACTTGCGGGCAATGTCCCCTGCGCTGGCGAACATTTTCTGGCCCTCTTCCTCGAAATATCTGGCTTTGTCGACATCTTTCACGCCCGGCAGGTTGATCTTCACGTTCAGCCACGCACCGTAGACGCATGCGCGCAGCTGCAGGATGCCCACGCCCAGATCGCTGGCGCAGTTAGGGTTGGAATGCCCCACCAGGGTCTT
This sequence comes from Eubacterium sp. AB3007, assembly GCF_000688015.1. NCBI lineage: Bacteria > Bacillati > Bacillota > Clostridia > Eubacteriales > Eubacteriaceae > Eubacterium > Eubacterium sp. AB3007. Next base: position 1,522,438 of record NZ_JIAD01000001.1, read on the forward strand.
GGCGATCTTCAGTCCTTCATAAGCGAGCTGCATGTTCCGGAAGGGAACTTCCGTTGCGGCCAGGGTACCGTCTGCGATGGCTTTCTTGCGAGCGGCCTTCTCCTCGTCGGTATCCTTCGGCATCTTGAAAGCATCCGAGATCAGGTTGAACGCGTCGGTGTCCTTGTCGATCCCTGCCATCAGCTCCTCGTAGAGAGCCTGCCCCTTATCCTTGGCGTTCTGGCAGATCTCCTGATAGTCCTCGTACTTTGCCTTGCCCAGTGTCAGGTCAGCCACCATCATGAACAGTGCCACGCCCTGCGCGCCGGAGAGGGCACTGACGGAGCCGCCGCCCGGTGCCGGTGCATCTGATTTCAGCAGATCCAGATAATCTGTCATCTTCATGTCGATCAGTTTCATTTTACGATTTTTCCTTTCTTGATCACTCTCGAAGCGAGGTTCGAGCCAAAACGGTAACAAAGCATTTCCATGTCCGGTGCATCCCAGATGACCATGTCCGCCTGCTTGCCTACTTCCAGGGTTCCCACCCGGTCACCACGACCGATGGCGCAGGCCGGGTTGATGGTCACTGCGGTCAGCACTTCCTCCGGCAGAAGCCGGTAGCGGATACATGCCAGATTCATGACGAACTGAAGGTTCAACGACGGACAAGATCCCGGGTTGAAGTCCGAAGCGGTCGCCACTGGGATCCCCATCTCGATCATTCTCCTGGCTGGTGCAAAATCAACGCCCAGGTAGAAGGATGTGGCTGGCAGGCACATAGCGGTGACACCGCCTTTGGCCATGGATTCCAGGCCCTCCTCATTGATGGAGATCAGGTGCTCCGCACTGACTGCACCGATCTCGCCGGCCAGTCTGGAGCCACCGATCGCCTCTATCTCATCCGCGTGGATCTTCAGCTTGAAGCCCAGCTCCTTCGCTCTTTCCAGGTATTTCTTGCTCTGAGCATAGTCAAACACGGAATCCTCTGTGAACACATCGGCAAACTCTGCCAGATCATGTTCCTTCACGTACGGAAGCATCTCATCGCAGAGCAAGTCGATGTATGCGTCCGGATTATCCTTGTATTCCTCGGGAATGGCATGAGCCCCCATGAAGGTCGGTACTACGTCTACGGCATGGGCCCGGTTCACCCGGTCAATGACGGAGAGCATCTTGATCTCCGTATCCATGTCCAGTCCGTAGCCGCTCTTGGCTTCCACGGTGGTCACGCCAAAGCCCATCATCTCATCCAGGAATTTCCCGGTCTTATAGACCAGATCCTCTTCCTTGGCTTCTCTGGTGTGGCGCACGGTATCCAGGATGCCGCCCCCCGCCCGGAGGATATCCAGGTAGGTGGCGCCCTTGATCTTCATGGGGATCTCGTGCTGCCGGTAGCCGCCGAACACCATGTGGGTGTGGCCGTCCACCAAGCCTGGCGTCACCAACCTGTAATTCGCATCCAACACGCAGTCCACGTCCTTCTCGGACACCGGCAGTTCTCCCATGTCAGTGATGGCCGCGATGACACCATCCTTCACCAGGACGGCTGCGTCCTTCATCTTCAGGTTTTGTCCCTGCTCCTCGCCCTTGTGGCTGTAACTACCAGTCGGGGTCTGGAGCACACCGATATTCTTAACCAATAATGTGGACATGCTGTTCTCCTTAGTCTACGTACTTGGCAACTACGCTCTTCACCAGGTCATCGTCAGCGATGAACGGAAGGGTGATGTGTCCCTTTCCGGCGTAGTTCTTGTTATATTCCGCTGCGGTAGAGAGAGCGTTCTCGTTGCGGGCCCAGCTTCTTCTGGCCACGCCTCCCATGACGTCCCACATCATAGCGGACTTGATGATCTCGTCGGTTCTCTCGGATCCGTCCAGCAGCAGACCGAATCCGCCGTTGATGGACTTGCCGATACCTACGCCGCCACCATTATGAATGGCACAAAGACTCATGCCTCTGGCCGCGTTACCGGCATAGCACTGGATGGCCATATCTGCCATAACGTTGGATCCGTCCTTGATGTTGGAGGTCTCTCTGAACGGAGAGTCTGTGCCGGATACGTCGTGGTGGTCACGTCCCATCATGATCGGACCGCACTTACCCTCTCTGACCAGCTTGTTGAAGGCCAGCGCGATATCACGACGACCTTCCGCATCCTGATACAGGATACGTGCCTGGGTGCCGACGACCAGCTTGTTCTTCTTGGCGTCTCTGATCCATACCCAATTGTCTCTGTCCTGTGCACGGCGGTTCGGATCGATGCAGTCCATCGCCGCCTGGTCGGTAGCATCCAGATCCTCCGGTTTGCCGGACAGGCAGACCCAACGGAAAGGACCATATCCATAGTCGAACAGGATTGGACCCATGATATCTTCTACGTAGCTCGGCCAAATGAAGCCGTCCTTGTCATCGATACCGTTCTTGGAGATCTCCTTGATGCCGGAGTCATACATAGCCTTCATGAAGGAGTTACCATAGTCGAAGAAGTAGCTGCCCTGTGCAGTGAGCTTCTTGATGGCCTCATAATGCCTATGCAGTGTTTTGTTGACTTCCTCGATGAACTTCTCTCTGTCGCTGTGCAGCAGCTCAGTTCTCTCCTCGAAGGTCATGCCCACCGGGCAATACCCACCGTCATAGACGTTGTGACAGGAAGTCTGGTCAGACAGTAGATCGATCTTGAAGTGCTTTTCTGCAGCGGCCTCCAGCAGGTCTACAATGTTTCCGTGGTAAGCGATGGAGATGCTCTCCTTGGCAGCTACCTTCTCATTCGCCAACTTAAAGATCTCGTCGATGTCGTCCATGATCACATCTACCCATCCCTGATCATGTCTGGTAACGATCCTGGAGTAGTCTACCTCTGCGAAGATACCGACCGCGCCCGCGATATTGGCAGCCTTCGGCTGCGCACCACTCATGCCGCCCAGTCCAGAGGATACGAAGGTGTGTCCTTTCAGGTCGCCCTGTTCGGGAACGCCCAGGTACTTACGGCCTGCGTTCAGGATGGTGTTGAAGGTTCCGTGTACGATCCCCTGAGGTCCGATATACATCCAGCCGCCAGCGGTCATCTGTCCGTAGTTCGCAACTCCCATTTCCTCGGCAACTTCCCAGTCCTCCAGGTTGTCATACATACCGATCATCATCGCATTGGTGATGATGACTCTCGGTGCCTCCGGCTTGGAGGGGAATAGTCCCAGCGGGTTTCCAGACTCGACCACCAGAGTCTGATCCTCGGTCATGACCTGCAGGTATTTCTTGATGAGTCTGTACTGCAGCCAGTTCTGGCAAACGGAACCGGTCTCTCCATAGGTGACCAGCTCATATGGATACAGCGCAACCTCAAAGTCCAGATTGTTGTCGATCTGGACCTGGAAGGCCTTGCCAGCCAGGCACTTGCCCTCGTACTCATCGATGGGCTTTCCCCAGATGCGGCCAGCCGGTCTGTATCTATACGCATAGACTCTTCCGTATGTCTTCAGTTCTTCCATGAATTCTGGTGCCAGCGTCTCATGGAGTTCCTCTGGCACGTAACGAAGTGCGTTCTTCAGAGCGATCTCCGCCTGTGCCTTGGTGAGACGGAAACCTCTATCTGGTGCTCTCCGGATGCCTTCTACGAATTCCGGGTACTCCGGCAGCTCAGCATCCAGCTGGATAGTCATCGCGCCTTTGATCTGAGTGTTATCAAGCATTTTCATTACCTCCTTTTCATAATCTCAGTCGTGCGAGGCACTGCTATGCCAGTTCCACGACCTTCTCGACGGCGGCCAGCAGCTCGCCGTTCTTGATCATCTCATCGAATTTCACCAGCTCGTCATGCATGATCACGTCGTTGTCGATTGGATCCGATACAGTCCTGATGTAGTCATAGGCCGCTCTGGTAGCCGGTGCCAGGTTGTCGATCTTACTCTCGCCGATCTCCTCACGCAGCCAGATACCCTGTGCCGCGGAAGCGAGCTCGATCCCCAGGACCTTCTGGGTGTTGTCCAGAACCATGGCCGCTGTTCTCGCGGAAGTCGTTCCCATGGAAACGTGGTCTTCCTGGTTTCCGGAGGAAGGAATGGAGTCCACACAGGCCGGGTGATCGTAGACTTTGTTCTCAGAGACCATGGATGCCGCCGCATACTGTGCGATCATGAATCCGGAGCAGACGCCACCGTGCTTGGTCAGGAAGCCAGGCAGCCCTTCGGCCAGCGCCGGGTTGATCAGACGCTCGCATCTTCTTTCAGAAACGTTGGCCAGCTCAGAGATGGCGATCTTCAGGAAGTCGAAGGTGAGTGCCATGGGCTGTCCGTGGAAGTTTCCGCCGGAGATCACATCCTCCTCGTCCGGGAAGACGATGGGGTTATCTGTCACAGCATTGATCTCTCTGGAGACCATATCATACGCATAGGCGATAGCGTCTCTGGAGGCTCCGTGGATCTGCGGCACGCAGCGTAGCGTGTACGGATCCTGTACCTTGGTCGGCTGGATACGCAGGGCGTTCTTGCTGCCATCCAGGAGCTTGCGCAGATTTGCGGCCACCGTGATCTGTCCCTTGTGTCCGCGGAGCTCGTGGATCTTGGGGTCGTAGGCCTTGGTGATGCCGTGGAGTGCCTCGGCGGTCATGGCGCAGGCGATGTCGGCGATCTTCTGCAGATGCATGGCATCCCACAGCACGTTCAGACCGACTGCGGTCATCATCTGTGTTCCATTGTTCAGTGCCAGACCTTCCTTGGCAGCCAGTACCACCGGCTCGATGCCTGCGGCTTTCATCGCCTCAGCCGCAGGTACGACCTCGCCCTTGTATTCTACATTCCCCTTGCCGATCAGGCCCAGTGCGATGCAAGACAGCGGTGCCAGGTCTCCAGATGCACCCAGGCTTCCCTTGCAGGGTACGATGGGGTGGATCCCGGCGTTCAGCATATCGACCAGTGTCTGGACAGTGCTTAGGCGGATACCGGAATTGCCTCTGGAAAGCGCATTGCAGCGAAGCAGCATCGCTGCTCTGACGTACTTCTGCTCGTAGGCATCGCCCAGTGCGCAGGTGTGGCTGATGATCAGGTTCTCCTGCAGCGCAGCCGTCTCGTCTCTGTCGACGAACACGTTGGCGAACTTCCCAAAACCGGTGGTCAGTCCGTAGATGATCGCACCCTCGTCCAGCTTCTTCTCAATGAAGTCTCTTGCCTTGTTTACAGCCTTCTGAGCTTCCGGCGAGATGCTAACTTCTTCCATTCCGCGGCATACGCGGATGACCTCTTCGATCGTGAGGTCTCTGCCATTGATTACAACTGCCATAGTTACCTCTCCTTATCTGTATAAATATACATTCTCATGCATTCAACATCACCTCAGGTGATCGCAATCGAGTTACCTTTATTATACCGTTTTTGGCCCCGATTGGCTACACTTTTTTCAGTTAATTGGCTATTTTTCGCGCTCGAAAGGTATTTTTCTGAAATATTCGAGAAAATAGTCAAATTCACTTTACCACATTGCCGCATTACCGCTTTAACGTGTATATTTATTTACACTACCTCGCTTGCACAAAGCCTGATATCCTTGTATAATAGATAAACAACTACAAGGAGGGGATTATGTTACAATACCTGAAGGACTTCGAGAAGAACGTACTTATGGACGTGGCCTGCCGCATGGCGGCTGCCGCTCAGACCGCACCGAAAGCCAGCGGTCAGGACAAGATCGTCACAGCGGTGGTGACCGGTGAGGAGAAGGAGCGCATCGTTACCAGGATGCACGAGCTGGCCGCTGCCTACGAGGAAGCGTTCATCGAACGTGACGCGTGCCTCCTGCACGACTGTTATCTGGCCGTATTGATCGGTGTCCGGGGGATCCCCTTCGGTCTGGACAACTGCGCCATGTGCGGGTTTCCAAACTGTGCCGCCATGGCCAAAGCCGGCGCCAACTGCGCACTGAATATCACCGATCTTGGGATCGCCATCGGCTCCGCCGTCTCCATTGCAGCGGATAACCGCATTGACAACCGGGTCATGTACTCCATCGGGAAGGCGCTGAACCAGCTGGATATCTTCCCGGAAGATGTCCGCGTCTGCTACGGCATCCCTCTGTCTATCAGTTCCAAGAGCGTGTTCTTTGACCGGGAACCGGGTGCCGTACTGCGGTAGGCACCTATGCGCGGTACCAAGTTTTCCCAACCTATAAGCCAAAACACCGGGCCTCTCATCAGATGCCCGGTGTTTTTTGTGCGACTGTCTTTGTGCCGCAGCGATTTCGCACTGGCGCCAGGCGGCCAAGCGGCGAGATGCGACAGGCAGCGATCCCGCACAGCTATGCGGCCACGCAGCGCTGTTCCGCGATCTTGAAATTATATGCCAATCACGGAACAAATCCTGTGTTTTGTTCCGCAAACTCGAAATAATACGCCAAATGCGGAACTGTGTTCCGCAATCTTGAAATTATATGCCAATCGCGGAACAAATCCTGTGTTTTGTTCCGCAAACTCGAAATAACACGCCAAATGCGGAACGGTGTTCCGCGATCTTGAAATTATATGCCAATCGCGGAACAAATCCTGTGTTTTGTTCCGCAAACTCGAAATAACACGCCAAATGCGGAACTGTGTTCCGCGATCTTGAAATTATATGCCAATCGCGGAACAAATCCTGTGTTTTGTTCCGCAAACTTGCTATAATACGCCAAATGCGGAACGGTGTTCCGCAATCTTGAAATTATATGCCAATCGCGGAACAAATCCTGTGTTTTGTTCCGCAAACTCGAAATAACACGCCAATCGCGGAACGGTGTTCCGCAATCTTGAAATAATACGCCAATCGCGGAACAAATCCTAAGTTTTGTTCCGCAAACTCGAAATAATACGCCAACCGCGGAACTGTGTTCCGCAATCTTGAAATAATACGCCAATCGCGGAACGAGCTCCGTCGGACTCCCATCCTGCCCCATCCTTCCCCTTCCTGTGAGCCGGTGTGAGGAGTTTTGCACACACGGGAGACGCAGGTCGCGAAGGCAATCCCTGGCGCGACACTATTTTGTCAGCTCTCCCCGCAGGTCGATCTCCATGTAGTGCTTGATGTCATCCCTGGAAAGGCCCTGGCTGAAAAGATAGTAGAGTTTGGCGATAGCAGCCTCCGTCGTCATGTCGTAGCCGCTGACCGCCCCGGCCCCTACCAACGCTGCGCTGGCCTCGTATGCTCCCAGATGAACCGTCCCCTGGGGACACTGGGAACATACCACGATCACGGTGCCGTTCTCATAGGCCTTGCGGATCATGGGCAGAAGTGCCCCATCTGCCTCCGGAATGTTGCCCGCCCCAAAGGTCTCCAGCACGATCCCGCTGAGACTATCCGTCATCACCTGCTCAAACAGGCGGAACTGGATCCCCGGAAAAACCTTGATGACGCCGATGGGGGTATTCTGAAACTCCGACAGCCGAAGGCGTCCACCAAACATACCCAGGGGCCCTCTCAGTTTCCGATCGCTGCGAAAATGCCGTATCGCGCCCTCCTCATAGGTGATGTCAATGCCAGCGTTTGCCAGGGGCGCACAGTTGGGAGAATCGAACGCTACGAACCGATCGGCGGAAGACTTTGTGCTACGGTTCCCGCGGAGAAGCTTTCCCGCGAAATAGAGACACACCTCTCTCACCTTGCCTTCTCCTGCGATCATCAGGGACGTAAGTATGTTGTCTCTGGCATCGCTGCGAAGCATGCATAGAGGGATCTGCGATCCGGTGAAGATCACCGGTTTGTCCAGCCCGTCTAACATGAAAGAAAGAGCACTGGCGCTGTAGGCCATGGTGTCCGTGCCGTGGAGTACCACAAAGCCATCGTAATCGTCGTATCGATCTCGGATCGTGCGCCCGATGCGGTTCCATTCGTTCACCGCCACGTTGGAGGAATCCAGCAGAGGATCGAATTCCACCATCTCCCAGTCGGGAACCTCTGGTTTCTGCAGTTCGTCGATCTCGGCCAGTGCCTGACTGAAATACCCCTTCCTGGGTGCGTATCCCCTCTCCGTGGGCACCATACCGATGGTGCCACCGGTGTAAATGATGCAGATCTTCTTCATGAAAACCTCCTTCTACAAAACAAGGCGCCGCTTACGCGGCGCCCCTCTTGCGACTTTATGATCGGGACGACCTGGTCTCCCTGGGCATCCCTCCGGCGGCATACCGCCGATGCTTTGGTTCTGCTTAGTCAGCCACGTAAGGCAGCAGTGCAACGATGCGTGCACGCTTGATGGCTGTGGTCAGTTCTCTCTGATGCTTGGCACATGTACCGGTGATTCTCTTAGGAACGATCTTGCCTCTCTCGGTCACGTACTTTTTCTTCAGCAGTTCAACGTCCTTGTAGTCGATTGAAACAGCCTTATCTGCGCAGAACTGGCATACTTTTCTTCTTCTCATGCCACCACGTTTTCTGTTCTCCATTATCAGATATCTCCTTTCCTAGAATGGAACGTCTTCCTCAATTGCCTGGAAAGAGTCCGGTCTATCCTCTGCCGGAGATTGCGGAGCCTGTGGTGCCTGCGGTGCCGGTGCCCGATCAGCGCCCTGCTGGAATCCGCCGCCCCCCTGCTGCCTGTCTCCCCAATCGAGGAACTCGACTCTGTTGGCAATGACGTCTGTTGTGTAGACAGTATCCCCGTTCTTGTTCTGGTAACTGCCTGTCTGGATCCTTCCTTCAATGGCTACCTTGCGACCCTTGGCGAGATATTTCTCACAGGTCTCCGCCTGTCTGCCGAATACGGTGATGCGGGGAAAGTCTGCTTTCTTTTCCTCGCCGGCACGGGTGGGTCTGTCGATGGCAATGGTGAAAGAGGCCACGGCCATCTGGCTGCCTGCGGTATACCTGACATCCGGATCCCGGACTAATCTTCCGATTAACTGAACACTGTTCATGAAATCACCTCACTGCTTATTTGGCATCCTTGTTGATGATCATGTGTCTCATCACGTTATCGGAAATACGCAGTCTTCTGTCAAGCTCCTTCGGCAGATCTGTGCCCGCCTTGAACTCGATCACTACGTAGTATCCCTCGGACTTCTTCTCGATGAGATATGCGAGCTTTCTCATGCCCCAGACGTCGACATTGGAGACCTCACCGCCGTTATCTGTGATGATTCCCTGAACCATCTCGACGACAGTGTTCTTCTTCTCCTCCTCCAATGTAGGATTGATAATGAACATCAATTCGTAATTTGTCATGTTTTCACCTCCCTGTGGACTAAATGGCGCTGCATCTACGCACAGCGCAGAGATTCACGTGCCCGTATCAAACACGCCTATATATTATACACGTTTGTCCGGTGTTTGACAAGCGTTTTTTGCACAAAGCCTTCCTCCAAAAAAGGGGCCGTGGGGAATATGCCCCAAATGAAAAAACTGTCATCAGGTGAGCTCGCCCAAATGACAGTTTTCTCGTCATAAGATCAGGTCAGTTGATTACAGCTTGACTCTCTTAATGTTCTTGCTCTTGATTCCAGCCTTCTTCAGCTGCTTCTTCAGCTTCTTGAAGTTCTTCTTGGACATCTTCTTGGTGACCTTGACCTTGATCTTCTTGATCTGCTTCTTGCTCAGACCCTTGAAAGCCTTCTTGTCGACTGTGACCTGATGCTTCCACTTGATCTTCAGAACCTTCAGCTTGGTTGCCTTGGAGAATGCGCCAGCGTTGATCTTGGCGACCTTGTACCATTTCTTGGTCTTCGGATCCTGGACCTTTCCGTCATAGAGAAGAGCTTTCTGGTTCTTGGTGACCTCCTTCATTGCCACGTTGCTTCCACCGGTCTTGACATAAGTAGCTGTTTCCTTAGGAATCAGATTCTTGTTCGGACTGCCTGCTGCAAATGCCATTGCTGCTGTTCCCAGAACCAGGGACAGTGCCAGAATCATGCAAAGTGCCTTTCGTGCGATATTCTTGCCCATCGGTGATTTCACCTCCTTTCTTAAATTAAATATATATAGCAACTCCGGACAGGATGTCCAAAGATACTATCGATCCTTGGAACCGTAGTAATAGTGGTTCCCGTAGTACTTGTGGTAATATCCCCCCTGGGTGCCCTCCACCCGGTTCAGAACGATCCCCAGCGCCGGACAGCCTGCACGCTGCAGTTGCCTGAGGGAGTTTCGGACAACGGACCGGGGCGTTACCCCGGAGCGTACACAGAGGATCGCTCCATCGCACTTGTTCCCCAGAAGCTCTGCATCTGACACCAGCCCCAGGGGCGGAACGTCCAGGAACACGTAGCGATAATTGATCTCCATGAATTTCATCATAAAGTCCAGCTTGCGGCTCTCCAGCAGCATGGATGGATTGACGATGTTGTCCACGTTCGGCAGAAGATCACCGCCCGGGATGTCTGTATGCATCACCACATCCAGGATCTCGTTATTTCCGGCCAGGAAATGAGAGGTTCCTCTCAATTCCCTTCCATCCTCCCTGGATAGAGCGTAGACGCTCTTCATGGTGGACTTGCGCATGTCCATATCCACCAGAATCGACTTCTCGCCAGACAAAGCCATCTGTTTCCAGAGGTTCATGGCCACAAAACTCTTTCCTTCATTTGGTTCAGAACTGACGATCATGATCTTCTTCACCTCGCTGCCCAGGAAACTGATGTTGATCCTGAGCCGGTTGATCGCTTCCTCGATCGCATAAGGAAGAACCGGTTCTGCTCCGAACTTCACATAATTATTCATAATTTCTTCCTCCTGCGTCTCAGCCAATCTCCGATCCTATGCCGCTTGACTCTCTGGGCACCGATCTCCGGAGCCATCCCCTCGATCTTTCCTTCCGGGATCACTGTAAGCGGCATGAAGCCGAAGTACTTCTCCACATCCTCTGCCGTCTTGACGGTATCATCCATCAGATAAGTCACTGTCAAAACCGCCATTACGAGCAGCATCAGGAGCAGCGCGCCGATCATCGTGTTCTTGGTCAGACTGGGCGAACTCTTGTGCTGCGGAACGATGGCGTACTCTGCAATGTTTGGCTTGGGAGCATCCATCAGTTTCGGCAGCTGTTTCTCTGCCTTGTTGGCAATGTCGTTGGCGATGTTCTTCGCCTCCACCGGATCCTCACTGGTCACACCGATCTTGATAATTCTGGTGTTGGCTACTACAGACAGATCCAGCATCCCGAGCAATTCCTCATAGTTATAGTCCAGATTCAGATCGTCGATGGTCTCCTCCAGGATCGGTCTGGTTTTGATCAGTTCCACATAGTCCTGAGACAGGGATTCTCCTATATTCAGGTCGGACAGGTCCACCACCGATCCACTGGACGAAGATACCATATACATGGTGGACGTCGCCGTGTACTTGGGGACGATCAGAAAGTGTGTCACGCAACCCGCAATCACTGCGCCCACAACAAACGCCGCAATGATCAGGATGATCTTGCTTCTGTAGTAGTAGAACAGATCCAGAAGGTCTATCTCGACCTCACGATCTTCCTGGTTCATTGAATTGAATTCAAGCTCTTGATTCATCTAGTCTATTCTCCTCGTTCTAATTCTCTCCGATTCCGCAGAGGGTCTTAAGTGCCTTGATAACGGATTCCTCATCTGCATAGAATTCCGCATGTATTTCACCATCTCCCAAGGTGTCTCCTTCCTCCTTGGTACCTTCATACTGGAGGATGCCTCTGTCGTCAGCCTTGTACATGAAGTTAGCAATCGCAGAGGCCCTGTTCCCGGGGATATCCGTCACGGCCACCTCTCTCAGTTGATTGTAAAGGTCGTTGACGAACGCCGGGTCGTCCTTACTGCGTTCTTTTACTTGTTTCTTGTAGGCCTCCATGAACTGAAGCTGTCGCTGCATCCTGGAGGTGTTCTCCCCGTCACCAACTGACATCCTGGCGCGCACGAACTTCTCTGCCTGTTTGTCGGACAACGTCAGCGTCGCACCTTCCCTGAAGGCGGGATCGACAACGGTCAGATCCTCTTGTATGGTCAGTCGGACGCCTCCAACTGATTGATTCAGAAGAGGAATGTCATGCATACTGATCGAATAATAGCCATCAATGGGCATACCTCCCAGAAATTCCGAGACGTCCTTCTCTGTGTTCTCGCAGCTCTTCTCCGGAGAACTTCCATACGTATGGGAGATACAGATCTGCAGCGCTGATTCCGATAACATCTTGTCGTTCTCATCCAGCAGGCTGACATCTGTGATCGTATCCCTGTTCAGTTGCAGAAACCCATACTTGTTTGCCGTTCTGTCCATTACGAACAGCAGCTGAAAATCGGCCATACCGCCAATGTATTCTCCGGTCTCTTCTGCCTCTTCTTTCATGCTGTCATCCGTACCGATCAGAAGATAGGCTTCTATATCATGGGAGATCTCGTAGGTCTTGTCTCCGAATTTCAGTTCCTTATCCAGGTTCTGACTCCCTCGTCCACCACGGTCATTTCCATAATTCTCGTACACATATAGGCCGACCCCAAAGGCTGTGATCAGTATCACCGCGATCAGGATCCCGAAGAGGATCTTGATTTTGCTATGTCTTCTCATTATATAAGTGCTCCCATCGTCCGGTCTATCTGCGCAAGGCGCTCTGCACCACACTTCCGTTCGATCACTGCTCTGGCGGCTGCCAGATTAGGGACCCTCGTATCCAGATTGTGACAATCGCTGCCGAGGATCACGTTCTCATACTCCTGCAACGTCCGAATGCAGAATCTGCGCTTGGACCAGCCCTTCAAAAAACTCCCTGCATTCAGTTGAATCGTCACCGGCAAAGCCAAAACCTGCTCCCACACGCCTCTGTCCTTCTGGAACTCCAAATAGCGCTCCACGTGTGCCAGCACGATCCGGAGTCTCTGTCTCTGGAGAATGTCCCGGAGATCTGTAAGAATCTCCTCCTTCCATTGCTGGAAGGGCATCTCGATCAGGATCACATTGGTCCCGTTGATACAGAGGTAAGGCAGTTTGGAAGCCTTCCCCATCCCGGGAAAGAAATACACCTCCGCACCGACCCGGATCACCGGGAGCCCCTCCGGCCCAGGTCGCTCCTGCGCCATCTGGAGCTGTGCCCCCTCGATCCTCTGCAGAACGGTTTCCAGCGAACGATTTCGCCGCTTCAAAAAAGACTCAATGGGGGTTTTGTAAGCATAAAAATGTGGCGTGGCGATTACTCTCTCCACCCCTTGTTCTCTTTCCGCCATAAGAAGCCCGCGGGTCATCGCCAAATCGCGACTTCCGTCATCTATCCCGGGCAGAATGTGTGTATGAAAATCTGTCATTACACGCTCCTCTTATCGCAAACCCACAAATGCAGGTAACAATAATATAACTCAAATCCAAGAAAAATGCAAGAGTTTCCACTCATAAAAAGAACCCCGCCATCCTGCGGGGTTCTTCTCTCTGTCTTTCTATTGGTTCTTCTGCCAGTTCCAGGCGTCCCGGCACATCTCCTCCACGCCTCTGCTGGCTTTCCATCCCAGGACCGACTCTGCCTTCTGGGTATCGGCATAGCAGGTAGCGATGTCTCCCGCCCGGCGCGGTGCGATCTCATAGGGAACGTCCACATGGTTCACCTCTCGGAAGGCCTCTACCAGGTCCAGCACACTATACCCGTTGCCTGTCCCCAGATTGAACACCTCACAGCCTTTGTGCTCCGCCGCGTACCTGAGCGCCGCTACATGCCCATCGGCCAGATCCACCACATGGATGTAGTCCCTCACCCCAGTTCCATCGTGGGTGGGGTAGTCATTCCCGAAGACAGATAGCTGCTCCCGGATCCCCTGTGCCACCTGAGTAATATAAGGCATCAGGTTATTTGGGATGCCGTTTGGTTTCTCCCCGATCAGCCCCGACTCGTGCGCGCCGATGGGATTGAAGTAGCGGAGCAGCACCACGGACAAAGCCGGGTCAGCTGCTGCGGCGTCCCGCAGGATCTGCTCGATCATATACTTGGTCCAGCCGTAGGGGTTGGTACACCCTCCCGTAGGCTGCTCTTCCGTAAACGGCACATCCTCCGACATACCATATACCGTCGCCGACGAAGAGAACACAAAATCATGCACCCCGTGCTCCCCCATTGTCTCCAGCAGGGTCAGTGTGGTGTCCAGGTTGTTGCGGTAGTAAGCCAATGGCTTCTCCACAGACTCTCCCACAGCCTTGAACCCGGCGAAATGAACGACTCCGTCGATTTTGTGCTCCCGGAAGATCTGCTCCAGGGAGGCTTTGTGTGCCACATCGCACTCGTAGAAGATCGGGATCGTTCCCGTGATCTCCCCGATCCTCTCCACCACCGAACGCTCGCTGTTAGAGAGATCGTCAGCAATCACAACCTCATAGCCCGCCTCGATCATCTGGACTGCGGTGTGAGAGCCGATGAACCCGGCTCCCCCCGTCAATAGAACTGTTCTACCCATTCTCTTTCTCTCCGCTGTACCTCTACTCAGCAACGTGTCCCTTGGCCTTGATGACCTGGATCACGTAATCCACATACTTCTCGCAGATCTCCTCGGTATCCGCCTCTACCATGACGCGGATCACGGGCTCGGTACCGCTCTCACGGACCAGAATGCGGCCTCTGTCTCCCAGCGCATCCGCCACATTCTTCACAGCCAACTGGACGTGCTCGTCATTCAGAGCCTCAGGCTTGCTGTGTACTCTGACGTTCTTCAACACCTGCGGGTAGAACACCACCGGTGCCGCCAGCTCGCTCAGGGGCTTCTCTTTGGCCAGAATCACCTCTGCCATCTTCAGGGAGGTCAGGATGCCGTCTCCGGTGGTGGCGTACTTGGTGAAGATGATGTGGCCGCTCTGCTCTCCGCCGATGCGGTGGCCGTTCTGTACCATGTTCTCGTAGACGTACTTGTCGCCCACCTTGGTCTTCTCGTACTCGATGCCTACCTTGTCCAGGGCCTTATATAATCCGAAGTTGCTCATGACCGTGGTCACGACCTTGTTGTTCAGAAGCTTTCCGCGCTCCTTCATGTACAGGCCGTAGATGTACAGGATGTGGTCACCGGTGATCACATTGCCCTTCTCATCCACACAGAGACAGCGGTCCGCATCGCCATCGTAGGCGAATCCCACGTCCAGACCATTCTCCACAACGAACTCCTGCAGGTGCTCGATATGCGTGCTCCCGCAGTCGGCATTGATGTTGGTACCATCCGGCTCTGCGTTGATCACATAGGTCTTGGCACCCAGCGCATCGAACACGCTCTTTGCGATTGCCCAGGATGCTCCGTTGGCGCAATCCAGCCCCACCTTCAGATTCTTCATGCTGTACTTGGACATGGAGATCAGATAACCGATGTAGCGATTCCGCCCGGCCACGTAGTCTACGGTGCGGCCGATGTTCTCCCGCTCTGCCATGGGGATCTCGATCTCGCCGTCAATGTACTTCTCAACTTCCAGAAGAGTCTCTTCTTCCATCTTCTCGCCGTCTCCGTTCAGCAGTTTGATGCCGTTGTCATAGAACGGATTATGAGAAGCAGAGATCATGATCCCGCAGTCGAAATCATCCACTCTGGTGATGTACGCCACCGAAGGCGTGGTGGTGACGTGCATGATATATGCGTCTGCGCCGGAGGCCATCAGACCTGTGCACAGCGCATACTCGAACATGTAACTGGAACGTCTGGTGTCCTTACCGATGACGATCTTCGCTTTCTTCTCCAGCCGTGCTCCGTAATACCATCCCAGAAAACGGCCGATCTTGATTCCGTGCTCATAGTTCAGGGTCTTGTTGGCTTCTCCGCGGAAGCCGTCGGTTCCGAAATATTTACCCATTACAGTCTCTCCTTCTTCTCAATATCCAGGAAATACTTGTATGTATCCACCATCAGTTCGCCACATGCCTCCTCATCGCAGGCGATGATAGCGGCATTGTGCATCTGCAGTGCGGAGCATGTCCACTTCTGGCTCACGCCGCCCTCAACGGTAGCCGCCAGGGCTCTTGCTTTGTTGTGGCCGCTGATCAGCACCAGGACTTCCTTGGAGTCGGTGACGGTGCCGATCCCTACAGACAAAGCCTGTGCCGGTACCTTCTCCGGATCTCCGCCGAAGAAACGGGAGTTGACGATGCGGGTGTCGGTGGTCAGATCTCTGACACCTGTGCGGGATGCCAGAGAGGTGTATGGCTCGTTGAAAGCAAGGTGGCCGTCCACACCGATTCCGCCCATGAACAGGTCGATGCCGCCGTAGCTGGCGATCTTCTCCTCGTATCTTGCGCACTCGCCTTCCGGATCATCGGTCATGCCGTTGAGGATGTTGATGTTCTCCGGTTTCATGTCCACCAGATGGTCAAAGAAGTTGTCGTGCATGAAATACCAGTAGCTCTGATCGTGCTCATGGGGCAATCCCAGATACTCGTCCATGTTGAAGGTCACTACGTTAGCAAAGGAAACCTCACCGGCCTTGTTCATACGCACCAGCTCCTGGTACACGCCGATAGGGGAGGATCCTGTGGGAAGTCCCAGAACGAAAGGCCTCTCTTCCTTATGTCCATTGATCTTTGCAGCGATGTAGTTCGCTGCCCACTTGCTCATCTTATCATAGTTGTCCTGAATCACTACTCTCATGCTGTTTCTCCTTTACTCGTGTTTGCTGACGACATCGCCGCTGTTTTTCAGAATGGAATTCGCCGGAATCACTCCGCGAACACAGGTGGTGGGATAGACGTTGGTATGTGGCCCGATCACCGTTCCCGGATTGCAGACCGCGTTGCATCCAACATCCGCATAATTCCCCAGGAAGGCCCCTACCTTGCGAAGACCGGTCTCCGCCTGCTCGCCGTCGCCCTTGATCACCACGTTCTTATTGTCTGCCTTCACGTTGGAGGTGATCGATCCTGCGCCCATGTGCGCATGATATCCCAGAATGGAATCTCCCACGTAGTTATAGTGAGGCACCTGCACGTGGTCGAAGAGGATCACATTCTTGAGTTCGGTGGAATTCCCCACTACGCAGTCACGTCCCACCAGCGCGGATCCCCTGACAAATGCTCCCGGGCGCACCTCTGTGTCCGGCCCGATGATGCAAGGTGCTCCCAGATATGCTGTCGGATATACCTTAGCAGACTTATGCACCCACACGTGTTCTTCTCTCTCTTCGTATTCCTCCCCCAGGGTCGGGCCTAACTGCAGGATCAGGTCCTTGATTCCCTTCAGGGCTTCCCAGGGATACGTATACTGGGCCAGATACTCTGCTGCCAGTGTGCGTTCCAGGTCATATAGGTCTTTGATCGTATACATACTGTCTCCTTTTGGATATACACGTTTATTAACAACTAATTATTATATCACATTCTTCGTTTGTCCGCATCAATCTGTCCAAAAAAAGATACAAAAAGGTCGCGCCTCTCATAGCGCGACCTCTCGTCTCTATTCCTCCAGCAGATCGTCCACGACTCCCAGCAGGTACTTCCCGTACTGCGTCTGTTCCATGGAAAGGGCGATCTCCCGCAGCTGATCCACGGTGATCCAGTGGTTTCGCACCGCGATCTCCTCCAGGCACCCGATCATGACACCGCTTCGCTGGGCGGACTTGATCTCTCCCGCTGCATGATACAGGCTGTCCGCCGTTCCCGCATCGAACCAGGAATGCTTCTTGCCCAGCGGCACCACCTGCATCTGTCCCTTTTCCAGATAGACGTTGTTCACCGCTGTGATCTCCAACTCGCCACGGGCAGAGGGCTCGATGGTCTTGGCAACCTCTACCACGTCATTGTCATAGAAGTACAGTCCCGGTACGATGTAATTGGATTTCGGCTGCGCCGGCTTCTCCTCGATGGACAAAGCCTTCCCGCTGTCGTCGAATTCTACCACGCCGAAAGGACGGGGATCCTGCACATAGTACCCGAAGATCACAGCGCCCCGGTCCAGTTCTCTGACCACCCGGCGAAGCTTCTGCCGGAACCCCGGCCCGTAGAAGATGTTATCACCCAGCGCCAGGCAAACAGAATCCTGTCCGATGAACTCTTCTCCTACGATAAACGCGTCTGCGATCCCTCGCTGCACCATCTGCTCTTTGTATTCGATGTGGACCCCCAGTTGAGAGCCATCCTTCAGAAGGTCCTGAAATGTCCCCACCTCTCCTGGCGGCACAATGATGAGGATCTCCCGGATCCCTGCCTGCATCAGCGTCGACAGCGAATAGTAGATCAACGGCTTATCGTACACCGGCAACAAAGGCTTGCACACCGGTAACGTGATCGGATACAACCGGGTTCCCTTCCCCGCCGCCAAAATAATTCCTTTCATAATATCCTCCTCTAAAGTGTGTCAAAGGGGACGGTTCTTTTTGACACACTCTGCCAGCAACTCCTCCACCTTCTTACCTCGCAGTGGATCCACCAACTCGGGCGCGATCTCGCTCACCGGCCTGAGAACAAATTCCCGGTTCACTAGATCCGGATGAGGTACCTTCAGTTCTTCGTCATTGATGATCCTGTCCTCGCAGTAGATCACATCCAGATCAATGGTCCGCGGACCCCAGTGGATCAGCCGTACCCGGTCCAGATCTGCCTCGATGGCAAGAAGTTCCCGGAGCATGGCATGGGGTTCCATTGCTGTTTCCACCTCGACGGCCATATTGAGGAAATCGTCCTGGTCGGTATACCCATAGGCTTTCGTCTCCATAACAGAAGAGCGTGCTGCGATATGCCCGACTCTCTCCTCGATGGCGGTCTGTGCCGCCTCCAGATAGCCTTGCCGGTCTCCCATGTTGGACCCCAGCGCAATGATCGCCTTCATCGCCTGCCTCCTTCTGCCTCCTCACGCGCTTCCGCCTCAGAGGCACGTCCGATCTGGCATGGTATGTCCCGAAGCGTCTCCCACATGCGTACCGCGTCCAGATTCGCCTTCACATCGTGGACCCTCGCCGCGGCGATACCGTGCTCCGCCCCATAGACGGACAAAGCCACGGTTCCAAAGAGTCTGTCCGCGGGGTCATCCTCTTCCAGGGCCTTACCGATGAAGGACTTCCGGGACACCGCCATCAGGTGTGGCACCCCCAACGCTGCAAACTTGTCAATATTTGCAAGCAAAGCCATATTATGTTCGTAGGTTTTCCCGAATCCAATGCCCAGATCGATCATCAGGCTCTCCCGGGCCACACCGCAGTTCACAGCGTACTCGATCTGCGCCGCCAGAAAATCATACACCTCCTGCACTACGTCCTCGTAGCGGGGATCCTTCTGCATATCCTCCGGCCGGCCGGCGGTATGCATGAGGATCACCGGCGTCCTGTACTTCGCCGCCACATGTCCCATTGCGGCGTCAAACGTCAGGCCTGAAATATCATTGATAATATCAGCCCCAGCCTCGATAGCGGATTCTGCCGTGACCGCATGGTAGGTATCCACTGACACCAGCACCTCCCGGTGCCGACGCTTGATCTCCCCGATCACAGGACAGACCCGGCTGATCTCCTCCGGAACATCCACAGGGGCTGCGCCCGGTCTGGTGGATTCGCCACCCACATCGATGAATGCCGCCCCCTCCCGGATCATCTGCTCCGCCTTCGCCAGCGCCTCATCGATGCTCCCGGCCCGGGACCCCTCATAGAAAGAATCCGGCGTAACATTGATGATACCCATCATCTCCATGCGCCGGAACTCCTTCAGCGTGCCATCCTTCAGTAATAGATGCTTCATGCTCCAATCTCCTTAATGTATTCCCAATACTATATGGCATTAATCGCAAATATTAGCGACTAATGCCACAAGGTTTCCGGGACACTCTCCCGTGCCCCCGCTTTGTGCGCGACTCTCCGTCCTAGTCACCCCGGCTTTGTGCTGCTCTCTGGCCTTGTCGCCTCAGCCGTTCACCCGCGCATATGCCGAATGGTTGTGGATACTCTCGTAGCTCTCCACTTCAATGGTGAAATGATCCACATCCGGCAGCTGGCTGACCTGCAGCTTGGCCTCCCGGCAGACATCCTCCACAAACCGTGGGTTGTCATAGGCGTGCTCCGTCACGTACTTCTCGTCCGGTCTTTTCAGCAGAGAGTAGACGGGCGAACTTGCGGAGTTCTCCGCTATGGTCACCAGGTCTTCGATCCACAGGAACTTGTTGCTGCAGATATCAATAGAAACATCTGCCCTCTGATTGTGAGCAGAGTAGTCTGAGATCTCCTTGGAGCACGGGCACAGAGTGGTCACCGGCGTGATCACCTTCATGTCGAATGTGCACTCGTCCCCCACCAGAGAGGCTCGATACTCCACCTTCACGTTGACCAGCGACGGTATGTTCGTCACCGGCGAATATTTCTCAATAAAATAATCAAATTTCAGAACCATGTAGCTGGTCTCCGCCTCCAGTCTGTCACGGATCTGTTCCAGAATCCTGCGCATATGCTTCAGGTCCATCTTCCGGTTCTTCTGGATTATGTCCACAAAGCGAGACATGTGGGTACCCTTCTGGGTGGCAGGCAGCCCTACGAACAGGCCGATGTTGGCGGCGGTGCTGTTCCACTCGCCGTGCTTGTTGCGAATCTGCATGGGGAACACAAAATCCTTGATCCCCACCTGGTCCAAGGATACATCCCTCTCGTCGATCTGACTCTGTACGTCTTTCATTATGCTTCCTCTCCGTTGTAAACGATGCCAGAAGTCTTGGTTTCCCAGACCTCGATCTCATAAAGCCGGACATTCTCTCGTTTCACTAACGGTGCCAGCTTGTTCCAGATATAGACGGCGATATTCTCTGCAGTGGGTTGCTGGATAAAGTCGTTGATATAATGATGATCGAACTCCACCAGCACCTGCTCTTTTACCAGATTCTTAAGTTCCACGAAATCATAAAGCATGTCCTCGTGGTCTCGTGTTCCCTCAAGTTTCACCACCAGCTTATAGGTATGGCCGTGAAGCCGCTCGCACTTCCCATGGTAGTTGATCAGGTTGTGCGCCGCGTCGAACTCAAATTCCTTGATCAGTATCATTGCCTATCCTCCCACGACACGTCATAACTAACTGAATTCTATCATATCCTACATCAACAGGCAAGAGTGTGTCAAAAAGAACCGTCCCTTCTGACACACTGCAGGGCATGAAACAGGACTTTGTTGGAGGGGTAGAGGCTGCGGAATGCCTTGTAGTAAGGCTCGTAGGCCTCGTGCCTGGCCGGATCGGGCACATAGGTGGCTGCCACCGGCACAAAACTCTTCACCGCATCCAGCGTTGGAATCAGCCCCAACCCCACCGACGCCACTGCCGCAGCTCCCACAGAACCCACATTTTGCGGGCGTTCCACCGTTTCCACACGACGCCCCAGGATGTCCGCCAACATCTGGCAGGCGACCGGAGACAGGGCGCCACCTCCCACGAAACGCACCGGATCGGAGGTCTTCACCTTCCGTTCCTGACATTCCAGCATCCAGCGCAGGTGATAGAAAACTCCTTCCAGCACAGCGCGTATCATCTCTGTTTTTCCGGTCTCCAACCTAATTCCCAGGAACATCCCCGTTGCCCCCGCATCCTCGAAGGGGCAGCGATTCCCGTGGAGCCATGGCGCAAAGAGCACGCCGCCAGACCCTGGCGGAACCTCCCGGATGGTTTCCATCATGTAGTCATACAGACTGACGCTCTGCGCTTCGTAGCCTTCCGAAACGTCCTTTTTCTTGAGATAGATCCCGATCTCGTCAAGTGCCAGATGATCCCTCACCCACTCCAGACACTTCCCCGCCGTCTCCATCTCGGCGAAGTAGTTGTACCTTCCTTCCTGTGCTCCCGTGATGGCGGCGATCATCGACTTCACGTCCACCATGCGGTGATCCATCACTGTGATCACCCAACCCGAAGTCCCGGAATAGATGTGCGTATCGCCCACCTCCACACTTCCTGCTCCCACGCCGATGAGGCTGCTGTCACCGCCCCCTCCAAACACAGGAGTTCCGGGGGCCAGCCCTAGCTCCGCTGCTGCCTGCTTCGTCAGAGCCCCCGCCACATCGGTCGCGTCGATGATCTCCGGTAGATGCTCCCTGTCGACACCGAACATGGAACAAAGCCTGGCGCTCCACTCACCGTGCTCCGGTCGGTTGTCGTACAGCAGTGTCCCAAAGGCACTGTCCCGGGTCATGGTAAAGTTTCCTGTGCAGCGACTGATCAGGTAATCCTTCACGTCCAGCCACTTGTAGACCTTCCGAAAGAGTTCCGGCTCGTGCGCTTCCACCCACTTGTATTTCCACACGGGATCTTTCACACTGCTGGATACGGCTCCGGTGATCCAGAGGCTGGGGAGCAGCTTACGGACGTTGGCCCCGGCGATCTGCACACCGTGAGCAATGCCTGCAGTCAGTTCCTGGCCGGAGCGTTGGTCCATATAGCTCATGGGACGCCGCACCGGATTCCCTTCCCGGTCTACCAGTACCAGCCCCTGCATCTGGGAGCAGAACGACAGGCCCCTGATCACAGCACACTCCACACCGCTCTTTCGGAGTACCTCCTTCGTACTCTCACACATACCGCGCCACCAGTCTTCGGCATCCTGCTCCGCACCGCCATTCTCCAGCACATACAAAGGATACCCCTGACTTGCGTCCGCCACCAGGGAGATACAGTCATCCACATCGAACAGGCACGTCTTGACCCCCGTCGTCCCTATATCATATGCCAATATGTAAGCCATCTTACGCCTCCCGCTTGCAATCTGCCGGCGCGTCTGCCGGTGTTTCCTCCCGATGTCTGATGTCTCCGCTCTCCAGGGTGAACGCCGATTCCATGAACCGGAGCATCCCTTCTGTGAGCCAGTCCTCTTCCAGAGCATGCTCGCCCCCGTAGACCTGTGCCCGCTCTTCGAAATACGGGCTGGCATAGGAGAATTGGAGCATCTTCAGGAGGTCGTCAAAGCACATGGCCAAAAGCGCCGGATCCAGATCCCTCCGCATGTCGCCCCTCTGCTGTGCGTCCCGGATCGCATCCGTATAGATCCGGGCAGGATACCCCTCTATGTCATGGATCAGCTCCCGAGGGAGACTCTGGTTACGGGCCATCTCCAGATAGAGTCGGAAATACGGCCGCTTTTCCTCCGCCAGACGCCGGCTTTTGGTGATCAGCGCCTTCGCCTGCAGAAGAGGCTTTGTGCGCTCCCTCGTGATCTCCTCCAGGAACTGCCGCATCTCCTCCACCACGCAGTACACGCAGGCCCGGAAGAAATCGTCCTTATCCTTATAATACTTGTAGAGAACACCCACACTGATACCAGCCCGATGGGCAATATCGTTCATGGTGGTCTTCTCCAGTCCCTTCTCCGAAAAAGCCTGCACCCCGGCGTCCAGAATCTCTCTTTGTTTTTCTTCCGTCAACTTCTTCTGCATGGCATGCTCCCTAGTCGATCCTCTCGCAACAAGCGAGCACCCGCTCAAAGCGCCGGAGCACGTCATCGATCATCTCTTCGTCGTAGGCCGCGCTGGTGTAGAGTCTGGAACCCGCTAACGTAATGATTCCTTCTGCCATGTACGCCGCTCCCATGTATTCCATCTCTTTCTGCCGAATGCCGGTCTCCTTCAGGAGCTTTGGCAGTTCCCACGGACGCTTCCAATTGATGGCATAATGCATGGTGCCCACGCTGTCCAGATGGCACACAGATCCCTGGTTGAACGCGACAAAAGGCAAGTCGTACTTCTGGATCAGTGCCTGGAGACCCCTGGTCAGACGGTCACCCATTCTCCCAGCCTTCTCGCAGGCGTTCCTCTTCTCGATCTCGCAGATAGCCGTGTATCCAGCCACACAGGATAGGGGTGTCGCCGCCATGGTACCCCCGCAGAGCGCCTTGGGTATCTTCTTCCCCTGTGAATCCAGCCCCGCGCCCAGGTGCGCCATGACATCCGCATGACCGCCAACACCACCTGCTCCCGGGTACCCTCCCGCAATGATCTTTCCGAATATGGTCAGATCCGGGTCGATGCCAAAATAACTCTGGGCTCCACCGGTGCCGATACGGAACCCTGACACCACCTCATCACAGACCAGGAGAGCGCCATACTTGTGGGCCAGTTTCTCACAACCCTGCACAAAGACTTTGCTCACGGGTCTGGTGCCACTCTCCGGGCCGATTGGTTCGATAAACACTGCCGCCGTGCCACCGTGACGTTTGTTCCGCCTGAGTTTCTGTTCCAGGTCATCCAGATCACCGGGGAAGAACTCATCGGTGTGCCGGAACACAAAGCCTGGGATCCCCTTGCTCATGATGCCCTTGGTGCCGGGGATCCGGATTCCGTAGGCAAGCTGGTCCGACCAGCCATGGTAGGCTCCACCCATCTTCAGCACGTTCTTGTGACCGGTTGCCAGCCTTGCGATACGAAGGGCAGTCATGCAGGCTTCTGTGCCGCTCCCCAGCATGCGAAACTTCTCCACGCTGGGCACCAGTTCCCGGATCTTGGCCGCCAACTTGTACTCATATTCATGAAACAGTCCCGTAGAGGGGCCACAGGTATCCAGCAGTTCCTTCACCGCCTGGCGTACCACCGGGTCATTGCTGCCCAGTATGGTGGGACCGCCGGCCTGCAGAAGGTCGTAGTACCAGTTCCCATCGAGGTCATAGAGCTTCGCCCCCTCCGCCTTGGTGATCACGATGGGGAAGGGGTAGTTGAATGCCAGGTTGTGCTGCACGCCCCCGGGGATGACCTCCCGGGCTTCCTCGATCATCGCCTTCGAACGAGGGCACTTCTTCTCAAAGTACTCTTCCTCATATTCCTTCAGTTTCTCTCGATTTATGGAGAAGATCGGCTGTCTGATCAACGCATCCAGTTCTGCTGTGACCCGATCCGCATCCACATATTTATCTATTGCAAATCCATCGTATGCCATGAGGTGCCTCCTAACTCATTCTTGTGAACGTTCATTCACACTTTACTCCACTATAGCACAGGCAGAGGGTATCGTCAAGACAGTCGGTCACAGGCCCACCAAAAAAGCAGATGCCCCAAAAGACGGCATTCTCCAGTCTTTTGGGACATCCCTTGAATCATGTTTTCGGTCACACGCCAGCCCTATCCGCGAAGCTCATCGAACTTACGCTGAAGATTGGTCCGATTCTCGTCCGTACGATCCTCGTACCGCTCGCCGCGGCGCGCTCTCGCCAGCTTGATGGCCTCTCTCTTCAGCTTGCGCTCGATCTTGCGTCCGTACTCCACTTCTGTCTTGGCATAAGCGGCATCAAAGCGCACTACACCTGTGTCGTACTTGCTGAGGACCGCGTTGATGGCTGCAGGATCCTCCTCCTGCAGGATGGTGATCAGGAATACACCGTTAAGCCTCACGAAAGCCAGGATCTGTTCCAGCATGGAGTATTCCCCATGCACATCGGAACTGTCAATGGT
The DNA here is from genome assembly GCF_000688015.1 of Eubacterium sp. AB3007. Lineage (NCBI taxonomy): Bacteria > Bacillati > Bacillota > Clostridia > Eubacteriales > Eubacteriaceae > Eubacterium > Eubacterium sp. AB3007. The sequence goes on from NZ_JIAD01000001.1 coordinate 1,547,671, forward strand.
GCCCCGGCGCGGTGTGATGAACCCCTCGCTCCCCATGAGGATCGGCCCCAACGGGCCGGACAGGGCTCCCATCAGATCCTCCATCATACCGGCCAACGTGGATTCTGTGGGATTCCCCACTCCGGCGTTGTACCGCTCAAGGACCTTCATGCTCCCATGTCCCTTCTCCATCACGATCTGCTGAGAAATGAGGTATTGCTCAGTATGCGGATTATCGGTCAGCGAACCGTAGACGGCCATAGCATCGTCAACTGTTCTGAATCTCGTCATAATCAAAGTTTCCATACTATCAACTCCTTTTAGATAATTATACATCAGCGCAGGGCGGGTTGCCAACCAAAAATACACTTTTCGACCAATACCTTTACTCGTTCATCTTCTCTCCTACTGTCAGCAGCCCTCCCAGCATCTTATCCAACTGGTCTGTGGTCACCCCGAACTTATTGTTCTTTACCGTAAGTTCGATGGTGGCCTTCTTGAATTTCTTCTCTTCCTTCAGCTGATCCGTCATCTCATTCAGAATCTCGTCCATTTTCTCCGGCGAAAGTTCACCGTCCGCATTTCCATCCTCTACGATGGCATCCACCATGGCCGTATAGAACTCCTCCACAGCGGAAGCGGTGTCCAGATTGGTAACCTCTACAGAAACTTTTGCCTGTTCTCCTTCTTCCTTCACATCCTTGATGGTGTACTCCATGTTCTCCAGCGCCCGGCTCATCAGGCCCATAAAAAGCATGTTCCCTTCGTCCTCACCTGCCTTCTTCAGCTGGTCTGTGTCCAGGTCCGGCATATATTTCTGCGCAGTCTTGAAATCACTCTTCTTCAGAGCATCAAAAGCTGCCGTGACAACGGCTTTTGGGTCTGCCGCCGCGGGGGCTTTCTCCTCCTCCTGCTTGTCGGCTTTGTGCCCACCACAGCCGGCCAGTGCCAGCGTCAGCATTACCACGCACAAAGCAGTGATCGCCGCACAAAGTCTTCTATTCCTATTCATATTGGGTGTCTCCTTTCCCGATTGCGAGTTTCTGTTTGATGTGACAGGTGCCGTCCTGGCAGCGAGCACACTGCAGGATCCTGTTGGAACCGAACCAAAATCGCTCCGCATGTTTGGCGTAGACGATCTCCCATCGGATCAGTACCACCAGAGAAGTGAAGAACAGCGACCAACTGAAGAAATTTCGAATGAACAGCATAGGGGTGAACATCATGAAATGTCCCCAGTCGTAGATCCGGCAGTTGACGCAACACTTGTTCTTCATGATCACCGTCTGGAAGGGACAGAAGAACAGGATGCATATGTAGTCGCACAGGAAGTAGAAAGTGGATAACAGCAGCAGTTCCAGCTCCCCGATGATGCCAAACAGATACAGGACGCCCCAGATTGCGTTGAAGAACAGCCACACCAGAAGCACCTTCCACGCCTTCTGATTCTGATCCTGCACAAAGCGTAGCAGTTCCAGCTCCGAGTAGCCTTCTACCGGTATGTAGGTGTCCTGTTTCATCTTCAACAAAGCCATGGATCGCAGTTTTCCAGGGAAGAGGTGCATCAGCATGATCCCCATAAAGATCAGCCAGAGCACATGGATGGGAGTCACTCCATAGCGAATGTTCTGGTGCATCATGGAAAGCAGCCAATGCCTACGCAGCAGGTACAGCGCCAGCACTGCGGCCACGATGCCCACCCGTAAGACGAGCTTGGCTATATACCATTTCAGTTTCGGTGTCAAGAACATACATCTCACCTCCACCATGGGTGTGTCAAAGGGGACGGTTCTTTTTGACACACTTTCCCTGTGAAGTGTGTCAAAAAGAACCGTCCCCATTGACACACCCCTTTGACACACCTTGACACACTATTTCTTGCTTCCTTTGGCGCCCAGCGCGCCCTTATCCAACAGGTTGGAATCAAAACTGAAGGTGGTCGCTTCCTCTTCCCGGACGCGCTTCATTGCCAACGCAACCATGCGATCCAATAGTTCCGGATATTCAATCCCCAGGGGTTCCCACAGATAGAAGGCCAGGGACCCCGGAATGGTGTTGATCTCGTTGAAATACAGTTTGCCGGTCTCCTCGTCGATCATGAAATCGATGCGGGCAACACCATTGCAGCCCAGTGCCTGAAATCCTCGGACAGCCAGTTGTCGGATTTCCTCTCTCTGCTCCGGTGTCAGTTCTGCAGGAATCTTTCGGGAAACACCGGCCATGCCCTTGGAACCGCCGCTTTTGGATCCACCGGACTGGTACTTGTCCTTGTAGCTGAGGATCTCGTCGGTGTGCAGAGGTTCCTCGCACTCAGAGGCAATGGCGTTTCCATCATCCCCCAGTACCGCGCAGTTGATCTCCCTCAGCTGCATGATGGCATGCTCGATCAGGATGATATGGGCGTAGGTGAAGGCGTCGTCGATGGCTTCGATCAGCTGCGCCCGGTCCCGGGCTACGCTGATGCCAACGCTGGAACCCAGATCCACCGGCTTGACGATCACCGGGTAACCCAGACGCGCCTCCGTCTTCTCTACGATGGAGTCGATGTCCGCGTAGTCCGCCGTGTTGAAACAGATCCCATCCAGCACTGGTACGCCTGCTTCTCGCAGAACTACCTTGGAGGCGTATTTGTCCATACCAAGGGCAGATGCTCCTACGTCACAACCCACAAATGGAACGCCAAGCATACGCAGATACCCGGCCAGCGTTCCGTCCTCCACCTTCTTGCCGTGGACCACCGGAAGCACCAGATCGATGCGTGTCCCTTTGGTTTTGCGCTTCACAGGGTAGGGCAGCAGATATACCTCACCTGCCTCCCGGAAGAAGAACACCCGCTGGGACCGTTTCAACAGCCCCGGGATATCTCGATAAGCCTCGATGTTGCCTACATCCGGTCCTGCAAACATCTCACTGTCCTTGGTGATGTATACCGGCACCACGTTGTATTTCTCTTTGTCTAGATGCATGATGGCCTGGATGCCAGAGATCACGGAAACCTCGTGTTCCACCGATCCGCCGCCAAACATGACTGCGATGTTCCATTTCATTCAGTAGTCTCCTCTCGCCGGTCTCTCGCCGTAGGTTGCTGCCAAGACCCCTTCGCCTTCGGCTCGCGTTCTTGGGCAACCCTGACGTTGGACCTACCATCCATTTGCTTCGCAAATGGGGTTAGGTCTCAATAGTTATCTGGCAGGTCATTTTCCAGAAGGATGAACTTATGGCCTTCGTCCCGAATGCTCCGCGCATAGGACATGGCATCCTCCAGGTTTTCGTACACACGCAGGTGCTCCTCCGGGAAGCCGCTGTCCAGCAGTCCCCGCCGGATGGGTTCGGTATGCCTGCGCCCGATCAAACAGACGTAGTCACAGCTGGCCGCCGCATAGGTGCCGAACTTGTAGTTGTACTCCTCCTCGTCGTCCCCCAATTCTACCATGCCCGGCGTGATCAGGATCCGCACGCCGTCCAGCAGTTTCATGGTCTCCACTGCGGCCTTGGAGCCGACCGGGTTGGAGTTGTAAGCATCGTCGATGATGGTCACCCCATCCTTCTCCTTCATTTCCATACGGTGGGCCACCGGACGGATCCGGCGCACCGGAACACGCAACTCTGCCAGAGGGATTCCCATCTTGTGGGCAACTGCGATGGCTCCGGTGATGTTGATCACATTATGGGCGCCCACAAGCTTCGTCTGGAACACCTCCGACTCGCCAGAGGGGGCCGTGACAGTAAACTTTGTGCCGGACTGGCTCAGCGAGAGATCACTGGCCCGATAACCTGTCCCGTCAGACTCGCTGCGGTAGAAGGTCACGTTCCCATATCGATCCGCGTTCGACTCGATGTACAGGTTGTCACCGTTGAGGAAGAGCATGCCATCCTTGGGCAGCGCATCCGCCAGTTCGAACTTGGTACGGACGATGGTCTCCATATCGTGGAAGGTGTCCAGATGCTGGGGACCGATGGAGGTGATCACTCCGTGATCAGGTCTTGCGATGTCACAGACTTCCTTGATCTCCCCCTCATAGCGTGCCCCCATCTCGCACACAAAGATCTGATGCCCCGGTCGCAGGTGTTCCCGTACGGTGATCACGATCCCCATGGGAGTGTTGTAGCTGGCCGGTGTCACCAGCACATTGTACCGGGTCTGCAGCAGTGTCTGCAGATAGAACTTGAGACTGGTCTTGCCGTAGCTTCCTGTCACGCCGATGACCGTCAGGTCCGGCATGCTGTCCAGTTTCTTCTTGGCGTCATTGATGTACCAGTTCCGCACCGAAGCCTCGATAGGCTTGTTCAGGGTGTTGGCCACCATGAAGATCACGAACTGCGCCGCGGCCGCGATGGCTACAGTTCCCGCAAGAGCCGACCACCCCAGAAGAGGCACCAGGATCAGAGGCAGAAGCACACAAAGCACGGCAGCCGTTGCGATCATCCTCTTCACCCTGGCGGTATATACCAGGTCCTTCTTGGTGTTGATCTGTTTCAGGTACAGGAAAAACCGCCAGGCGATCAGTGCCGCTAACAGCTGGAGCACCAGCCCAACCCAGGTAGGCCGAATCAGGTTCAGGACTCCCAGCACCAGCAGCACCAGAAGCATCCTTTGCCTGCCGTGGTTTTTCCCCAGCCATGCTCGCTGCTCTCCATTCATATAGGTATTCAGCTGGAACATGTGCAGATTGTACCTGCCCGCCAGCAGTACCACCGGGATCGTCAGGATCCCCGTTATGATTGCGAAAATCTCCATCACTTCCTAGCCTCCTCCTGTGTTGCGGGCGACTCCGCCATCTCTGCCATCGCGGGTGAATCCATGGTCTTCTCTCCGCTGTCCTCTGCCGGGAAATACACCTCCAGGATCTTCCGAAACACATCCTTCCGCTCCAGGAAACTGTAATGGCCTGTGCCCTTGATGATCGCCAGCCCGGAATCCGGGATCAAACGGTCCATGGTCTCCCCATCGGAAAGAGGCGTCGCCGTGTCCAGATTCCCCCAGACCAGCAGGGTCTCCTGTCTGATCTTCGGCAGGAGCTCGCGCTGATCGTAGTTCACGGCCATCACCAGCGCGTTTCGCATCAGCGGCGTGGCGTTTCGATAATCCGCCGACCCCTGCCGACTCTGCCATTCCTCGATAAGCTGAGGACAAAGCATTCGCGACAGGCGAAGTCCCGCCAGTTTCTTGATGGCCTTGTATTTCTTCACCTTCCACTTCTGCTCGTTGGATCGCTGTGGCATGACCCCTGCACTGTCCACCAGAAGCAGTTTCCGGATCCGAAAGTCCAGATCGTCTCTGGATGCCAGCTCAATGATGACACGACCTCCGTAGGAGTGCCCCATCAGGCTTGCCTCCTGGATCTTCAGCGCCTCCATGAGATGGAGGAACCACTGAGCATAGCGTTTTACCGGCCATGCCTCCGGCGGTTCCGGCGTGCCGCCGAACCCGGGGAAGTCAAACTGTACTACCCGCATCCGATCTGACAAAGCCTCCGCCACGGAGTCATAGAGACCCATGTCTGTGCCCCATCCCTGAAGGATCACCATCGTCTCCGGTGCCGTATCATCCGCCGACACCTCCGGTCCCGTGATCTTATATTCTGTCTCGATCCCTTCTACGTTGATCTTCATCCCGTTCCCTTTCTCGCAATTATATCACTTGAACTTCACATACACCGTATGTGCACTGCTCACCTTGGTAAAGGTGTACGCATAGGACTTCTTTCCTGCGGCTTTCTTGATCTTCTTTCCATCCACCTTCAGGAACTTGATCCTGTGGCCTTTCTTTGCCTTCATCCTCACGGTGAAGGTCTGCCCCCATTTCACAGAGGCGCTTGCCGTGATCTTGCCCTTCCCTTTCTTCCGGGTGGTGATCCTGAAGTGCTCCTGCTTCTTCGTTTCCACCTTGGCCATGCGGGCTTTGTATTCGGTGAAAAGCTTCTCGGTAACTTGCTTCTCCAGGAAGCAATCGCGAACCTTCGCCCTGGATTCCATCAGGATCATGGTCAGTTTGCTCCAGCCCTTCTTGCTGTAGTCCTGCTGCCTGTAATGCATCGTGAACCAGTCCTTCATCCTGTCACGCATACGGATCTTGCTGGCGTACGTCGCCTCCTGAAACGCCCCAAAGTTGATCCCGGACTTCTTGTCGATGGCGTGGAAGGCCTGTTCCGCCCGGTTGTAGATGCTCACGACATCCTGCCTTGCGGCCATGTCCTTGACGCAGGCCTTGATGATACTATCGAAGGCAGAGGTTTTCCCCTTGTAGCCGTAGGCAGGGAGCCCGGTCTTCACATACTCCCGCAGGGATCTCTCATACATCTTCCGAATTTCCGCCACCGTGCTCTTGGTATAGATCTCTCCTTCCGGAATCGGCCGGAAATACCAGCTGAGCTGAGGATCGAGGTCGTCGTCCTCATCCTCGTAGACAGGATCGACTTCTTCCTCTTCCTCTTCTTGCTCTTCTTCCTCGCCTGAAATATCTTCTATCTCAAAATCCTCCAGTGTCTCTACTGCCACCATTGCCTGAAGATAGGCATCCAGCGTGTTGGCTTTCACGGGGGTTCCCGCCGAGGTCAGACGCTTGGCGGCAGCGGCGCTTGTGATGGCGTTGACTTGTTCTGCCACGTGATCAAGCTTGTCCTGCCATACGTCCCAGTAGAAGTCATTAAACTCCTCCCGTGAGTATTCGCTCCTGGCTTTCTTCAGTTCGATCTGCAGGTCCTTCTGCAACGCGCGCAGGTCAGACTTGCCCCTGTATACCTGGACGTTCATGCCGGACAGCCTGTCGATCCTGATCGCGCCATCCGCAATATCATCCGTCAGGATCGCAAATCCCATGAACACGTCCTCGATCAGGTCGGATGTTTTCCTGGCGTTTCGGATCCTGACAGACGTCTCTCTATATGCGCGGTTGATCTCCGCCCAGACCTCCGGGGAGTAGGTCTCCCGCTTCCCGACTTTGTCGTAGGTCATGTCCAGAAACTCCTGCACCTTTTGCTTCATGACGGTCAGATCGTCATCCACACCGCGGATGACCTGCTTGCCGACGCGGATATTGCGCACATTCCAGGCTGTAGCCCGAGCGCTGGCCTTCTTGGCCTTCTTGGATTTCTTTGCTTTCTTGGTCTTTCCGGCCTTCTTGGATTTGCCGGCAGCCTTGGCCTTCTTGGCTTTCTTGCCCTTGCCGGTCTTCGCCTTCAGCTCGTTGGACCAGCCGAAGAACCCGGTCTTTCCGTTTTTCTTATAGTATGCCCGTACGCGGAACTGTTTCTTCCCCTTGCCCTTGAACTTGGCTGAGGAGACGGTTCCCTTCACGGACCTGACGTTCTTCCATTTCCAGCTTTTCTTCCCGGTCTTTACCTTCTTTTGGATCTGGTACCCGGCGGCAACCGGGATCCTGTTCCAGCTGATGGTGAGGGATTTCTTTTTCTTCCCGGTCTGGCGCAGGTTGTAGTCTGCCTTGCCGGCGTAATTCCGCTTCGCCACGATCACCTGTCTGGTGGCCACCGCAGAGCCGTCAAAGTTCTCCGCCTTCACAAAGAACTTTCCAGCGCGCAGTCCGCGGATCCTTCCTGTCTTTTTCTCCACGCTGGCCACCTTCCGGTTGGTGGAGGACCAGGTGATGGCTTTGTGCGCCACATCGGCCTTGCCATCCATGTCCAGCAGACGCCCGGCGAACACGCCCTTCTCTCCTACGAACAGCCAGGGCAACGTCTTTGTGAACTGAAGCCTGGTGGCCATGGCCTTCACCTGCACCTTGCAGGATGCGCTGACCTTGCCGCCTGCCGCTTCCACTCTCACCGTCGCCGTGCCTGGCGCGACCGCCTCCAGAAATCCATCTCCGTGGGCGATGACCGCCTTCTCGTTATCCGAATACCAGCTCAGATCACTGATCGAGGGTTCCTCTGGCTGAAAGTCCGCTGTCAGCGCCAGCCATTCCCCCACTTCCATCTGCCCGTCTTCCGGCATTCCCTGGATGGTCAGACCTGTGGCAGCCACCCCCTGGCGGACCACCACCTTGCAGGAGTCTGACTTCCCGCCGGCGGTGACGGTCACGGTAGCCTCGCCCTCGCCGGTGGCATACAGATTGCCATAGTCGTCTACGGTCACCACCGTCTCATCGTTGCTGTGCCAGGTCATGGGCGCCAGAGAGGTCGCCGGCAGGCACAAAGCATTCAGCCCCCGGTCCTCACCTGTCTCCATCTGGATCGCCTTGCCTGCCGGAAGCTTCAGCGCCACCGAATCTACCGGCACATCCTTGCTTGCATCCATGGCAGCCTGCACCGCCTTCTCCGCATCAACGATGCCGTAGGCAGTGGTCTCCGGCTTGAAGGTTCCGTTCTGCCGAGTGGTGCCGCAGAGGATGTTCCGTACCTGATCCGGTGTCAGATCCGGCCTCGCATCCAGCACCAGCCCTGCCACCGCCGCCGCCACAGGGGCTGCCATGGAGGTACCGCTCATCACACCATACCGGTCTCCCGGCAAGGTACTGAGAATGTTGTTCCCGGGGGCGGTGATATCCTTCTCCCATCCGTAATCTGACCAGTAACTGGAAGTACTGTTCTCCGCATCGGAGGCGTTCACCGCGATCACTTCCCGCATATCCGCAGGAATGCTGGGGCTATCCACCCCTTCGTTGCCAGAAGCCGCTGTAAACACCACGCCCTTCTCGTAAAAGGCTTCCCGAATGGCTTTCTCCTCCACCCGGTCTCTGGCCACAGCGCCAAAGCTCATGTTGATGACTCTGGCCCCCTTCGAGACCGCATAGCGGATCGCGGTCACGATATCGTAGGTCGTCAGGCTCATTCCGTCCTCGCTGGCGCACACAGTGAGTACCCTAACCAGATCGTTGTTATGCCCTGCGGCTACACCGCTGCCGCCCTTCCCGTTGCCGTAGGTGGCGCCGATGATCCCGGTCACATGGGTGCCATGCCCTTCCAAACCCGACGGATCATCCATGGACTTCTGTGGTTTTCCGTGGTGCACCCAGACGTAACCCTCGCCACCTTCCTTGGTCTTCTGACGATTGGCCTGCAGGTCCTGATGCCTGGGATCCAGCCCGCCGTCCACCACGCCCACGATGGTCCGTTCATGTCCCGCTTTCTCCAGCAGTTCCCATGCCTTTTCGGCATGGACGGTTTCCAGATGATACTGGTAGCGGGCCGTTTCCTGTTTCTTGTCCAGGAATGGATCCTGCGTGACTTTCCCTGCAAGCTTGTATCTGTAGTTCGGCTGGACCTCCGCCACTCTGGGGTCCTCTGCCAATGCCTGCATCGTCTTCTGCAGCGCCTCTTCGCCGCTGCCATCTATGGTGATCCGGGCGGTCTTGTCCCCGTCCACCGTCAGGATGTCCTCGCAGGTGGCTTCCTGCGCGTCGATCACCTTGCCGATTTTTTTCTTGGATGTGCCCTCCTGGAAGGTTACAAGCAGCTCGTCTTCCTCATGCTCGCCTTCTGCGAGCAGGTCTTCTGCCGTCTGTATCTCTGCCTCCCCAGCGGTTTCAACAGTGTCTGGTCTTGGCGCTTCGGGGGGTGTCTTTCCGCCCTCCACGGCAAATGCTGCGCTCGGCATCATGGTCACACAAAGCGCCACAGCCAGCAGAATGGTCGTGATTCTTCTGATTCTCATACTAACCTCCAACGTGATAACAAAGTAACTCACTTTACATCATACCATACTTCCGAGGGGAATGCAAAACCGCCATCCGTCAAAATCCTCCTGAAGTGGACTCGCCGGGCTTGGGCGGCGGGGACATCTGGCGCCCGTTATAAATACTCACCCTTTGCATTCGGATCAGTATTTGCGGCTGGTGGCTTTGCGGAGCTGCTGACGGTTTATTTGGGGACCAGCAGAAATAGAAATAGCGCACCAACGGACAAGCCCCCTGCTCTCTCGAGCACGGGGCTTTATGTGCGGTCTAAACGGAGGGCCTGCACCCACCTATTTCTTTTTTCGTTTCAGAACTCTCTTCAATTTCTTAACAAACTTGTTTTTCGTTCTGCGCAAGCTCAGGGCGATACTCACGAACCGATTGTTCTCGAGCCATCTTACTCGTCTGAAATGCCGGACATTCAACCCGTGCTCGACATTATATGCGGTAAAGAGGATCTTCAAGATTGCTTCTTTGTCGATGGTTTCCGTGTCAAAGAACGCCTCCAGCCCCCGCTCGACCAGCGTTTCCGTAGAGTCCTTTCGCCTGCGGAGATAATCCAGACATGCATAATATGCTGAGTAGATCTCCCCCAGCGCCTTATCCTTGCAATGATCTGCAAGCAGCATCAGATCATCTCTGCATTCCAGTTCCGAAGAGAGATACTCATTGCCGATATGATCTGTCGAGATGCGGTTTGCATATACATATTCCAGCGCTTCGTGCATCTCTACAATCCCTTCCTTACAGAAGATATCCAAAAGCTCCCGACTCCAAAACACATTTACGATTCCCGTGAGAATGTGCTCGCTGAGAGGATTGCAGATAGTGATGGTACTGCCGCAGCGCTGATGCACCCCGATACAATACCCCATGGAACCTTTACACATATTCTTCACAATGCGCCGGACATCACTGGCACGGTTCGTCCCGGAAAGGACCATCTGATAATCATATTCCTCCCTGTGCTCGACCATCAACCGCAGCAGGGCCCCTTGATCAAAGGCCTCCACCTTAATTACCGGTATGTTCTTGTGTACTTTCCTGCTCGTCTTTTCCGCAACATCAGTAATATCACCCACTAACTCTTCCGGACAAAGCAATGTTACATGATAGGAAAAACGCTTGGCTTTCTTGAAGATCCCCAGCAACTCCTTCTGAAGCCCCTCGGGAAGCACCGAACAGTAGAGGTATAGGCCGATGCTCAGTTTCTCGTCGCCGATGTAGTCCAGCACAAAGTTCTTTAGGCTTCCTTTTTCGATTTTCTGGATATCATAAAGCGATCTCTGCTCACGAGTATTTTCCAGCAGATCCAGTGAAGAAGAGTAGAAGGTCACCACGCTGTCAAAGGTCGCATCCACATAGTTCAGACACTCTACAGGGATGTCCTTTCGGATCACCTCAACGTTTTTCTGCCTGAAAATGTCCATACATTTTGTCCCCGCAGGGTGTGGTTTTATCAGAACCTGATGGTTTTCGGCCAGCTGTCTGATCAACCTGCGGTAGAAAAGCACATACCTCAGATCACTGCAATAATCTGTTCGATACAGAGGTTGTTCAATCAGGAGTATCGCGCCATCCTGAACCCGGACATCTTCCATCGCAAACACAGTCTTGATTGCGCTTCGATACGCCTCCCTGTTTTGTGCAACAAGATCCTTAAAATCTCTGACCTCGACCTTTTCTTTGAGAGCAGGCGGCAGATCTTTATAATCTCCGCTACAGATTAAACGATGGATCTTTTCGCACTGGAACTGCATCGGCGGGTAAAACCCCAATTCAATAAACGGCGGAAGCAATTTGAAATACCCTGTGAGGGAAAATGCCTTCAGCCTCGCCGCCATCACCTTGTATCCATCCTCACAGAGCACGATATTGTTGAAATGCTTGCTGATGGAGTACATCATCAGATGATACTCTGTGTATATATAGATCTCTTCATCAAAATCCGCCCCCTGGAATTTGGGATAGTAATAGGCATCGATATACTCATCGAACAGCGAGGAACCGATCTCCCTGATCTCTTCAGGTTCCGCCTTCTTCGTCTTTCTCAATTCCGGAACGAAATCAAAGATGAACTCTCTTGTGTCCAACTTGATGACCTCGTTGAAAACACCACACTTCCGAATATTCTCTACAACCCCATCGTCCATGTTGGTATACTCAACACACAAATACAGATTCGGTTTTTGGTCAAAGGTCAGCGCCAATGCCATAGCGTGCATCAGATGATAATAGGCAACAACAACAATACTTTTCATAATCAGTTATTTCCCCATATTCGAATAGATTGCAGTGAAGTCTGGTTTGTTATCAAACAGGTATCTGGCAACAAGCTCCATCAGTTCAAAATCCGACTCATGATCCAGGTCCAGAATAGCTGTATCATACATCTTGACAATTCCACACTTACCATCGAATATGCTTTTTGTGTTACGCAGAAACTCCGGCGCATATGCATAGATCGATGCATTCATATCAAAGATCTCCGGCGCCTGTTGCCTTGCGGTAAAATCGGATGCGATCACTTTCTTGTAGCCTTCTCCCTCAACATAAGTGACCATGTTGAAATAGGGGTTTCTCCTGGAATCCGCCACCGTAAATACCGCATCCCATTTCCCGGTTTTCTGTTCCCTGTACACCTTCTCCAGGTCACCGTCCTGCCGAAGTGGGGATGTGAGATCCATGTCGATGACCATATCATACGCCCCTGACCGCTGTTCCATCTCCAGCATCGTGTCCCGAATGACGTCCAGTTTTCCCACGGTATCCCCCGCCAGTGCCTGCTTTCTTGGGACAATAGACACCTTCCTCATCCCATTATTCTCAACGATGGAGATCAACTCTTCTGAGTCCGTATTGAGTGCGATATCCGCCTCTACCTCCGGACAATTCTTCAGAAATAGGTCGATCGCCGAAATAGTAAATAGCGGCAACGGCTTGTCTAAGAACTCTCTGATATTCTTGTTCCTGATCCCCTTTGATCCTGCTCTTCCACAAATAGTAAACAAAACCTTCATTCTATCAATTCCCTTCTGCAATCGCCAGCACTCTCAATGCATGTTCAAGATCGTTTGTATTCTCTTCTTTTCCTTCCAACACATCCAGAAAATACTCCAGTTCCCTGCGCTGAAAACTATCTCTCTCGCTGTCAAAGGACAGGACCCTGTCCCCCGGATAGCGAATCGTCTGCCCGACCAGATCCGCTGTGATCATGCCTTCCTCTGTTGTGATCTCGATTCTTCGGATCGTTTCTCTGGTAAAATAATCCAGATGAAGTTCGACCAGACAGTTCTCATAGTCCGCAATATACACTGCGATATCATCGCTATTGATCTCGAGCGAAGACACCTTCCGGATGAGGGACTTGACAGAGACCGGTAATCCCAACAGGTACGTGATATAATCCCATTCATGGATGAGGTCGATCGATACGCCGCCTCCCAGCTCCTTGCTCGCGCTATAGGTCTTTCTGTAATCCGTCCCAGGTCTCCATTCCGGCAGATAGCTTGCCGAAACCACCCGAAGACTCCTCACATCTGCAGGCGAAATATGCTCCTTCAGATGCTGGATCACTCCGGTGTACCGCAGCGGACAAGCCACATAACAACATTTCCCTTCCAGTGACAAAGCCTGTTTATCGATCTTTGCCGACTGGAACACCGGCTTCTCGATGAAGAACGCCTCTGTCAGATCCTGAAAATCTCGCAGTGCATCGAAATGTCTGGCTGTTGGATTGGTGACAAAGACAGCGTCGTACCCTCCGGACACCTCCTCCATTCTGGAGAAGGTCCGGTCAACAAGGCCCGCTGTCTCCGGAGGCAGTGGGGCACCTTTCCCACTTCGAAAAACATCGATGCTGCAACGGACCCCTCTTTCCTCAGTGATCGCCTTCAGATTTCTGATATGTCTCTTTGCAATCGATCCTACGCCCACAAAGCAGACGCGCAATTCCTTAGTCATCATTCCCAGTCCCTTCAATATGATCGATGAGATGCAGCACTTCCCGATCCTCTTCAAACGAATACCTTGGTCTCAAACCATCCTGGATCGCTCCGATAAACTCTCGGAGCTCCATTTCGTATGCGTCCTCTATGATCGAACGGTTCTGAGAGTTGATCTGTTCCGTTTCGTTGTACAGCGCGATCTTTTTCAGACCACCGCTTTCCTGCTCATACTGCAGAAGAGAGTCGGGGGTTCCGCCCCATCTCATATAGCACTGCTGTCCATACACTTCCAGATTTCTGACTGCAAACTGCGATGCTACATTGATATTCAGCGTTCCTCTGTTCCCGTTCTCGTGGGAAACCAGGACTTCAAAGTTGTCCGGGTAATCCAGATCCAGATCCGTCATCCTCCCTTTCAGGACCTGACAGCTCTCGATCTTACCAAAGGCCTTGATCAGCCAGGGCAGTTCAATTGCAAAGACCTCACGGCAGCCGTTCGTCCTCTTGTTTGCCACAAAGAAATCCTTGTAGCTCTCCCAGCTGTGCCAGGTGGGCAGAAACTGCCCCACATGATAACTGTAGTTCACCGGAAGACTGCTCTTCCCCACTTCTCTGCTGATAAACCCGATCTCCTCCCGGAACATCATGGTGGACGAGAGGAACAGGACACGCCCGTTCTGTTCCGCCAACCGCATATTCTCTTCGTAGAGATCCTCCACAAGGTTCAGTTCTGTAAACACATGGCAGTTCTTCTGCAGTGCTGTTTTGATGATCCCCCCATGAGACAGGGGACTGGTCGAAACCACAACGGCCTGGATACCGTGCTCTTCAATGGCCTTTTCCAGATCCTCCGAAACGGTGATCCCATACAGCTTCTGCGCTTCCTCGCGCCGGTCTTCTCTTGCATCGATACCGACAAGGGAAAACCCCGCATCAATCTTCTGCAATAGGCGGATCCGCCTTTTTCCCATGGATCCAAGTCCAACGATTCCTATAGTCATGGTTCTCTCCTGTTACTTCTCGATCCCTCGGATCATCATAAACGCTTCTGCATACTGTACGCCTGCCACTGCCCCTCGCCCGGTAGCCAGCGCTTTCACGTTATCCAGACTGCGGGGGAATGGATGCGGCGCAATCTCCTGGCTGTAGATGCCCACCGCCTCCAGTTTGGACTCCATCTGTGTAGAAATATCGATGAAGTAATTGGGGCGGAACATCTGATCCGGCATAGCGAAGTCAGTTTCCGAATTGATCTCCATAAGCAGAAGCCTCTTCAGCGATGGATTGCGAAAAGACTTGCTCACCGCCTTCACCCAGGAATAGACGGTACCGTGATCAGAGTGAATATCTCCATAGTAGGGAGATATGATAGTATCCGGCTGCAAGTCCTCCACCAGGCCGGCAAGTCGTCCGATCTGATCTCCTGTCGGATACTCCGCCAGATGAGCCGGCCGCAGCTTCCAGTCGAACGCCTCAGTCACCTGAAGTTTCTCTGCCACCGCCGCAAACTGTCTTTCTCTCTTGTTTACCAGTTCTGCAGGATACCCGTATTCCTCCTTTGTATTGGAAATATTCAGCCAGTAGACCTGCTCCCCGTTTTCTGCGTATTTCTTCATCGTGCCGCCGGCGCCGAATGTTTCGTCGTCCATATGCGGAGAAATCACCAATAGACTCATTTTACTTCCCCCCATGTATGATTGGATCGTAGAGTTTTCGGATCATCTTCTTGAAATCGGTATTCTTGATGATCTCATAAGCTTTTCTGGAACTGGTCCCATCCCCATAGATGTTGACCACATCCTTGATGGATTCCCTGTATTCCGGGGACAAAGCTTTGTCGATCACTTCTCCCAAACGATCATCGACGCGCTCTACGAATAACACGTTGTCCACGTTTCCCCGGTTTCTCTGCCGTGTCCCGATATTGATCACAGGCAGTGGGATGGACGCCGCTTCTGCCACACCCGAACTGGAGTTGCCAATCTGGAAGTCCGCGTGCCGGTAAAGGTTGATGAAGGTGTTCCTGTCCAGGTTTCTGTAGAAATAGAACTGTTCATCGTCCATATACCTCTGGTAGATTTTTACGATCTCACTGCTGTTGAAATCTGTGTTGGGGTAGCTGACGATGGTGTGGATCCCCTTCTCCTTCAGAGTCTGCAGCACTTTCTCGATTTCCTCATTATGTCCGGTGATTTCCGCCGGGGGGTGATAGATCAGGAGCGCATAGTTCCCAAATCCGGGGATCCCCAGTTTCTGGAGAAGATCTTCTCTGGTGATCCAGGGTTCCTCTGTGAACTTGTCCAGTGCCACGCTTCCGGTTTTGAAGATCCGGGACTCTTCCTCTCCAAGAGCAAGCAATCGACGCGCGTGCTCCTCTGTTGCCACAAAATGGGCCGTTGCCATCTTGGAGGCCGCATGTCTGACCAGGTTATCCACATGTCCGGATACCGCATAGTCCCCTCCGAAGAAATGGAGAAATGGAATATCCATATAGCCGCTTACGATCGCCGCGCAGATCACCTCTTCACGGTCTCCCGGCGCAATGATCACATCGGGCTTGGTCTGCTTGACCACTTCTGTCAGCGCTGACAGAAGTATGCCGGTGCTCTTTGCACGGGAACTCTTGGTGTCGGAATTCAGGATGTTTTCGATCTCCGCCACCACATGGTTTCCATCGGCATAGATATCTCGCAATGACTCCTCGTACCCCAGTGTCAGATGCGCCCCGGTCACGACCAGGTCAAACTCGATCTCTTCATCTTGGTTAAAGTACTTGTACAGATAGGACATCAGATCATAATCTGCACGGTTACCAGTAATAGATAGAACTCTCATACCTCTCCTTCTTTATCAGAAAAGCTCGCAATCTCCCATCAGAAAGATCCATGGCTTGTCGATCTCCGCCTGCTGCTCTTCCGTGTTGTTAAGATAGTTGATACACATGTGATATTCCCGCTCCTCCGCCGGATACTTGTCGAGATAGTCCAGAGAGTTCCAGGTCGTCACCCGCGCTACCCCTTCCCGGCCGTACAGGAAGCGAGCAAACGCCAGAAGTTCCTTCTCGTTTCTGCAATCCGACCAATACAGGATATCGAACTTGTCTCTGAATCGGGTACAAATATAGACATTCCCGCTATCAGAGATATATTTCTCATACTTTTCATCCGCGAACCTGAAGTTCAGAAAGGCCGACGTGTGCTGCACGCGGTTGCTCCCTTCATTTCGGGCATCAGGATCCGCCAGTGTCACTGCATCGATCCTGGTAAACTCCGCCGCTTCTGCCCCTGCGTCATTGGGAAGCCGGACAAAATGGAATCGGCGGAACTCTTGGTATTCCATCCTCGCGACGTGCATGTGCACGGAATTTTCGTTGGGGAATCCAATGATAAAGCAAGTTCCATCTCCCGCTGCAAGAATTGCCTTCTTTAGTTCAAAATACAGGTTGGTGGCAATTCCCTGTCCCCTGTACTCCGGATCCGTCATAAACCCCATGGACATCCGGAAACGGCTTGGCTTCTCATCGATCAGGGCCGTAAAGGCAATGGTCGTAAAATGTCCAACCACCCTTTCACGTTCCGGGTCTATCGCAACGATCCCAAGCGGGTCACAGTCCTCCCGTGTCCCGAAAAGGAAATCGTACTCTTCTGCAAAATCAACCTGGAAGATATCCCTGTACATCCTGACGATCTCTGCTTTGTCAGAGTGCTTCGAATAATCGATTTTCCTATATGTTATCATGACTATAATACCACCTTTTCATCTTGTTCGAAATCTTTCGGCGCCTTCTGCCCAATCACTTCGAACCATCGCATAGGGCTGATCCCGTCCCCCGGCCTCTTTGTGGTCAGATTATCTTCCGTGAACACCTCTCCCTGCGTGATCTTCCTGGCAGCAACGATGCTTTTTCTGGCAGCGGTCATATTCCTTGCTTCCGAGGGGCTCACTGTCTTGCCTCCCTGCCCGAGGGCCCTTTCGATATTCCGAATGCTCTGCACCATCTGCCGGAATTCAGCAGGCTCGGTGCTGGCTTTGTGATCCGGCCCTTCCATGTTTTTGTCCAGTGTGAAGTGCTTCTCGATGACCGTCGCCCCCCTGGCCACCGCTGCGAGGCTGACCTCGATCCCCTCTGTATGATCCGAATAGCCAATGGGCACGCCAAACGTCTCCCGCAGCGTATCCATTGCGCGCAGATTGACCTCGTCCTTGGGAGCAGGATACTCCGTTGTACAGTGAAGGATCGTCAGATCTCCTGCTCCATAGTGATTCAGTACATCAACCGCTTCACTGATCTCGGTCAGCGTGCACATTCCCGTGGACATGATCACCGGGTACCCAGTCCTTGCGATCTTGATCAGATAGGGAAGGTTGGTGACTTCCCCGGAAGGAATCTTCCACAGGCGCATCCCGAGGCTATCCAGATAATCGATGCTCTCCAGATCAAAGGGGGTAGAGAGAAATTCCACGCCCGCCTTCTCACAGTATGCTTTCACCTCGGCGAAAGCCTCCAGCGGGAGCATGATCTTCCGGATCATTTCCAGTTGGCTCTCTTCTCCCCCGGTCGTCTCTTTCTGATAGTCTGCCTTCTGCGCAAAGCGGGAAACCAGGTTCTCCGGGACCGCTGTCTGAAACTTGGCGACGTCCACTCCACACCTTGCGATCTCGTCAACCATGCGTTTTGCGATCTCCATGCTCCCGTTGTAATTGACGCCGATCTCCGCAATGATTTTCGTATGTCTATCCATAATCCAACTCACTTTATTTTCTTTGCAGGCATTCCGACATATGTCCCGCTCTCTTCCAAAGATCTGGTCACCACTGCCCCCGCGCCGACGATGACTTTGTCTGCAATCGTAAGTTCCTGGATGACCGACGAATTCAGGCCCAGCATGCAGTCACTTCCGATGGTCACATGCCCTGCAATTGCACACGCAGGCAGTATCGCATTGTAATCACCGCAATCCAAATCGTGACCGAACTGGACCCCGTTTCCAATGTAGTTAAAGTTTCCTATGTTATACTCGCTCTCGAACACAACGCCTGGGCCGATGTAATTCCCTTCTCCGAAACCGCCGCCCTCTTCATCAAAGATCACTGCCGGGTGAAAGACATTCGGAAAGACAACGTTGGGATATTTCTTCAACCTGGCCACGACGGCCCTCTTCAGCCTGGCATCCGCAAAGGGAACGATCGCACCGATGCGATCATACTTCCGAATGATCTCCTCGACATTGTCATCGCAGGCGATGATCTTCTCTCCGGCGAACGCCGGTTGTCCGATGCTTTCCTCGTCCTTTTCCACAAAGCCCAGTACGTGCATCTGTGTCGCACCAGGCACCTTGTTTGCCGCCTTCAGCCAATAATACACGGCCTTTGCCGCACCTGCTGACCCGAAAAACAACAGATCCAAACTATTATTATTCATGTCGTCTTCCCTCTAGATCTCTTTCTTGCGCTGAAATCCATTCCGCATCTTCTCCAGTTCCTTCATCTGGCCCATGTCCCACCAGTTTCCTGCCTGCACCGGATAGATCCCGACCTTCTCACCGCTTTCGATACATCTCTCGATGACAGAGGTGATGTGGATAAACTTGTTCGCAGGAATGTAATCCAGAAATCTTGGATTGATCACATACAGTCCGGTATTGACCATGTGTGTCTGGCTCGGCTTTTCCACGAACGCCCGGACACATCCACGGTCATCGACTTCCACCGTTCCGTAGGGAACCGTAAACGTCTTCACCGCGCACACAATGGTGATGATATCCTGATCCTTTCTATGTTTTCTGAGGATATCCCCGTAATCCTCCTCGATGAGGATATCGCAGTTGGTCAGGAAGAAAGAGTCATCATACTTCCCTTCCAGCAGCTTGATTCCACCGCCTGTTCCCAGAAATTCCTGCTCATCGGTAAACGTAATGTCGTAATCTTTGTCAAAATCCGCAAAAAACGCCTTGATCAGCGCCTTCTTGTAGTTGACGATCATGTCAAACTGTCTGCAGCCGAACTGGCTGAACTGGTCCATGATGATCTCTGTGATGGTCCTGTCGTCAACAGTCACAAGCGGTTTAGGAAGCACCTGGGTCAAAGGAAGCAGGCGAGTACCTTTTCCTCCGGCCATGATCACCACAGGCACGTTCAGATCGTGCGTCGCATGGATGGAAGAGGCATGGAGAAACTTGATGGAAAGGATCTCCTTGTTTTCGTTCAGGATAGGGACCGATGTGATCCCTATCTCTTCCATGTATTCGTATGGATCAGCAGAGTCGCTGTGCCAGAGGTATCTTGGCTCGGCGTTCATCACCTGCCCAACTAGCGCCTCCAGCTGTCCTCCATGCATTATGTGCCTTCTTATGATACCGTCTGTCAGCACACCACGGAGTCTGAGGCCGCTGCAAACATAGACGACCCCTCGCGCGTTGTTGTTGATCACATCCATCGCCTCGATGATGGTCCTGTCCTCTGAAATGATATATGCCTCAATACTCTTCATTCTTTTCACCTCTGCTCCCCATGAGGCCTATGCCTCTGGAAACGCCTTCAACCTCTCTGCCACGCGCTCCACATCCTCCGTTGTCAGATTGGTACTGCAGGGGATGTTTACGATATGCGCGTGATACTCTACGGCTTTTTCGATCTTATATCTGAATTCGTCCTTATATGGGGGCAGATCACAGATCAGCATCCAGACCGGGCGGCTCTGGATCCCATTCTCTTGCAGATATTTGATCAGATCATCCCTTCTGTCCGTAAGATAGCTGTAGAACCAGTAATTCGGACGGATGCCTTCTTTGAAGGGAAGAAGCTCGATCCCCTGTTCCATGTAGTGCCGATAATTTTCCGTCTTCACATCCACAAAGTGTTCGAGCTGCTCCAGCTGCCCCAGTCCCAGCGCCGCCTGCAGGTTCGTCATTCTGTAGTTGTAGCCGATGTTGTTGTGCTGGAAGTAGAGCATGTCATCCTTGGCCTGTGTGGAAAGGTATTTTGCCCTTGCCAGCAGATCCTCGTCATTGGAGACGATCATACCCCCACCGCCGGTGGTGATGATTTTGTTCCCGTTGAAGGAATAGACGCCTATATCGCCGATCGTCCCTGCATGCTTGCCCTTGTATCTTCCTTCTGTCGCATAGGTGCCCAGTGCTTCTGTCGCATCCTCGATCACCTTCAGATCGTATTTTTCTGCCAGATCCATAGCGCGTTCCATATCGACCATATTCCCAAACACATGGACGACCAGAAGGGCCTTGATCTGTCTCCCGGTCTCTTTGTTGATCAGTTTCGAATCCCGGAACTCACAGCAGGTTTCGCAGAACTCCTCTACCTTGTTCATATCCATGCAAAGAGAGTCATCGCAGTCCATGAAGACAGGATGCGCCCCCTCATACATGATCGGATTGATCGCCGCAATAAACGTCAGGGCCGGCGCGATGACCTCGTCCTCTCTTCCGATCCCATTCAGGATCATGGCCAGATGGAGCCCGGCGGTTCCGCTCTGGCAGGCGACAGCTCCCGGCGTATGCACATACTCAGCAATTGCCTTTTCAAAATCGTTGATGCAGGCTCCCCCTGTGGACACCCACTCGGTCTCGACCGCCTCATCGACGTATTTCTTCTCATTCCCACTCAGATTGGGAACAGACAACGGAATAAACTTTTCACTCATTGTTCAACCTCTGCTCTCCCACTATACGTTATATATATCTACCTTATATTTATCTAAGTTGTTTCTCAGGAACTCAATGGTCTCTGCCAGTCCCTCCTGGAAGGTGTA
Source organism: Eubacterium sp. AB3007 (assembly GCF_000688015.1). Classification (NCBI taxonomy): domain Bacteria; kingdom Bacillati; phylum Bacillota; class Clostridia; order Eubacteriales; family Eubacteriaceae; genus Eubacterium; species Eubacterium sp. AB3007. The sequence goes on from NZ_JIAD01000001.1 coordinate 1,568,996, forward strand.
TTTCGGTGCCCAGTCGGTGAGTTCCCTGATTTTTTCGTTGCAACCAAGCAATCTATTGACCTCGCTCTTCTCCGGACGCAGTCTTTCCTCATCGCATACGATCTTCGCTTCCGGATTAATCTGTCTGATCAGTTCCTCCGCAAGCTGCCCGATGGAGATCTCGTTCTGTGTCGCAATATTGATTTCCTGACCGATCGTCTTGTCCGACTTGAACATGGAAATGAAGCCATTTGCGGTGTCCAGTACATAATTGAAGTCTCTGGTCGGTGACAATGCTCCCAGATGGATCTCTGTCTTCCCGGCCAGAAGCTGTGTAATGATCGTTGGAATGACCGCTCTCGCGGACTGTCTCGGTCCATAGGTGTTGAACGGTCTCACGATCGTGACCGGCAACTCAAAAGATCTGTAGAAGGACTCCGCCAACCGGTCAGCCCCGATCTTAGTCGCAGAATAAGGAGACTGCCCCTGGTAGGGGTGCTTCTCATCGATTGGAACATACTGAGCGGTTCCATATACTTCTGAAGTGGAGGTCACCAACACTCTCGACGTCTCCAGCGCTCTTGCTGCCTGCAACACGTTCAAAGTCCCCTTGATATTCGTATCCACATACGCATCCGGAGAATGATAGCTGAACGGGATGGCGATCAACGCTGCCAGATGGAACACCGCATCTCTGCCCTTCATGGCCTCTCGCACACCATTGGGGTCTCTGATGTCCCCGGTAAAGATCTCGATCTCATCCAGGATCTCCTTCGGGGTAGTATCGAGCCAACCCCAGTTATTAAACGAATTGTAGTATACGAAAGCCTTTACATCGTAGCCCTGGCGTACGAGTTCCTCTGTCAGGTGGCTGCCGATAAAACCATCCGCACCTGTTACGATTACCTTTTCCTTCATGTTGTAATATCCTCCTTTAACTACGAGCCCACCTTAATCTGAAAAAATGCCATAAACAAAACGCACTGCAGGATGTTTCTCTGCAGCCAAATCTGTTCTCATGTGCCAAGCTCTTCTCTAGTCTGATTTGTTATCCTTTTTTCTTGGATAAGGTTCTTGGACGTCCGTTTCGCCATAGATATAGTCAATGCTTGTCTCAAACACTCTGGACAGACGCTTTGCCTGTTCGATAGTGGGTAACCGAAACCCCCGCTCGATCTTGGAATAGTCAGACTGATCTATTCCGGTCAGCATTTGCACTTTTACCTGTGTATAGCCACATTTTTTACGAAGAGCTTTCAATCTGCTCCCTGTCATAAAAGGCCGCCTCCTTTCTCCATACGATTATTATGTCATATTGCCCTATATGTATTCAGGGTTGTTCTGACCTAACAGGCTTTCTGTTTATAAAAATACAATAATTGAAGAGAGGTTGATTTTAGGGTTGATTTGACCTATAATGAAAATATGTATATTTTCCTACGGGCAGAACATGATCTGGAGATCTGTGAAAGAGAATTTGGCAAAGGAGCATGACATGAATGACAACAACAATCAGGAACTTATGCTCAGCATCGTTGTGCCTGTCTATAACGTGGAAGAGTATCTGACAGATTGTCTGGATTCCATCGACCGGAGCATCCGCAATATAGATGCCGAGGTCATCCTGGTGGATGACGGGTCGACAGATGCCAGTGGAGAGATGGCGCAAGAGTATGCCGATACACATCCGGGGTTTCGGTGTCTTCATAAGGAGAATGGAGGGTTATCTGATGCGAGGAATTTCGGCGCTGCGAAATCCAGAGGGAAATATCTGGCCTTTGTAGATTCGGATGATATGGTTGCCGAGAACATGTACGATAACATGATTCGGACCGCAGAGTATCATCATGCAGAACTGACATCGGTCAATGTGGTAAGGTGTAATTCCAGAGCGGTTTGGTCTTCCAGTCTTCACAGGAAGGTGTTCGATGATATTGAAACGATAACCACGCATATCAACGAAAACGCGTCTCTTATTTACGACACAACAGCGTGGAACAAGCTGATTCTCCGAACCTTCTGGGAGGAGAATGGTTTTCAATATCCGGTCGGTTGGCGCTTTGAAGACATGCCGGTGTCCCTCGCTATGCATTACAAAGCAAAGAAAACCGCCTTGGTGCAAGAGATCGGGTACTATTGGCGGGTGCGAGATGGCGAGTCTGTATCCATCACGCAGGAAAACGGGAGCATCGTAAATCTGGAACACAGGTTGGAGATGCTCCGAAGGATGTTCGCATATATCGCAAACGAGGCAGAGGGCAATGAGCGTTTGTTGCGTATTTTCAAATACAAAGTCCTGTCCCTGGATCTCATTTTATATATCAATCAGGTGAGGAAAATCTCAAAAGAACTGGGAAGGCAGTATCTTCTGGAAATCAAAGTTTTCTTCGACCAGTTCTTTCAGGAGGAGGAAATAGATTCACTCCCTATTCTTATGAGGCAGAAATACAGGTATTTCTTTGCTGGCGAGTTTGAGAAACTGAACACAGTCTGTGTTTATGGTATTAAGGCACTGAAGCAAGCTCCGGTTCTTGTCGAAGACGGCCAGTATCACATCCGGGTCTCTGATGATGTTTTCGACATTACCGACAGACACCTGGAAAACGACCTCAAAGACATGCATCCCAGAACAGATGTGACATATATGAATTGTGGCGAGGATAAACTACGCTTAAGAGGCTATCTTTACTTTCCACGTATCAGTATCAACACCGCGAGGGAACTCGATTTGTCGATTTTCCTGAAGGAGATGGTCACTGGAGAGGAATATTCATTGCCGATAGGACGTTTTGATAACAAAGCGCTCACTATGGAACGAGGCTTTGTCTTCAGCTCCCGGGACGATTGCGCCACTGAGTACAATTACGATGGCACAGGTTTTGGACTCGAGGTTGACTTGAAAGATATATCACCGAAGGAAGGGGATTATCTAATCCAACTTCATTATACCCATGCAGTGAAGAAAGGTTCTGTATTCCTGAATGAGAGGTCGAGTGCTAATAGATCCTATTCGGAGGGCATTGTGCTACCCTTCGGAGATACACAGGCGCGTATTCGACACGATGCATACGGATATCTACATATTGTAGTGACGAGGGGAAATGTATGTCCACCCCCAGTGGTGGCTACACACCGTCCGCATCTGATTGCCGCACATACGGTCGACTCGCAACTACATTTGCAACTCGCAAATGTACCTGAAGAAGATACAGAACTGGTCTATTATGACGAATTGAGGGGCGGCCCGCAACTGCTTGCAGTTAGCCAAGAAATAGAGACCCCGACTCAACAGATCCAAGAGTATATAATCGATTTCTCGAACAAATCCATTGCGAATAATCTTTACACAGGGGAACATGATCTTCGGCTGAAGGGAAAATTCTCTTGCTGGGAAGAGGCAGAATCCGTTCTGACAGCCAGGACATTTCGCGAAGATCTAACAGTAGAGAATCTTAAAGTGATGTTGTACTGTGATGAACGATGTATTCTGACCCTGCGCACGGAAAGCCTTTGGGATGAGGACTCCAACAGCGATGATAGACGCAGGTATCATCGCAGACATACATATCGGACTTACAGAGAACTTCCTTTAGACGAAAAGACAATTCTGTTCGAAGCCTATTGGGGGGCGAAATACCAGTGCAATCCACGCTATTTATACGAATATATTGATAAGCACCATCCGGAATATACTTGTGTTTGGTCGTTGGAAGACGAGAGGACCCCAATCACTGGAAATGGTCTCCGTGTCCGCAAATACTCCAAAGAATACTATCGATATCTGGCCACAACAAAGTATCTAGTCAACAACGTTAATTTTGAAAATGCGTATGTAAAAAGAAAGGGACAGATCGAGATCCAGACCATGCACGGCACCCCATATAAGAGCCTGGGTTTCGACGTAACGGGAGACTTTCCTACAGAGAAACATAAGATCAAATACTTGAAACGCAACAAGCGTTGGAATTACCTGATTGTTCAGGGTAAGTTCAGCGAAGAGATGGCGTGGCAGTGGTTCCGATTTGATAAGACTTTCCTGAGAACAGGATACCCGCGGACGGATGAACTCTTCGCCGTTTCAGAAGAAAAACGCCGGTTCCTCAAAGAAAAGTTAGGGTTGCCACAGAATAAGGATATCATCCTGTATGCGCCTACCTTCCGGCAGGAAGGCGTATATGAAATGCCGCTAGATCTGGAAAGAATGCGTAAGGAACTATCGGACCGATACGTTCTTCTGATCAGACTTCACCATTTTGTAGCGAAGAGCTATCAGGTTCCGGCAGATAATTCCTTCATTTTTGATTTTGGAGGATACAACAACATCGAAGATCTGTTTAAAGTTACAGATCTTCTGATCACGGACTACTCCTCGATCATGTTTGATTTTGCACTCACAGGAAAGCCTATGATCTTCCATACCTATGATCTGGACGAATACGTGAACGATCTACGCGGCAGTTACTTTGATATTACAAAGGAAGCTCCAGGGATGATCACGAAAACGGATGAGGATCTTCTATCAGCTATATATGCGCTGGAGAGCGGCGAGATTCATAATGAATCCAGGATCGAACGCTTCCGAAACAAGTATCTTACCTACGAAAACAACGACTCGTCGAGGAAGGTTTTCCAAAAGGTCTTCGTGGAGGGCTATATCGAAAAGAATGTGGCCAGGAATCTGCGAATAAAGGCTGTAGTGAAGAGAATTCTTCCAAAGAAGCTGTTCGACAGGCTACGCGAACTCAGGAACACACAAAAAATATAACCCCGTGTTTATTCGAGAGGGATGAATGATTGAGGATATGGGCGACCGCGAATTAAAACTAAGCGTTATAGTCCCAATGTATAATGCGGAAGAGTATCTGAAAGAGTGTCTCGAGTCGATCGAGAAAAGCATTCAAGGGCTAGAGGCAGAGGTTCTGCTTATTGATGACGGTTCAGAAGATCGGACTTCGGAAATTGCGCTTGCATTTCAACATGAGCATTCTCGATTCAGATACTATCGAAAAGAAAATGGAGGGCCTGCTGATGCTAAGAATTTTGGAATCAGCAGAGCAAAAGGCAAATATCTTGCCTTTACAGATTCCGATGATCTTGTGACAGAGAATATGTATCGCAACATGATTCGTGCTGCTGATTATCACCAGGCTGACCTCACCATTGTCAATCTGGTGCGTTTTAATTCAAAGAGGATATGGGGTTCAGGGCTTCATAAGAGAGTGTTTAATAATCTCAAGAAAACAGTAACCCATATCCGAGAGTGTGACAATCTAATATACGACACTACTGCAGCAAATCGCATGATCCGCCGAGATTTCTGGGAAAAGAATGGCTTTCAGTATCCAAAAGGCTGGTTGTTTGAAGACATGCCAATCGCTTTGGAAATGCATTGTCGTGCAAATCGAGTGGCGATCGTTCACGAAGTGGGATATTTATGGCGAGTGCGAGATGGTGAATCAGCCTCTATCACACAGAATAATTCCTCAATCAATAATCTAAAACACAGAACAGCCATGTATGATCGCATGTTTCGTTTTGTTGACAAGGAAGAAGATGGGCAGCGGTTAAAAACACTCTTGAAAGAAAAGATTCTCTCTTTCGATTTCTCTTTCTATATCAATGAAATGGAAAACATGACCCCGGAAAACAAAACCGCATACCGGGATTTGATCTGTGATTTTTTATACAGGCACTATGACGGAACAGAATTGTCATCACTTCCAGTCATTACGCTGCAAAAATATGAGTACCTGATTGCAAAAGATTACGAAAAGTTAGAGAAGACAATCGCATACCATCGGAAATACTACAGCAAAGCAACTATTCAGAAAGCAGATGCAGGCTATCGTTTCGAGTTACCCGAGGATGTATTCACTATTCCGAAAAGGCTGGCGAACGATGACTTCAGATGGTATACACCGAATTATTACACTTCCGACATTTGCTGGAACGGAAGAGAATTGAGAATAACCGGGCATGTGTACATCCCTCGGGTGGACATTAGAACACCGGCGAACTTGAAGATACAGGTTTTTCTTTTAGAAACAGTTTCTGGACGGATCATTGAGTTGCCTACAGATCGATTTCAGAACACAAAACTAAGTGGAATACGTGGTTTTGTGTACAATGATTCGGACAAAACAACAAAAGAATACAATTATGACGGAACCGGATTCATCGGGACCCTTCGTTTAGATATGCTTCCTGCAGATCAAAACGAAGAGTATATGGTGTTCGTGGAATACGATCATGTGCTTTGCCAAGGCTGTCTGGCCCTTGACGAGCAAGAGACTTGGCAGACTGAGTATTCAGATGGAATGGAATTATATGATGATGTATGCAGAGTGAAAATCACCCATGATGCACATGGAGCAATAATAATAAATTCAAGCGTAGTCAGGCAAGAAGACAGGGTTTTATTACCGTCAGAAAGCGTATCTCATAACAAATTTTTCGTGGACAAAGTAAATGTGGAAGGAAAAGAGCTTTGCCTTTCTCTGGTTGTTCCCAAAGACTGTCGTGATGCGATAGGGAAAATGAAATTATGCTACAAAGACAGATTACTGGCAAGCCATATTGACATTGCCGAAACAACATATGATGGAACTGATAAGCTCTGTTTTCGAATTGATTTCACGAGTTCTGCAATCTTACAGCCGTTATATTCCGGGAAGTTCTTTCTGGAGATCGAATACGATAAACGAGGAAAGCACACATATTCGTACATTGATTCTCTGCACAAGGAAAAAGGAAGAGTAACAACGGACTCTTTGGAAGTAATGATTTTTGGGGATCATTCTAACAGACTGACTCTATATACACGTACGTTGTGGGATAGTGAATCGAATAGTGGAGAGAAAAGAAGATATCTTAAGAAAGAAGTATACCCTTCTCTTAGAAAACTCCCCCTCGATTCCCAGTGCGTTTTATTCGAAGAATACGACGGAAAAATACCCCAGCATGCGCCTGCAAGGTTTTACGAATACCTGACCGAGAATCATCCGGAGTTTAAGTGTATCTGGGTACTGGAAGACGACAGAATTCCTGTTGGGAGAGGTGGACTACGGGTACGTAAAAACTCGAAAGAGTATTACTACTATCTTGCAACTGCTAAATACTTAGTCAGCAATATTGGCTTTGGAAAAGGTTTTATAAAAAGATCCTCGCAGATTGAAATTATCATGCCAGAATCTTATCCTTTGCATTGTTTAGAAACAGATGCAGTCGCAAGTTATCAACTGAGCCAAAAGAATAAAGCAATAGAAAAGAGAGTATCTCATTGCGATTATTTAGTCGTGGCAGGGAACTATAGTGCGCAACAGGCTCGGAAATGGAAGTCTTTTAGAGGCGCTCTGATAAAAGCCTCCGTTCAATACAGTGACACAACAGAACCCGTTGAGAAAATCAAATCGAGGCTGCATATCCCGGGTGACAAGCGAATTGTAACATACGCGCCAGGATACCGCCCGAAGGAAGATGATCGGACCTGTTTAGATTTGCTTGCTCTTCAGACAGCTTTGGGCGATGAGTATTGCATAATTACGTTCTTTGATCATATCGACAAAAGAATCGCAGACACAGCTTGTATTATCGACTTGAGTAATTACCGACGGACAGAAGACATCATTGCAATTACAGACGTTCTGGTGACGGATTATTCGTTCACCATGTTTTATGCGATATCTGTTAACAAACCGATAGTCATTTATATAGGGGATCTTGATTCCAACGAAAACATCCCGGAAGACGAGTGTTTTGAGCTGGAGAAGAATGCACCAGGTGCGATTGTGAAGACGCCAGAACAGTTAGAGAAGGCAATTCGTATAGCACGGGATGAACATGTCAGGTTTACAGAAGATACCCACAGTTTCAAAAAGAACTACGGCGCCTTTGAAGGCGAGTCATCGTTTGACACAGTATATAGCAAGTGCTTTATTGACAAAAACAAGTCAAAACGACGCAATTTCACGACGAAACTTCAGCGGTTGTGGCGAAAAGTGAGAATTCATTCCAGGTAAAGGGGCGACGCCTCCCTTGATTCAATAGTGACCTTCTTATATTGGTATTTGTTCATTAGGCATCTGCATTTTCAGTACAAAACAAGAGAGCATCAAAGAGAGGAGATGAAGAAAATGAAAATATACGGTATTGTCGTGGCAGGGGGTACCGGTACAAGAATGGGAAATGCGGAGAAACCAAAGCAGTTTCTTCATATCGGAGACAAGCCCATTCTGGTTCATACGATGGAAAAGTTCTACATAAACAGCAGGTTGGATAAAATCCTTGTGCTCTGTCCGGAACCATGGATTTCTTACACAAAAGACCTCCTGGAAAAATATCTGCCGGACAGTAATCAGTATGTGGTATTGCAAGGTGGACGCTTGAGAAATGATACGATCATGAATGCAATCCAGTATATTGAGGAAAATTATGGTCTGGAAGAGGACACTTATGTCATTACACATGACGCCGTTCGTCCGTTCATTACGCAACGTGTTTTGGAAGAGAACATGGCCTTTGCTCAGACAGGGCAGCCATGTGATACCGTAATTCCAGCTACCGACACTTTAGTTGAAAGCATTGATGGGGAAACGATCTCGCAAATTCCAAATCGCGCCAATTACTATCAGGGGCAAACCCCTCAGAGTTTCCGAGCGAAGGAATTCAAGGAATTATATAATAGTTTGACCGAGGACGAGAAAGAGTCGTTGACGGATGCTACCAAAGTGTTCGTGATAAAAGGGAAACAAGTGGCACTTGTGATGGGAGAAACTTTCAATATTAAAGTGACGTATCCATATGATCTTCAGTTAGCAGAAACATTGTTGAGAGGAGGGAAGTAGTGCTAAATACGATATATAGACTGGTTTCGCCCAGACAATTTGAGGCTGCATTTACAGATGTAGACCTCAGGAGCGACGATGTTCTGGTCAGACCGACCCATCTCTCGATTTGCAATGCGGATCAGCGTTATTATCAAGGGACGCGCTCTGCAAAGGTACTGAAACAAAAACTTCCAATGGCATTGATACATGAAGGCATTGGAGATGTGGTATTCGATCCGAGGGGGGATTTTTCGGCTGGACAGTCTGTCGTCATGGTACCGAACACCCCCTTTGAAGAAGATGAAATCATCGCGGAGAATTATCTCCGCAGCAGCAAATTTCGCGCCAGTGGCTTCGATGGATTCATGCAGGATCTGGTAGCCATCAGGAGAGATCGCCTTGTTAGTATTTCAGACGGAATATGTAAGGAAGTCGCGGCATTTACAGAATTTGTTTCTGTTGCTTGGCATGCGATCAATCGATTTGATCGTAAGGCGCATACCCGCAGAGAGACAGTTGGCTTTTGGGGGGATGGAAACCTTGCCTTTGTGACCTCTTTATTGTTTAAGAAGCGCTTTCCGGAGACTGATATATATATTTTTGGGATCGATGATAACAAGATGAAGGATTTCCTGTTTGCAGAGAAGACTTTCGATGTTGCAGAGATCCCAGATGACTTGAGGGTGGATCATGCATTTGAATGCATCGGCGGGCCCGCATCAGGGACAGGTATCAACCAGATCATCGATTATATCCATCCAGAGGGAACAATCTCTATATTGGGCGTCTCGGAGGAGTTCGTTCCCATCAATACGAGAATGGTGTTAGAGAAAGGCCTCACCATCTTCGGCTCGAGCCGGAGCGGGGTGAAGGATTTTCAGGACGTTGTGTTGTTTTTCGAGGAAAATCCTGAAGTTGTGGACTACCTTAAGAATATCGTAGATCAGACGATAGTAGTACACTCCATAAAGGACATGAACTATGCCTTCGATGAGGACATCCGGAAAGCAGGCGGAAAGACTGTAATGGCCTGGGAAAAATAAATCCAAAGGGCACTTTTGTAAATTGGCTTTTGTTGTGCTGCAGCAAAGAATACGCCACCATATAATCAAATAACTGAAGTGAGAGAGTATTTATGAGGGATGATTTTAAGATTTCTGTTATCACGCCTGTTTTTTGTGCCGAAGAATATTTAAACAATGCAATTGACAGTGTGATTGAACAGACGCTAGGATTCGAAGATAACATACAACTGATATTGGTGAACGATGGAAGCACGGACAGAAGTGGAGATATCTGCAAAGAATATCAGAAACGCTATCCAAACAATATTGTATATATAGAAAAAGAAAATGGTGGAGTCTCCAGTGCTCGAAACATGGGCATTAAATATATCAAAGGTACATACACAATCTTTTTTGACAGCGATGATATTTGGGATAGACATGCCTTCTCCAGAATTTATAAATTCTTTCACAATAATCACGAGTCTATTGACGTGTGCTCCTGTAGAATGGAGTATATTGGAGATTTTGAAGGTCGAAAGCATCCTTTGGATTACAAATTCAGTAAGGGGAGTAGGGTTGTTAATCTAGAGACGGAACCTACTTATACCTCGGTATCGATCGGTAATTCGGTATTTAAAAGCTCCGCTATTTTAGGCAGCTTCTTCGATGAAAATGTGAACTATGGCGAAGATTCCTTATATATTAATTGTCTTCTTTTGGAGAAAATGAATATCGGCGTCATTGCAAACGCTATATTCTATTACAGAAAGAACTTCTCAAGCAATCAATTGTCCCGGTCCATCGTCTATCAGGATGCCTGGTATTTTGATGTGTTTGACTCATACTATAATCAGTTGATTAGTTATGCTGAAAAAGAATATGGAAATGTGCCAGAGATGATCCAGGAAGTCTTGTTCTACGATATTAAGTGGCGCAGTTATAACCGGACGGTTATGAAACGGTTTTCCGAAAGCGATAAGGTTCGTCATATCGCTTGTCTGCAAGAGGTGCTGCGTAAAATCGATGACAATGTCATCTTAGGCGCAAGGAACCTCTCTCAATATAGGAAACTATATTACCTTAACCTTAAACATGACGGGCAAGTCATTGAATCTGCGGATTTAACTTCCGGGAAGTTCTATTTGCACGATAAGAAAATCCTTTCACTGAAGGCCGGAGATATCTTATCGATCAACACAATATCTATGCAAGGGAAAGATCTTGTTATAGAAGGCCTCAGCCGGCTTAGTTGCCTTAAACAAGAATATCGTTTTTTTGTTAGAGACAATTCCGGTATAGAGTACCCGGTAAGCATTCATTTATTTGAAAAGTTCGAAATGAAAGGTTTGGTAGGGGAAACAATCATTAAAGGGGAAGTGTACAATGTCAGAGTACCTTTAAAAAGAGGTTTGAAGATTTCGTTTCTTGTTGATGTTTGCGGGGTGACGATCAGGCTAAAACCACGATGCGATCAGCAGACAGAATTATCAAGAGGGTTAGAAGGATCCTTCTGTATCAAGGGTGATTATATTATCAAGTATATCAAGGGACGGTTATGCATATATGATTATTCCAGAAAAACGCACATAGCATCGGAAATACGGATCATTAAAACAATCTTAAAGAAGAAGGGGCTTCATAAGGGGAGCAAAGAGCTTCGTACACGTATGCTTCGTAGGAAGTTACTGGAAGCGAAGGTTGAAGCCAGAGTGGCTTTTATTTCTGCAAGATCGGAAGACAAACTCCTCGGGAATATGCAGAAGGTTTATGACCGATTGGATTTGCCTAAAGTCATTTTCGCAAAGACAAGATTAGGCGCATACCCGGAGTATGTTGACCAAGCTCGTAAATTGGCCGCTACAAGCAAGATGGTTATTACCGACGATTATCTGAGTGTACTATGGGACAAGAAGCCGACTCAAATTTACATCCAGCTCTGGCATGCAACGGGGACCGGGAAACAATTCGGCCTAGATAACACGAAGATGTTACCCGGAAGAGAAGCTCTATATCATAAAAACTATGATCTTGTTACAGTGAGTTCGGAGCGCGCTCGTGATGTTTTTGCGCAGGCGTTTGGCATATCACGCGAAAAAGTCGAGGCAATCGGCGTAGCCAGAACAGATGACTTTTTTGACGACAGTTATAAAACGAAAGTGGTGGAGAAAGTACACAAAGTTCATCCAGAACTTAAAAACAAGCAGGTGATTCTGTATACGCCGACCTTTAGAGATATTCCTGGACTCGGGAGAACTAGATTTTCCCCAAAACTAGATTTCGCACACTTATCGCAGGAGCTCTTGCCTAATCAGGTGTTCGTACTATGCCCTCATCCTGTCATGACGGAGCCTATACTAAATGGGAGCTATGATAATGTGTTGGAGCTCAGAGATGTCCCAACTAATGACATGATGTTCGTGTCAGATCTGATGATTTCTGATTATTCATCAACCATGTTTGAGTATGCGTTATTGAGAAAGCCGATGGCATTCTTCTGTTATGATTACGGTGATTATGATCGCGATTTTTATCTAGATTTTGACCATGAACTACCAGGTCCAATCATCACGACCGAGGATGCGTTGATAGATTTCATACGACAAGGAGAGTATCCACTCGGTTCTGATTATGACAAGTTCTGTGCAGATTATATAGGGGCCTGCGATGGTCACAGTACAGATAGGATTATCCGTAGGATAAAAGAACTATACGGTAAGGTATAGGGAATCTTTTCAAACAATAATCCGTTTTTTTCATCGCGATCCTATGTATTCTTTTAACGCCTAGATTAGTGATTCAGAGGTGAGATAGGAATGAGATTAGAAGATATTCATGCGGCGTATCCTTATTTTAAAAAGCATTTTGAGCATATTACGTCTATAGACAAAAGAAAACAAAAACAACATCGATTTGCTACCACATGCGCTGACCCAATAGATAAGGGCCTTTGTTTGCTTATTACAAGTGAACAGGGGCGTGAATCATCATTTTTAAAAAAAGAACATAAGTGGTTGGAACTTGTCGCAAAAGAAAATGACTATGATAGGGTTAATCTTATAACCTCTTTTAAAAGGCTTCCGGAAAAAATCGGAAAGGCACAATTAATCATAACTGACAGATTGCTTCCAGCGTATTTTATCAAACGAGAAGGGTGAAATTCAAAGGATCCCCTATCATTTTATATCGGGTTTAACAGGTTTCAGGGGTTATGTACATTTCTTTGATGCATATTTGACAACTGATATAAACGCATATTGTCCATTACGCCATGCGAGTGAATTAGAAGAGATACAGGTACTTTATGTTTATCATCCTGTTTCCGGCAAGGATTTACTAACTGTAGATTGCGTTAGAAAGAAATATGGTGACGTTGAACAGAGGACCCTTGAACAACTTTTCAGGGAGGCTTCAGCCCCTGCTGAGTAATATTAATGAGAACCGGGTTTTTGAATAAACATCCGTTTTCTCCATTGTTTATTGTGAAAATAATAGTTTTATAAATAATTAGTGTTGGTGAGGAGTATAATGCTTTTTTCTAGTTTATCGTTTCTATTTGTCTTTTTGCCCTGTGTGTTAGGCATTGATCATGTTTTGAAAGATCAGTATCGAAACTATTTCCTGTTTGTGGCGAGCATCATATTTTATGCTTGGGGAGAACCAAAGTTTGTATTTGTGATGCTTACATCTATTGCAATGAATTATCTGTTTGGGCTGAGCCTTGAATGCGCAAAGGAAGCTCTAAGGCGTTGGATATTGACCATAGCTGTGATCATGAATCTTTTAATTCTTTTTATTTTCAAGTATTTGAATTTTGCCGCAAGTAATCTTGACAAGATTTTCACAGATCTGGTTCCGCAGTTTGATATCGTTCTTCCAATTGGTATCTCATTTTTTACTTTTCAGGCCATGTCATATGTAATCGATGTATATCGTGGACAAGCGAAAGCCCAAAAAAACCCATTCTTTCTAGGTTTATATATAGCATTATTCCCTCAATTAATTGCAGGCCCGATCGTACGTTATACTGAAATAGAAAGACAGATTTATAATCGAACGATTACCCCGGATTCTTTCGGAGATGGTGTTCGGAGATTTCTCATTGGGTTTTCTAAAAAAGTACTCATAGCCAATAATATTGCGCTCATAGCAGATTGGAGTTATGAGACTATCGGAAGTGGCTCCGGATCAGTGATTTGCGCTTGGTTAGGTGCTATATCCTATGCCCTTCAAATATACTTTGATTTTGGAGGGTATTCTGATATGGCGATCGGCCTTGGAAAAATGTTGGGATTTCAGTTCCAAGAGAATTTTATTTATCCATATAGCAAAGGTTCTATGAAGGGATTTTGGTCTGAAAACCACATATCCCTCTGTAATTGGTTTAGAGATTATGTATACATTCCTTTAGGTGGATCCAGAGGATCCACAATTAAAACCATACGTAATTTATTCGTGGTGTGGGCGATTACCGGAATCTGGCATGGTGCTGATTGGGTTTTCCTTTTTTGGGGACTAATTTATTTCGCTATTTTGGTTTTCGAGAAGTATACAAAAATCCCCGATCGGTTTGAAGGCAAGGCAGGAAAAGTGATATATCGTATATTCACTTTAGTAATGCTGGTGATCCTGAATGGAGTGCTCTTCCGTGATGTAGGATTAAATGCAACGCTTCATTATATCAGTTCGATGTTCGGTACAGCCGGTTTACCAATATTCTCAACGGATGTGTTGTTTTATCTACATGAATATGGTGTTTTTCTGGCATTTGCCATCGTATATTCTACTTCTGCGTTCCGATATATAAAGAATCGGATTGTGAAGAATAACCAGTACTTGAATATCTTTAGTGGCATTTCTATAGTAGTATATATGGTTTTATTTCTGGTTGGTATTTCTTATCTCGTATTAGGCAGTTACAACCCGTTTATATATTTTAACTTTTGAGGCATATATGAAAACAAGACTTTTATCAATTAGCTTTTTAATCGTTGTATTCGCATTAGCAGCAGTGAATGCAGGCAATTGCCTGCTTTCGTTACAACCATTAGTTGATCAGTATGTGAAACATGAACAAGTGGAGAATGTCAGTTCGGCACACGAGTTGATTGGAAAGGTGGAAGATACTTATAACAATGCCTTTGTGACAAAAATGGCTTTTGTTGAACTGCATGGCGCAACTAGGAGAGCACTTTTCAGCAACTGGTACAACACTGTATTGAGGCTGAAGAATGGCTACCTTACTTATCGCTATTTTGATGGCGATGTAAAACCCTATGCCGATGAGATCACCAAACTATGCGATTATGTAGAATCCCGAGGCGAGGAATTTTTGTATGTTTCAGTGCCGTATAAGGTCTCCCCACTTGACGGAAACAAAGAAGTTCCGAAAGGGTTCGATGAGAAGGGAAATGTTAATCAGAACAACATGCTGAAATACCTCTCAAAAGAAAAAGTGCCTTTTTACGATCTCAGAAAGCCGCTGGCAATTGATTATCCTGATTGGTATTCTGCTTTTTTCCGGACCGATCAGCATTGGAAACCAGAAACGGGATTCTGGGCATACGGAAAGATGGCCACGTTTTTCAAGAAGCGGTATGCATATGATTACGATCCTATGACAGCGAACCTGGACTACTACCATGTAGATAAGTATAGGAACTGGTTTCTAGGAAGCCAAGGGAAAAAGACAGGACTGGTGTATTCTGGCGGAGCAGAAGACTTTTCGCTTATATACCCATTATTTAAGACGAAAATGGAAGTTGATGTTCCTGTTCATAACGAACACCGCAAAGGATCTTTTAGAGAAGTAATGTTCAAAGATAGCAACCTTGTAAAAGACTACTACAATGTCAACACTTATGCGACTTACATTGGAGGAGATTATCCTCTATGTATTCAAAAGAATCCTGACGCATCTAACAAAAAGAAAATACTAGTATTGAAGGACTCCTTTACGATCGCTATGCAGCCCTACCTATCGTTCATGTTTAATGAAGTTGATGTGATTGATTTGCGTCATTATCATAAATCATTAAAAAAATATATAGACAAAACGGATCCGGATATTGTGATGGTATTATATACATCTTCCATGATGAGTTACCCTCGTGCATTTGACTTTGGTTTATAGTGTGGCGGATACGTGCTTTAGAGGGATATTGTATCATATATAAAACCATGAACAACGATAATCGGTTTTCACAAAATGATAATGTTGATACTTCGAAAAAAAAGTCTGACAATCCCATATGTTCTTCTGGGGATATGTCTTTTGACATCCTGTGCACTTGTCCAGCCCTCGAACCAGATTCGGCCCGGCGTTCAGTGTATGATATATGATTCCCCTGCCAATCATATCTACTCCCATCGCGGAGCATCCAAGGAGGCGGAAGAGCATTCCTTTGCGGAGTACGATCTGGCGATAGAATACGGATCAAAGAATATCGAGCAGGACGTGGTTCTATCGAAGGAAGGGACACTGTACGTTTCCCATGACGAATCGGCAGAACGGCTTACTGGAGACCGCAAATTATATGAAGACATGCGGGATTCTGAGATCGACAGGCTCAGGACCAGAAGCGGAAATCATATTTTAAAATTGAGTGATGTGTTTGACCGATACGGAGAACGCATCTGCTACATCATCGAACTGAAGAGCGGTGATATGGATACGATAAGAGCATTCCAGCGCCTGGTGGATCGCTACGGATATCAGGATCACATTGTGGTACAGTGTTATTCGGCTAAGGCTCTGCAGGCACTGGAGCACAGTTATCCCAATATGCCAAAACTGTATCTGTGCGAAGATCAGTCTGCCTTTGAGAGAGGCTGTGAGCTTTCGTATGTGGATATACTCTCGGTTAACAAAGCTTTGTGCAATGATGAGAACTGCACACTTGCCCATAAAAACAACAAAGCGTTCAATGTGTGGATTCTCAATACGGAGGATGAGATACGCATGGCCATCGATCTGGGGGAAGATACATATTTCACCGACGACACAAAGTTGGCGCTTTCGATTGAGAATACCTATGGAGAAAAGAAAAGAGATGGATGAGCGATCTGCCATCCATCTTTAATACATTCGTTACTTTTTCTTTATTCTTCGCTTTATCTTTTCGGCAATGCTTCTGGATTCCTTGCCGCACTCAGCAACCCTCTGCGGAATAGTCTTCATTACTTCCTCATTACAGTATCTGAGCTCTAATTCCTTCTTGTACAAGAATCGGGATCTCTCGCGCTTTTGTGCCATTATCTCGTTGGCAAAAGCCGCACACAGACCCTCGGCCAACAGCCCTTGCTCCAATCCGGACTCCTGCAATACCTGCATCAGACCGGAGACTGGTTGGTTCCTGGCGTCCCGCCATATCTGAATTGCCTTGATCATCGCAGCAACTTCGTCTGTAGTCGTGCAGGACTGGAGTCTTCTCTGCAGGGAAACTTCCTCCTCTCGCAACAGTGCGCAATCCTGTTCTGCAACAAAGAGATTGTTTCGGGCGAATATACCCACAGTCTCGCTCCCTACCGAAAGCAGACAAAAGTTATCAAATGCATTCGGATCACTTTCAAGGATTTGCCGCAGAAATGCCTTGTGGAAAAGCCTGTTGGAAAGCCGATTATCGATGACAGTTCCGGACGCCCCCGTACCAAGCTCACATCTAACGCCCATGGCGATCGTATGTCCCGGGAAAACTTTCACAGACTTCACGATCTCTTTTCTGAGAACCGCCAACAGGTCCTTTCTGACCAGATGCCCCATATTGTGCGCATCCATGAGGAACGCAAAATCACCTTCTGTTTCTGCCATCATCCGCACAAGCGCGTGATCAGAGCCGTCCTCGTATGCAGCGATCTCTATCTCTGTGAGCAGTTCCTGCTTCAGCTTCGGGATCTTTCGAATCTCCTTCTCCCAAAGGACCGGCTCTCCACGCAGGGCTTTCTCTTCCAGGTATTGCCGTACCCTCTCTTCGGCGTAGCGGAAGGAAAAATACTGACGCTCTTCTTCCGGAATCCCCTCTAGCAGCACGTGTATGCGGTAATCGATCTGCTTGGCCTTCCTACACAGAAGATAGACATTCACGTAGACTTCCGGTGTGCACTCTCTCACCCTTACATACAGGTCAAGCTGCACGCTCTCTTCAGCAATATACTCTGAAATCTTGTCCGCGATATCTTGCCTGTCCGCATCCAGTTTGTCTATGAACTGGACATGTTTTTCTGCCTTCAGAAGTCCCGTTGCAGTAGACATCATCGAAACCACGCGGCGAAATTCCACATTACGATCACAGAGAAGTTCCACAGGAAATCGTTTTTCAAGCACGATGACTCTTTCATCATCGATAACCGAATAATCGGTCCGATCTGCCGGATGAGGCTTTACGTACACCACCTGGGAGTGCTCCAGTTCTTCGAGAATGAGCTTTCTGTGAAACAGGAACTGATCCAGCGCAGTACAATACCGATTGGCACTGAGCGGCTGTGTAAGGATCAGCGAGGATTCCGGTATAAAATCCGGGAAAACAACCCCAAAAATAGACTCCAATACCTCGCGATGCTCTTTCGGGTGCCTGTTGACAAGTTCGTAGTAGTCCAGCACTCTGACTTTTTCCTTCAGGTAGGCGGGAGCCTCCTCCGTAAGTGGGACACTGCTGAGTACTGTTTTGACCGCACTGTTCTTCCACTGCATTTCCGGCCAGTATTTCCCCACAAACCGGCTTTTGTATTGTCCATAGTGAAAGGCCTCTATGCCGGTGTGGTTGATCAGATTCATCTGCTTCTCCAGCACACCGTACGCGTCCTCAACACCGATAATGTGCGAAAAATGTCCTGCAATATAGTAATAGTACGGCTGGAAATCGTTATATAAATACAGGTCGTCCTGATAATCCGCCCCCGAAAAAACACGCTCACAGTACGGCACAATATGCTTCTCAAACAAGCGATTCCCTATATGTTCGATCTCCTTATCTGAACTATTCTGAAGCAGCTTTAATTTACTTGTCAGGGGATTCTCCAGCTTCAGGTTATCGATCTCAACGACTTCATTAAAAACACCGGTAGCCCGGATCCTCTCCAAAAGTTCAGCCGTGACCCCAGACTGGACCGTCGAGAAATACAGATTCCCCTTCTCTTCCATGTCCAGCGCCATCGCTACCGCGTGTGATAATTGGTAGTATGATAATACTACGAAACTTTTCATCGGTCCCCCTCTTGCAACTACATTGGAAATTTATTCCCCTATTATAACACTCAATAGTGTGCCCAGGCAACCACACAACCCCAGACGCAGCGAATTGATGTTTGGGGATTCCTCAGTCACAGCTTTCTTTCGAGTCTTCTTTCCCTCACCATCTTAAACAATTTCTTTGGAAGGAGCCTTTTCACGATCCCCTTCAGTCTCATAGTCTTGGACACATTTTTGTCAAGATACCCTTCCACAAACACCTTCTGGAATATCACTTCTGAAGATGCCTCGTTTTCGTAGGTCAGGTAGCGTTCCCTAAACCGGTCGATCCTGGCTTTCTCCGGCACTTCTCCAGCCTGCAGAGAACCAATGGCGGCAAGGAGCTCGTCATCTGTTCTCGTGATGGCCCCTGGGGCTTCCTCTGCGATATCAAAGTAACTTCCTCGCAGATCGTTCACGTAATCGTCCAGATCGTAGGTGTGGAAGATCATCGGCTTGCCTGTCAGCGCATAGTCGAACATGATCGACGAGTAGTCCGTGACCAGAAGATCTGTCACCTTAAACAGATCTTCGATGTTGTTGTAGCCTCCAAAGTCAAAAATAAAGGAATTATCTGCCGGAACCTGATAACTCTTTGCAACGAAATGATGCAGCCTGATCAGAAGGATGTACCGCTCCGACAGTTCTCTGCGAAGTCTTTCCAAATCTAACGGCATCTCATAGATCCCTTCCCTCCGGAAGGTAGGTGCGTATAGAATAATCTCTTTGTCCTGGGGAAGCCCAAGTCTTTGTTTCAGCTCTTGCTTCTCCTCCTCTGATACGTGAAAAAGCCCATCTGTTCTGGGATATCCCGTTCGAAGCATCGTCTTGTCAAAGCGAAACCACTGCCAGGCCATCTCTTCACTGAATTTCCCTTGTATGACCAGGTAATTCCAGCGTTTATTGCGTTTCAAATACTTGATTTTGTGTTCCTCTGTGGGAAAATCGGCAGCGACATCGAACCCCAGGCTCTTATACGGGGTCCCATGCATAGTCTGAATCTCGATCTGTCCTTCTCTCTTTACGTACTCATTTTCAAAATTCACATTATTGACCAGATATTTGGCCGTTGCGAGGCAGCGATAATATTCCCGTGAGTACTTTCGGACCCGTCTGCCGTTTCCGACAATTGGTGTTCTCTCGTCTTCAAAAGACCAGATGCAGGTGTACTCCGGATGATTCCTGTCAATGTATTCATATAGATAGCGCGGGTTACACTGGTACTTTGCACCCCAGTAGGCTTCGAACAGAATAGTTTTTTCGTCCAGAGGAAGTTCCCTGTAATTCCGATATGTATGCTTGCGATGATACCTGCGTCTGTCGTCACTGACGGAATCCTCGTCCCAGAGACTTTCTGTTCGTAAAATCGGAATACATCTGCTGTCACAGTATAGAGTGACCTTCAGGGTGCCCTCCCTCAGTTCCCTCCGAAGGCTTCTGTCAGCAAAGAAAACAACCGCCTTGTTCCAGCTCGCTCCGGAGGCCATCAATCTCAACTCGTGTTTGCCACTGTAAAGATCGTCCGTGATCGCCTTATCCAGGAAGTTCACTCGAAACTCCATTTCGTTCCTGTCCTCTCTTTCCGAGGAAAGACTTCTGGCAAGAACAATGGGAATCCCGCGCAGTTCATCGAAATAGACAAGTTCCGTCTTCCCAGATGGCACGCCAATCATATGCATAGTTAATACTGCCCCATCAACTGAAACCGATTCAAGCTGCGGACCTTGCGCTCTTTCACTCTGGACGAGTTCGTCCCTGGTGATAACAAAATGCAGATACCCATATGCATCATGACGTATGGTTGCGGTTGCTTCCCCGCAGGCCAACGCAAGCCCTTCTGAATATTCCCTGTTGACAAGATCTCTTTCGTTCAGAAATACAGAGCCTTTTCTCACTGCGTGTTTATAATGAAGCTGGATCAGGTAATCACCTTCACTCATCACAGACTCCGGCAAATGCAGGACGAGCCGGAATCCTGTCCCGCTATAGTCATAACTACTGGAAACATCATCCTTTGTGCTAAAGACAAATCCCCTTTCCGAAGTGAGGGTTTTGTTTTCGAGACGTTCTAACGCAACCGGGTATTCCCTGCCGGTAATCATTTCCTTCATGGTTGCCGACAGTACAAGGGCCCCCTCATCAGCGACATCGATACGCGGAAAATAGAGATACCCCTGTAACACAATATCGCCTTCCACACAGTTCAGATCTGTAACATCCGTCCGTGGCAGAAGTTCTCTGAAATCGTTACCCAAAGTTCGATCCTGGATATCGAATACATCGTCAGAAACCTGGATCTGATAATTCCCATCTTTACAATATACCGGAGCCTGCTTGTATGCCTTGCTCTCGTATGCTCTGACGGCATTTAGCTTTTCAAATTGTCCATCGAAGAAATATTTGTATTTCTGCCTCATGATCAGCGGCAGTTCTTCTATCTCCCCCTCCTGGTAGAATTGGTCGTAAAACTTTCTGATTGCCACCAAATACTCTCTCCCCAATTCTCCCGAGATCTTCCTTATTTGATTGATATACAAAATGAGGTCCAGCGATAAGACTTTGTATTTAAAAATTCGAAGCAAGCGCTCGTCACTCCCTGCCTCTCTTTCAATGTATGCGAACATCCTTCGAAGCATTTCCAGCCTGTGTTCCAGATTCACGATGCTTCCATTTTCCTGCGTGATGGATAGCGTCTCCCCATCCCGCACTCGCCAATAGTACCCGACTTCCTGTACCAGCGCAATCTTCTTTGCCTTGTAATGCATAGCGAGGGATACAGGCATATCTTCAAAACGCCAGCCAACTGGATATTGAAATCCGTTTTCTTCCCAGAAGGATCTGAGGATCAACTTGTTCCACGCAGTTGTATCGTAAATAAGCGATGCGTTTTCACTGATGTGCGTTGCCGGCTTCTCAATATCATCGAACACCTTCCTGTGAAGACGGGAAGCCCACACTGCCTTGGAATTACACCTTACCACATTGACCGATGTCAATTCAGCATGATGATACTCTGCTGCCCGAACCATGTTTTCGTACATGTTCTCGGCAACCATGTCATCCGAATCCACAAAAGCCAGATACTTCCCTTTCGCTTTTGCTGCGCCGTAGTTCCTCGCATCGGACAACCCTCCGTTCTCCTTATGAAGACACTGGAACCCTGGATGTGTATCGGCATACTCCTGCGCCATATCTCCGCTGGTATCTGTAGATCCGTCATCCACCAGCAGAACCTCCGCTTCGAGGTTCCGAATGCTCCTGTCTATGGAATCAAGACACTCTATCAGATACTCCTCGACATTGTAAACCGGCACCACGATACTCAGCATCAAATCTGTGTTTTTTGTAATTTCAGTCACTACATTCTCCTTTATATATGATAATATCACATGCCGCCCGCAGTCTGCGGGCGGCTTTTACATGGACATCCTATTTACAATTTACGAAACCGATCTTCTTCTTGGACCCCTTGACCTTGAGTTTTACTTTCTTTCCCTTAGCTATATATACGGTGTTCTTGTTCAACTTGAGGGACTTGCCGTAGGCGACATCGCCATGCATCATTGGCATGAATGCGACGCAGACACTCATCACCAAAAGCAAGGCTGAAACACGTAATAACCTGTTCACCATAACTGATCTCCTCTCTATACTCTTTTGAGCATTGTGGAACTACCAAACCTTCACCACCGTGATCACCAGGCAGGCCAACAGGCTGACGATCATGATACTGAACGCCGCAAGCTTGATCTTCTCCAGATGGTCGCGGTCCATCTTGTAGAGGCGCCGGGGATGGGTCGGATCCCACTTCATCTGAATGCGGTCACCCCGCCGGATGTCCTCCTCTCCCTTGGGAGGGACGTACTGGGCGGTGGCTTTGTAGCCCTTCTTGTTCTCCCGGAAGAGATATTCCACCGTGGCCACGGGATAGCCTTCCTTCTCCCGGCCAAGCTTCACAACCTTCGCCTCCACCGTCTTGAAATTCTGAAATCGGCTGCAAAACCGCAGCGTCTTGATGAGCTGGAACAGCCAAAGTAGCACCGCGATGGTGCAGAGTACGATGAGAACGATTGTCGATGCCTTGATCATGCTATCCTCCTACTTCTATTCTACCAACAACCTGCCCCAAGTGCAAGACAGGTCCGGTAATACACTTCCGCACAAAACCCCAGATCCGCCACCGGCACATACTCCCGGGCGGTGTGGGCTGTGGACAGGCTTCCCGGTCCCAGGATCACGCAGGGGATCCCCATGTCGTTGATGACCCACTCCGCGTCAGTATGCCCCGGGAAGATCTCCGGCAGGTCCGGGTGATCCATGTCTCGCAGGATCGCCTGCACACGCCGCACAAAGCCGTCCTCCCTGTCGGTCAGCGCTGCATAGTAAGGTGGCCGGATCTGGAAGCTGACCTCCATCTCTGGGTCCGCCTTCTGCAGGCGGCCGATCACCTCCCGGTATTCGGCCGCCACCGTATGCTCATCCTCTCCATCCAGAATGCGTCGGTCTACCGTCACGGTGCACTCCTCCGGAATGATGTTCTCCCGGGTACCACCCCGGATCATGGTCACTGCCTGGGTACCGGTCCAGTCCTCCAGAGGAGGCCAGGTGGTTCCCTCTTCAGGAGCGGTCACGCTGCCCACGAGCCCGCGGCCGGATGCTGACCCAGCGGGCATGGGCATCTCCTGTATGGCCTGTACCAATGCCGCTGCTTTCTCGATGGCATTGGTGCCGCGGGCGGGCATGCTGGCGTGTGCCGCCCGCCCGCGCAGGCTGAAATCGGCAACGGCCCTTCCTCTGTGCCCCAGCATGAGTGTTGTTTCAGTCGGTTCCAGGCATATGCAGGCATCGGCCTGCAGGGAGATGGCCTCGTCTGCCGTTGTCTCCCCGTCGGCATCGCGGCCGGTCTGTGCTGCACCGCCCACAACTTCCCCACCGGGGCCGATGCCAGCCCGGCGCAGCACCTGCAGGATGCCGCGCTGACTCAGGTCCGCGATCTCCTCCCTGGTAGAGATCAGCAGGATATCCCCGGCAGGCCGCATATCGTTCTCCAACAGAGTCTCCATGGCGGCCAGAAAGGCCGCCAGGCCTCCCTTTTCGTCATTGCTGCCACGGCCATGAAGTTTCCCGTTCTCTACAACGGCTTCAAGGGGCGGATAATCCCATTCCGAGAGGTCTCCCAAATCTACGGTATCGTGATGTCCGATGAAAAGCAGCGTGGGCGCATCGGACTGTCTCCCGTGAAGGCGCGCCACCAGATTGTTCCCCTCATCAATGTATGTCCGAAACCCCAGGCCTTCCAGGATCCCCGCAAGTTCCTCTGCGCAGGGGCGTTCCCGAAAGCTGACGCTCTCGATCCGGACCAGACGCCGGGCGTAGGCCAGCGCGCGCTTTGTCAATGTCTCTCGCAATCGTCTCACTCCTTCTTCTGTGTCATCAGCCGCCGCGCCACCGGGATCACCCAGCCGCCCACGGCATTTCCTGCGGTGTTTACCAGAATGAATACGGCCGCCCGTCCGGACCAGGCGTGGGCCATGGAAATATAAAACATGTTGGCCACACAGTGTTCAAACCCGCAAAGGATGAACACCATGACGCCGAAAAACAGGGACAGGTATTTCCCCAGTTCGTGGGGATTGTTCCGGAATCCGTCCACTGCCACAAAGATCAGCATGTTGCAGAACATAGCCAGAATAAAAACACTGAGCAGGCCATCCCCTAACTTGACGTCCGCCATGGACTGGGCTTTGTCCGTGAACGCGGCGCCGACCCGGGTCATCGTCAATAGTCCTGCTACCGCCAGGCACCCGGCCAGATTGCCCAACCAGATCCAGAGCAGGTCCTTTGCGAACCTCCGGTCGTTCTCAAACACGTAACACACCTTGCCGGTGAACAGATGGAAGCCGAAGGTGCAGATGGTGAACAGTCCTACCACAAAAAACAGCGCTCCCAGCACCTTGTTCTCCAGTGCCAGGAACGCGGCGCCGCCGGTGGCGATGCACACCCCCGCCATAACCCCGGACACAAAGACCTGTATTCTATTCATCGTCTCGTTTCTCCTCTTTCTCTTCTGTGATCTCTGCCAGATACCCTACGGTGAGGATACTGGAAGGCAGCGCGATCACCGCCACCCCCACAACGGAGGAAAGCATCGTGATGAACCTTCCGGTGGTGGACATCGGATAGACATCCCCATAACCCACCGTGGTCAGCGATATGGTCGCCCAATACAGCGCATGGAAAAAATCGGTGAAGGTGCGCGGCTCCATATTGAAGACCACCAGCGCTGTCACAAAGATATACCCCACTACCAGCCAACCCACCACGATCAACGCATCCTTCTGTTTCCGGAACACCCGCACGATGATGTTGATGTTGCGGCTGTACCGCAGGATCTTGAACACCCGAAGCACCCGCATGGTGGTAAACAGGCGAAGTACCCTGAGGGAACGAAATCCTTCGTTCAGTACGGTCAGCACCGGCAGGATGGACAGTAGATCGATGATGGCCATGAACGTAAACGGGTAGACCAGGAAGGACTTCATCCCCTTCTTCAGTTTCAGATCCGCAGTCCCCCACCGCAGCAGGTAATCCAGGATAAACACGCAGACGGCCACCCTCTCGATCGTCCAAAAGAGCGGGGTCGTGTACTTGAACGCCAGGGGCACCAGACTGGCCACGATCACGGCGATCATGCAGACATCATATGCCTGGCTTACCCAGTCTTCCGAACCCGCCTCTACGATATCGAATATACGTCTCCTGATCTTTCCCACGTCCGCCTCCTCGTTTTCTTTCATTATACATGATATGCCCGCGGTGGGGAAGTAGAGAATTGCTCAGGCAGGCCCCTTCCGTTTCCTGCGCAGTAACATGTTTCCTTGGAATTGTTCGTCTCTAGAATGCTGAAGGAACGCCCAAAAAATCTTCCTTAGAATCACTCATATTTCAAATCTGAAGGAATTTTTTTAGTCGACTCCTTCAGAATACCATTATCCACTATTATCAAGGAATACGCTTCCATCCTCTCCCATCAATTCTATCCAATATATTCAAATAGTCTGAACTTCCCCTTAGCTTCCAAAATTTTCCATAAATTCTGCTTGACTTCCCCTTTCTTCAGCACTATATTGGATGTAGAAAGTAGCTTGACGATTCACATTTTACTACACTGGTGGAGAACTCGATTATCCGCTGCTCCGGGAGCAGATCCTGAACTGGATCGAGTTCTGCCGAAACGAGTAACTTCGGGCACAAAGCCCACCTCCCAGGCACCGAAAGGAGAACGCTGCCATTTCACGCAGCCGACAATTACTATGAAGAGAGAACCACTTACCACCATCCTCTGTTATGGGGATTCCAATACATATGGATACGATCCGCAGGACGGCCTGCGGTACACTTCCGATGTCCGCTGGCCGGGCCGGCTCCAGCGCCTGCTCGGCGAGGAATTCTACGTCATCGAGGAAGGGTGCAACGGCCGGACCGCCTCGGTCCGTCCTGAGGATGAGCCATGGAAAGACGGACGTTCCTGCCTGAAGGCGATCTTGAACAGTCATAAGCCTGTGGATGTTTTTGTGCTGATGCTTGGCACCAATGACCTGAAGAAACAGTTCACCGCTACACCGGAGTCCATCGCAGCAGGTGTACGGGACATCCTGAACACAGCGGCTGAGTTTCTGGAAGAGAAACAGGGCTTTCGTCCCCGTGGGCTTTTGATCGCACCGGCAGAGATCGCAGAAGGGATCGTGGCTTCGCCCTTCGCCCATTCCTTCGATGTAGAAGCTGCCCCTTGTTCACAGCAGCTCCCGGCGCTCTATCAGGCGGTCGCCGCAGAATTGACGACCGCAGGAATCATGCGCTGTGGTTTTCTGAATGCACAGGAGATCCTCCGCCCTTCACAGCTGGACTGCCTGCACCTGATGCCTGAGGCACATGCCGCCCTGGCAAAAGCAGTGGCCGCGGCGATCAAAAAAACGCGGCCGTAAGGCCGCGCTTTCTCTTTTGCATTGTATTGTCATTCCTCGTCCCGTCTGCCAAACCCAAGCAAACGACCGATGCCCAGGATCAGGAACCGGATTGCTGCAAACACCAGAAACATCGCCAGGAAACCCGCCATCCCAGCCTGCACATCCGCCATCTCCATACCGCCGGTACCGGTCAGTCCCTGTCCGATCTCGATGGCAAAGGTCAGTACCAGCATGACCGTCATGGCGTAGATGAACGCCACCACAATGATATGGTTCTGCAGCAACTTGAACACCAGATAAGACAACAGGAATACCACCATCCCCAGCACACCCATCACGATGAAATGCAGCTGCTTATCTGTAAAGAAATACCCCCCGCTGTCGTTCAGCGACAGCAGATAGTCATGGATCTCAGCGGCTTTGTAGACCAGCCCGTATAGAATATCTGACATCAAAAACTCCTTCTTTCACGAAAATCATTTAAGGCTATTCTACATTATTTAATAGGCTATGGCAATTGTTTTGTGTACGCCAGGAGTAATTGTAAAGTGTTCAGTAATTCACTTGACAATTACGCCGCGCCTTGCTATTGTAAAAGAAGAAGAGAAACAGGAGGAGACTTTTTTGCAGACCATAGCAACATTAGTAGACAACATCATAGAAGGCCTGCGGCTGGCCACAAGTGACGCCTGCCAGCCGCTTCTCACCGCGCCCCTGGAGGCGTTGATGGAGGGCGCGGACCGGATCCGGCAGGCCATGCGGGGCAACCGGGTGGAACTTTGTGCCATCATCAACGGAAGGAGCGGACGTTGCGGAGAGAACTGCAAGTTTTGTGCCCAGTCTGTATGCAACCATACGGGGATCGAGGAATACAGCTTTGTGCCGCAGGAAGAGATCCTGGCGGACTGCGGCACCTACGACGCGCTGGGGGTGGATCGCTACTCCATCGTCACAGCCGGCCGGGGACTGAGCGCCCGGGAGATGGACAAGGCAGTAGACGCCTATGCGGCCATGCGCCGGGAGTACCCTGGAATAGGGCTTTGCGCCTCTCACGGATTCATGAGCGAGGAGGCGTTCCGCAGACTGCGGGATGCGGGGGTAAGCCGGGTTCACTGCAACATCGAGACCTCAGAAGAGTTTTTTCCGGAGATCTGCACCTCACACCGGTTTGCCGATAAGCTGGAGAATATCTACCGTGCCAAACGGGCGGGACTGGATATCTGCTGCGGGGGCATCATCGGCATGGGGGAGAGTTGGCAGGATCGAATCAGTATGGCGCTGACGATCCAGAAGATCGGCGCCGTTTCTGTGCCTCTGAATGTACTGATCCCCATTCCGGGGACACCGCTGGCGGACATGCCGGTGATGGCGGAGGAAGATGTCCTGCGCACGGTTGCGCTCTTCCGGTTCATCGTGCCGGAGGCGGATGTGAGGATCGCCGCAGGGCGGTTTCGGTTTCAGGACGGCGGCCTCAGCCTGTTCCAAGCGGGGGCCAGCGCTACGATCACAGGAAACATGCTGACTACAGTCGGTAACAACACAAAGCAGGATCGCGAGATGCTCACAGCAGCCGGGTACTCGCTGAGGCCCGTGGGTACGGCCATTCCCGCGGACACAGAGCCTGCACTATTAGCCGCATCACGAGGCGGCGACCAGAGAGGAGAAGTACTATGAACCGAAGTGAAATGAGCAGAACCAGGAACCTGACGATTACAGCATTGATGACAGCCGTGCTCTGCATCCTCGGTCCCATCGTACTTCCCATCGGGCCGGTCCCCATCTCTCTGACCAACCTTGCCATCTATCTGGCATTGTATGCGGTGGGGACTCGGCGCGCACTGGTCGCCTATCTGGTCTACCTGCTGCTTGGGATCGCCGGCCTCCCGGTGTTCTCCGCCTTCGAGGGCGGCCCGCAGAAACTGGTGGGGCCCACGGGCGGCTACCTGATCGGGTTCATTCTCATGCTTCTGGTGGCAGGTTGGTTCATCGACCGCGACTACCAGCGAAAGCTCCCCTGCATCCTGGGCATGATCCTTGGTCTGACCATCGCTTACGCCCTGGGGACGCTTTGGCTTTCCTACGCGGCCGGCATGCCCCTGAAGGCAGCCATCATGGCCGGCGTGGCGCCCTTTGTGCTGGAGGATCTTGCCAAGATCGCCTTCGCCGCCTTCCTTGGGACAGCGCTCCGGGATCGGCTGATCCGGGCAGGGCTGTTCCTGGGCAAAAAGCACTATCCACTGACTATTAACCAGAACCTGTGACCGACGGTTTCCAGGAGGCCGAATCTCACGTTTTTCATTCCTACTTCACGCTCATTGCAACCTCGGGATACAGAATCCTCGTAAAACATCGTTTTTCGTATCCCGTTTCTCTTTGTGCCCCACTATGGAAATAATGTGTCAAAAGGGACGGTTCTTTTTGACACACCTTTGACACTTATAATTCCACCACGGCGCCGAGCCCTTTCGCTTCGGCCAGGTCCAGTGCTACCTTGGCGGCAGCGATGTCCAGCAGTGCCATGCCTGCCGGGTCATAGATGGTGATGTCTTCGTCGGAGGTCCTGCCTGCGACATTGCCCAGGATCAGGTCCCCGATCTCGGTGATGCTGCTCTCCGCAAGGATGCCCTTCTTCACCGGGATCTCCACTTCGCCTGCCTCGATGCAGTGCTCCATGTCATCCACAAAGACCTTTGCCTCCCGGAAAATCTCGGGATCCAGTTCTTCCTTTCCTTCCATGTCAGAACCCACGGTGGAGAAGTGCATCCCGGGGCGCACCCATTCCTTCCTGATGACCGGCTCTCTGGACGGGGTGACGGTAATGACGATGTCGCTCTCCGGCACGGTGACCGCCGGTTCGTTGGTTGCCTCGAACACAATCCCCTCTGTTTCGACCCCCAGTTCCTCCTGCAGCCTCTGCCGAATGCCGGCCACGAACTTCTCGGCATTCTCCGGGAAGAGCAAATCCGCCACGTAGACCTTTTTAAGTCCCGGAAAGGCAGTGATGGTGGCTGCGATCTGATAAGCAGCCTGGTTGCCGGCTCCCAGAATGAACAGCGTCTCAGAATCCTTCCTGGCCAGATACTTGGCTCCGATCGCTCCTGCGGCGCCGGTACGTACACCGGTGATATAAGCCCCCTCCAGAATGCCCACCGGCGCACCGGTGAACTCGTCAAACACATTGATCGTGGCCATCAGGTTGGGCAGACCCTTCTCTGCATTGCCTCCGAAGAAGCCGATCGTCTTATGCCCAAAGATGTGCTCCCCCGGAAGATAGCCGGATCGGATATCCATATCCCGCTCCCCTTCCTCGAACACGTGGAACACCGTCGGCCACGCCACAGCCTCGCCCTGGCTTTTCATGGTGTAGACACCCTCCACCGCCTGGATGGTGGGAGCCATCTCGATCACCTGCATGATATCGTTTCTATTCAATACTCTGGTCTTCATATTCTCTCCTCGCTTTCTCTTTTTCTGTCTCTATTATAGCGGGAGAGGCCGATCCAAGGTTTTGTAGATTGCACAAAATACACGGCAGTTTTTTGAACTATTGAAAAGCCCGCCACAGTGTGTCAAAAAGAACCGTCCCTTTTGACACACTCACAGTCTGGCCAGCAGTTCTTTCAGGAAGTCGTAGAACCGCTCGACGGAAGAGATCCGCACCCTCTCCTGAGGAGAGTGGAAATACTGGCAGTCCGGGCCGATGGAGATGATGTCCAGGCCGGGCATCTTCTCTGCGAAGAACCCACACTCCAACCCTGCATGCAAGGCCAGTTCCTGCATAGGCTCTCCGTACATTTCCCGGAAGGTATCCACCGCCTTTTCCCTCAGCGGGGATTCCGCCACCGGTTCCCAGGGCACGTAACCGTCAAAGAACCGCACCTGCGCATCGAACAGTTCCGCCACCGCACGGATACTGCGTTTGGCGTCTTCGATGGTGGACTGGTAAGCGCCTCGGGCCTCCGACACCAGCTTCACCTCCGCCTCATCCATCTCCAGGATCCCGATGTTGTCGGAGCTTTCCACCAATCCCGGGAGATTGCCGTTCATCTGCAGGATCCCGTTGGGATAGGTGCGAAGCAGCGCACTGAGCCTTTGGAAGCTCTCCCGGCTCAGCGGAGCACGCCACTGCGTTTCCAACGGCATCACTTCGATGGTGAGCTCCGGTGCAGTCACAAAGTATTCCTTGCGGAAGATCTCTTCCATGCGGGCCACCGCCTCCCGCAGCCCCTCTTCGTCGGCACAAAGCACCACAGCCTCTGCCTCCCGAGGAATAGCCAGACGATTGGTTCCGCCCCGGAAGTCAACCACCGGCAGATCCAGCTCCTCCAACAAGCGGAGCATCAGCAGAAGGGCATTCCCCCTGCCCCGATGGATGTCTTCTCCGGAGTGCCCGCCCTTCAGTCCGCGGAGGGCAATGTGGAAGGTTCGAGGCTCCTGCCCGGCGGCGGCGCGTTCGATCCGCATCCTGAGTTCTGCCCCGGTGCCGCCGCAGCTTCCGACGATCAGCTCGTGCTCATCGGCATGATCCAGGTTGATCAGGCGAGTAGCCAAAAGGTCCCCTACATCAACGCTCTCCGCCCCAATGAACGTGGTCTCCTCCTGTACCGTGAACACGACCTCAAGCGGAGGGTGTGCCAGCTCTTCGTCCTCCAGGATCGCCAAAGCGGCAGCTACTCCAATCCCATTATCCGCCCCAAGCGTGGTACCATCAGCAGCGGTCAACCATTCTCCGTCCACAGCCAGTTCGATGGGGTCCTTCCGGAAATCGTGCCTGCTGTCCGTGTTCTTCTCACAAACCATATCGATATGCGCCTGGAGCATCACCGCCGGGTGCTCCTCGAAGCCTGTGGAAGCCGGTTTCCGGAGCACCAGATTCCCAACCTCATCCTGACGCACCCAGATCCCGTGGGCGATGGCCCAGGTGCGGATCCAGTGGCTAACCGGCCATTCCGCCCCGGACTCCCGTGGATAGCGGTTCAACTGAGCAAAGAGGCGGAGCACCGGGTGTTCCCAAATTCCGGCACGGCTCTCCGGCGCCGGAGTGCCTTCTTCAGCAAGCAGCCTCTCCAGCGCGGAGCACCCCTCCGCATAGGAAACAAAACGGAGGGCTTTCATCCCGAAAGCCGCCGCAACCTCCACATTCGTTTCGCTGTCATCCAGAAACACACACTCTGCCGGATCCAGCCGGTATCTGTGGCAGAGGCGGCGAAAGATCTCAGGATCCGGCTTCACCACCTTCTCATCGCAGGAGAAGATCCCCCCATCCATATAAGGAAGGAAGTCCAGCACCCTGGGATTCACCTCCATGGTGTGATGGGCGTAGTTGGAGAGGTAAAGCACCTGCAGTCCACAAGCTCGAAGCGCCTTGATCCAGGGAATCGCGTAGTCCATACGGTGTATACACTGCCCCACATTCTCAAACGTACGTCGGATCGCATCCTCGTAATCAGGGGCCGCCGCCACCATCTTTCGAAAGATCTCCTCTGTATTCTCCCCCCGATCAAGTTCGTTCCAATATCCCGTGCGCCAGATGGCATCGTTGACCTTCTCAATGAGAGCATCCTCCTTCAACAATTCGCGCACATAGGGCATGTACTCGAATTTCACCAATACGTTGCCGATGTCAAATATTACCGTCTTGATCATTGTCCATCCTCCAACACCATCTTCACGGCACCATAGATCCCTGCGTCATTTCCCAGTTGCGCCAGAGCAAACGCTGTATCCTTCGAGGCATGGAAGGCATACTCCCTGTAGCTCTCCCGGATCCTATCCAGCAGAAAGGTCCCGGCCTTAGACACGCCACCCCCGATGACGAAGGCCTCCGGATCTACGACGCAGGCGATGGACGCCAACGCCTTTCCAAGCATATCGACCGCCTTTGTCAGCGCGGTTTCCCCTGCCGGTTCCCCAGCCTTCGCCGCGTCGATCACGTCCTTGGCTGTGAGCTCCTCACGTTCCCGGAGCACGGTCCTGCGAGCCAGGCGAACGATCCCCGTAGCGGAAGCGTATTGCTCCAGATGGCCGCGTCCTCCGCAGCCACAAAGCTCTCTCTCCTCATCGAACACCGTCATATGGCCGATCTCTCCGCCGGCTCCAAAGGCCCCCTCCAGGATCTCCCCATCGACGATGATCCCACCGCCCACACCGGTTCCCAGGGTCACCATCACCATATTCCGGTACCCGCGTCCCCCGCCTTTCCACATCTCTCCCAATGCCGCCACGTTAGCATCGTTGCCCACGCGGACGGCGGAGACACCGGTGAGTTCCTTCAGCTGCTCCGCCACGTTCACCACGCCCCAACCCAGGTTGGCGCATCGGTTGACAGTTGTGCTCCCTGTCACAGCCCCCGGTGCTCCCACACCGATGCCGATCACGTCCTCCGTGGAGGCCTCCCGCTCGGTCAACTTCGTCAGAAGGGATGCTGCCACATCCGGCAAGATCTCTGCACCGCCCTCTTCCGTCCGTGTGGGGATCTCCCACTTATCCAAAAGCGCACCCTTATTATCAAAAAGCCCCATCTTCACCGTGGTGCCGCCGATGTCGATGCCAAATGCATAGTTTCCCATATTGTCCTCCCTGCAAATTATTCCTATATATTATAGCACAGGATCGTGCGTGAACAACCCTCGGATGTACTTAGGCATGGGTCATACGATGACCAACGGAAATGGGTTGCCCGGATTGCAAATGAGCCATTTTCTGTTCCCACAACCCCCGGCTAAGAACCTTAGGATACGGTTTTTCTCCAAAAGCCGGTTTTTGGTATCCCGATTAATAATTATGGAGCCAAGGGGAACAGGATTGTTGAAAATAATCTCTTGGGATACAGAAACCCGCCAATAATGAGAATCTGGTATCCAAGAGGTCATCATGAAGCAAAGTGGAAACAAGAAATAGAGGAATACAGGGTTTGGGAAACGGAGCGGCGGGGGGAATCCAAGCGCTCGTTATACGGGTGCCCCCACCAGGTCGCTGAGTCTCTTCCCAAAGAAGAAATCGTGGACCATCTGGTCATACTCCCTCCACATGGGAACGGTCTGACAGGCTGCCTCCCGCGGACATTTCTCTGCTCCCGCCGCCAGGCAGGCCACGCTGGCCATGGTCCCCTCCATCAGTTCCAGGATCTCCCCCACCGGATACTCCTCCGGCGCGCGGGTAAGCCGGTATCCGCCGCCCTTGCCGCTGACACCGTGGATCAGCCCGGCCCTTACCAGTTCCTTCACGATGATTTCCAGATATTTCTTCGAGATCCCCTGCCGGTCCGCGATGGTCCGCAGGGGCACGCATTTCTCCTCCCGATGCTCCGCCAGATCGATCATGACCCGCAGCGCGTAGCGTCCTTTCGTCGAGATCATTTCTATGCCTCCTTCTGCACAAAGCCCTATTCTTTTCACCTATTATACCGCAGGGTAATAGGGTAAATCAAGAGAAAGATCACTCCATGTTTCGCCTTTCTTTGAGAAACTCTATCTCCGCCAGACGACCCTCTCCCATCGTCCAAAGATACTCCTTGAGTCCATGGGATATAGGTGAAGTTCATCCACCTTCCCTACAGGGAAGGACAGACTGTAGACAAAGCCGCATCATGATTTCTTCAGCCAGAAGCGACTTTTGTCTAAAGGGGTGGATCATTATGAGCGTGATGTGTGAATGATCCTCTTCAGTGTTTGGTCCGGTGCTTTCCACCTTTTAGGGCTACCTGCGCTGATATGTAGAACTATTGTCTCTGGTTTTTCTACATATCCAGGGTTCAAGGGCAATATGTGGAAATTAAACGCCCCATTTTTCTACATCCTAAAGCATCCTAAGTTGATATGTGGAATTGTTGTCTCTGATTTTTCAACATTCTCAGGGGTTCACAGCCTGCATGTGGAATTTTCACGCTACAGAGTTCTACAGATCAGGATACCGAAGCCTGTATGTGGAATAATGTATTCAACAAACACTTTTTCCCACATACGCTTCGTGTGACCACTAGTTTAGGTGTACCTATATAGAAAAAAATCATCTTTCCCTCGCACTATTCACCCATTGACATGATAGGTAAATAGGAGTATAATCTCCTCGAAAAGAGAAAACAGAAGGAGAATCGATATGAAGATCTACGCAGATAACGCCGCCACCACCAAGATGAATCCGGCGGCGATCGAAACTATGGTGAAATACATGGAAGAGTGCTACGGAAACCCCTCCAGCCTCTATCGCATCGGGCAGGAGGCAAAGGAGGCGCTGGAGGATGCCCGCGCCCAGGTGGCCTCCATCATCGGTGCCCAGCCCCGCGAGATCCTGTTCACCTCCGGCGGCAGCGAGGCAGACAACCAGGCACTTCGCTCCGCTGCTGCCGCCGGAGCACGTAAGGGAAAGAAGCACATCATTTCCAGCGCTTTTGAGCACCATGCGATCCTGCATACGCTGAAGCGTCTGGAGGCGGAAGGATACGAGGTCACCCTGCTGCCGGTACACGAGGACGGGATCGTCCGTCTGGAGGAACTGGAAGCAGCCATCCGGGAGGACACCTGTCTGGTGACCATTATGACAGCCAACAACGAGATTGGCACCATCCAGCCTATCCGGCAGATCGGGCAGATCTGCCGGGAGCGCGGCGTCCCATTCCACACCGACGCCGTGCAGGCGGTAGGGCATCTGCCCATCGATGTGGAGGCGGACATGGTGGACATGTTGTCCGCCTCCGCCCACAAATTTCATGGGCCTAAGGGGGTCGGTTTCCTGTATGTCAGGAAAGGCATTCCTCTCACCAACCTGATCGAAGGCGGCGCGCAGGAACGGGGAAAGCGCGCCGGGACAGAGAACGTGCCGGCTGTCATGGCCATGGCCACCGCACTTTGTGCGGCGGTGGGAAACATGGATGAAAGCAGTCGTCGCGTCACCGCATTGCGGGATCGGCTCATCGCTGGTCTCTCTCAGATCCCCCACAGCGCCCTGAACGGAAATGCGGAGCACCGGCTTCCGGGAAACGTGAACTTCTGTTTTGAGGGCATCGAGGGAGAATCCCTTCTCCTGCTTCTCGACCAGAAGGGGATCAGCGCTTCCTCCGGAAGCGCCTGCACCTCGGGATCCCTGGATCCCAGCCACGTGCTCCTGGCCATCGGACGGGTGCACGACGTAGCCCACGGCTCCCTGCGGCTGAGCCTCTGTGAGGACAACACAGAGGAAGAGGTGGACTACATCATCAAGAACGTCGCCGAAGTGGTGGACTACCTGCGGAGCTTTTCCCCGGTCTGGAGAGATCTTGCGGAAGGCAAAGCGGAGCACATATTATAGGAGGTAATGACATGGCATTATATAGTGATAAGGTAATGGATCATTTTCTGAATCCGAGAAACGTGGGCTCGCTGGAGGACGCCAACGCGGTTGGTGAGGTAGGAAACGCCAAGTGCGGAGACATCATGAAGATGTACCTGAAGATCGAGGACGACGTCATCCAGGACGTAAAGTTCGAGACCTTTGGATGCGGCAGCGCCATCGCGTCCAGCTCCATGGCCACCGAACTGATCAAGGGAAAACCGGTGTCCGAAGCGATGCAGCTCACCAACAAAGCCGTGGCGGAGGCTCTGGACGGCCTCCCTGACTACAAGATGCACTGCTCTGTGCTGGCCGAAGAAGCCATTCAAGAGGCTTTGTCCAACTATAAGAAAAAAAATGAATAAAGTTACATTACACCTATTGACATAGTAGGTCAATAGTGGTATCATAGCATCATTCACAGAAAAGGAAGGAAAGGAGGCGTACACTATGAAAAACAATCTTACAGTCAACAGAACCGAAATGATGTGTTGTCTGATGCCGAACTCCCGGGCAGGTAGAATGGCCCCGCGAGGTGGCAGGTTTTGTGCGCGCCTCATTTCGCGGAACTGATAGAGATTCAGGTTAGCCATATGCCCGGGAGCAGATGAGTCTTCCGGGCTTTTCTATTGCCCGGAGCCGTATCGCGCACTGGATCAGAAAAGGAGATTTGAAAATGAGTGATTATAAATTTGAAACATTGCAGCTTCACGTAGGACAGGAACAGCCAGACCCGGCCTCGGACGCCCGCGCCGTCCCCATCTACCAGACCACCAGTTACGTGTTCCGCGACAGTCAGCATGCGGCAGACCGGTTCGGCCTGGCGGACCCCGGCAACATCTACGGGCGTCTCACCAACAGCACCCAGGACGTGCTTGAGAAACGAGTGGCAGCCCTTGAGGGCGGGAGCGCGGCGCTTGCCCTGGCCTCAGGCGCCGCCGCCATCACCTACACCATCCAGGCTCTGGCTGCCGGCGGCGGACACATCGTGGCCCAGAAGACCATCTACGGGGGCTCTTACAACCTGCTCGCCCACACCCTGCCCCAGTACGGGATCGAGACCACCTTCGTGGACGTCCATGATCTGGCGGAGCTGGAGGGCGCTATCCGGGACAACACCCGGGCCATCTACATCGAGACTCTGGGCAACCCCAACAGCGACATTCCCGACCTGGATCAGATCGCAGCTATCGCCCATAGGCACGGCCTCCCCCTGGTGGTGGACAGCACCTTCGGGACGCCGTATCTGATCCGCCCCATCGAGCACGGCGCGGACATCGTGGTCCACTCCGCCACAAAATTCCTGGGTGGACATGGCACCACCATGGGTGGTATTATCATAGAGGCAGGGAAGTTCGACTGGAGTGCCTCCGGGAAATACCCCAACATTGCCTCGCCCAACCCCAGCTATCACGGGGTGAACTTCTATGAGGCGGTAGGACCGGCGGCCTTCGTGACCTATATCAGGGCGATCCTGCTGCGGGATACCGGCGCAGCCATCTCGCCTTTCAACGCTTTCCTGCTCCTGCAGGGGGTGGAAACGCTTTCGCTACGACTTGAGAGACATGCCGCCAACACCAGGGCAGTGGTGAAGTACCTGCGGGAGCATCCGCAGGTGGAGAAGGTAAACCATCCATCGCTTCCGGAGCACCCGGATCACGCACTGTACGAGAAGTACTTTCCAAACGGCGGAGCTTCCATCTTCACCTTCCAGATCAAGGGAGGCCAGGAGGCGGCCTGGAAATTCATAGACAGCCTGGAGATCTTCTCTCTGCTGGCCAATGTGGCGGATGTGAAGAGCCTGGTGATCCACCCGGCCTCCACCACCCACTCCCAGCTTACGGAAGAGGAACTGGCAGACCAGGGCATCTACCCCGGCACCATCCGACTCTCCATTGGCACGGAGCATATCGACGACATCATCGCGGATCTTGCGAAGGGATTCGCTGCAACGAAATAGATAAAGGAGGAATACACAATGTCTACAATTTACAAAGGAACCCTGGAGCTGATCGGAAACACGCCTCTGGTAGAGGTGACCAATATAGAAAAGGAGCTAGATCTGGGAGCACGCCTCCTGGTCAAACTGGAGTACCTGAACCCGGCCGGTAGCGTGAAGGATCGTGTTGCCAAATCCATGATCGAAGATGCGGAGGCCAGAGGGCTTCTGAAGGAAGACTCTGTCATCATCGAGCCCACCTCCGGCAACACCGGCATCGGCCTGGCGGCCATCGCAGCGGCAAAAGGCTACCGCACCATCCTCACCATGCCGGAGACCATGAGCGTGGAGCGCCGCAACATCCTGAAGGCCTACGGAGCGGAGATCGTTCTGACCGACGGTACCAAGGGCATGGCCGGCGCCATCGCCAAGGCAGAGGAACTGGCGGAGAAGATCCCCGGCGGCTTTATCCCGGGACAGTTCATCAACCCGGCGAACCCGGCTGTACACCGGGCCACCACCGGCCCGGAGATCTGGAGGGATACCGATGGAGAGGTGGATGTGTTCATCTCGGGCGTGGGTACCGGAGGTACGGTCACCGGCACTGGCCAGTATCTGAAGGAGCAGAAGCCTGAGGTGAAGATCGTGGCCCTGGAGCCGGCGGATTCCCCGGTCCTCTCCGAGGGCAAGGCCGGCCCCCACAAGATCCAGGGGATCGGCGCAGGTTTTGTGCCTGAGGTGCTGGATACCGCCGTCTACGACGAGGTCTACAAGGCGACCACCGAGGAATCCTTCCAGGCGGCCAAACTGCTGGCCAGAAAAGAAGGCATCTCCGTAGGCATTTCCTCCGGTGCGGCCCTCTCTGCCGGTATCGCCTATGCACAGAAACCGGAGAACACCGGAAAGACCGTGGTGGTGCTGCTGCCGGACAGCGGCGACCGGTACTACTCCACCCCGCTGTTTACCGAATAGGCCGGCGTCTTTCGCCGATCCGGCAAACGGTCCCCTTCCCACAGGGAAATCAACGCACCACAGGTGGTGACAGAACTGGCACCTGGTGGGGGATAACCCCTACTGGTCGCTGGATCTGTCACCACTTTTTGCTTTGTGCCACGTCAAAAAATGAAAGAAACGGTCGTCCATCAACACACTTCCCAGGGCGGTATTGATGTGATTCCAGATCAGAGGAATGCAGCGTTTCTGCGTGAGGAACCGTCCCACGCTGCAACATTTCCTTGCGAGAATTCAATTCGGGTATTCTGAAGGAAAGCAAAAAAAAAGTTCCTTCATATGACTTGTTTCATGTAATCTGAAGGAAATATTTTTTGGCATTCCTTCAGAATGGGCCATCCCAACAAAACGAAGGAATTTCCGGGCATGGCAAAACTTCTGGCGCGCTCGTTATATGGGTTTCTGTGTCTAAGGTCTGAGGCAATCTCATTTTGAGATCGCCTCAGTACGAATCTTTCACTACTCTTCTCCCTTCAGCAACCGAAAGTGGTTCTTCCGGCACTGAATGATTCCCTCTCGTTTCATGCGGCCCAGCTCCTTGGACAGGCTGGTCCGGTCCAGGTTCAGGTAATCGGCCAACTGTTGCCGGTCGAAGGGGATGTCGAACTCGGTGGACCGGTTCTGCAGGGACATGGCGTTCAGGTAGGACAACACACGTCCCCGGACGCTCTTGGGCGCGGTATGAAAGCTCCTGCCGGAAAGGGCCAGGTTCTTCTGCGCTGTGATCTGCAGCAGGTTCCGCTGGAACTTCTCCGCCCAGGTCGCTACGGGAGCCTTCTCCCGCAACATCCACCCCACTCGCACAAAACCGATCTCACAGTCTTCATTCGCTCGCACATCGACCAGCAACACCTCCCCCGGCAACAAGGCGTAGGTCTCCGCAAAAACCTGCCCTGTCCCCACATGGCTCAGTATGGTGCAGTTGCCCCACACGTCGTTGGTCTCGATGGTCACGCTGCCAGACAGCACCATCCCCAACCGGTCTGTCACATCTCCCGCCAGAAGGATGAGCTCGTCCTTCTGATAGGTTTTGGTGCCGGTGGCCAGCGCCTCCAGACAGTCTGCCCGCTCCTGTTCCGACATCCCGCGGAAGAGCAGATTGTTTTTCGGGAATCTATCCGTCATCTGATCCACATCTCCCTACTCCAGGATTCGTCCGTCTCTGGAGATGGTCACCACCTGCCAGGGCAGGAACTTTCCACTGCCCTGGATGGCGTTCTGCGCCGCCATCTGCAGGCCTCCGCAGCAAGGCACCTCCATGCGCACGATGGTCACACTCTTGATGTCGTTGTTCGCGATGATGGCGGTGAGTTTCTCCGTATAATCCCCCTCGTCCAGCTTGGGGCAGCCGATGAGGGTGATCTTTCCTTTCATGAAATCCTCGTGCATGTTAGCATAGGCATAAGCGGTGCAGTCCGCCGCGATCAGCAGTTTCGCCCCGTCAAAGAATGGCGCCTGAACAGGCACCAGCTTGATCTGACATGGCCACTGGTTCAACTGATTGGATGGACGGACGATGCCTGTCGCGGTCGCGGCCTCTCCCCCTGTAGCCGCACTCGGCACTGCGCCCTCCTGTGCAGCGCTCTCCGCCCTCTGAAACTGCATCATCTTCGACCCCGGGCATCCGCCGCCCGCATGCATATGGTTCATGGTTCCCTCCTGTACTTTCTGTCTCTGACTCTCTTTCACCGCCGCCTCATCGTAGGCAGGCGCTTCTCTCTCCTCAAACGTGATGGCTCCGGTGGGACAACTGGGCAGGCAGTCCCCCAGCCCGTCGCAGAAATTCTCCCGCACCAGCCTGGCCTTTCCGTCCACGATGTCGATAGCGCCCTCGTGGCACGCGCTGGCACAAAGCCCGCAGCCATTACATTTCTCTTCATCTATATGGATTATCTTACGAATCATAGCTTCTTCCTCCTTCACTTTCTGAAGAGAGTATAGTACATTGCGGCCGACATTTCTGTTGTCAAAACCACATTTTGGAGATTTTTCGTCCGTGTTCACTGGAATCGATCCAGACTCTTCCTCAGATCCTTTTCTCCCTTGTATTTTATAACCTGGAGCACATCTCCTCGCTTCAGAAACAGATGCTGGACCCCCTTGTTCTCCTTCTGCCCGACATAATAGCCTGCATAATCGAATCCGGGAGCAGCATTTCCCAGGGACACAGGCTTCGGCAGCTTTTTCTTTCGGCCAAGATCTTCCCATAGAGCGTCACGTATCTCCTCCTTCAGATAGGGCATGGCATCCGCCTTGTTTTTCATCTGGAGGTAGAGGCTCTCATAGCTAAACAGCACCGGCAATTCCGACGAGCCGTCATCCGGCTGGTACACCGCACGCTCCACCGCCTTCTCTCTGCTCAGATGACCGGAGACCGACATCGCAGAATACTCGCAATCCAAGGACCCCTTGTCTCTATCCTTCTGCAGGTTCTCTAGGAACCCCACCCATGCATCCGCATCAAAATCCCGGAGCATGACAGGATGCTCTCCCTGGTAACGCAGGGCCTCCATGTTCTTCTCTGCATCTACGATCCCCACAAGTGGATCGTCTTTGGCAATCAGGGTCATGATGAGTATCACGGCGGAGACAAAGACCGCAACCATCGTTCCCAGATCGATCCAGCTGCTGAGCAGGAGCGCCTTCCGGTGAGAGGATCCCCCGGACTGTCCCGACCTACTGCGCTGATGCTTCAGCCGAAGCAGCCCTTTCCCCACGGAAAGACTCCAGAAGACAGCCATCAGGAGCCAGGCGGTGATGCCGGCGACATATAGCCCCTTCCCATACTGATCCACAGCATGGTATCTGCCATCCGCCAACATACTATTATACAGGTTAAGCATCGTCACGATGATCCAGATAAAACTGGATACCAGCTCCACGACCTTCCGGCGGGTAGCTGTCCTCGTATGCCTATGGTAGCTGTCCTCGTCAGTGAAGATCTCCGGAGCACCCGGATCACAGGCATAGAAAACCGCGTGCTCCCTGCTTTCTCCAACGAGATTCCATCCCATTTCCCGGTAATACCCCAGCTCTTCTTCTCCCATCTCCTCTTTGGATTTCGGTATGATCCTATACCGCCGCTCCTCCGGCCTCCCCTCCTCGAACAGAGCGAAGAACTTACTGTCTCCAGAGTAGTGAAGCCCTTGCCGGGACATCTCCGCATACCAATTCTCAATGTATTCAAACGGGTGCCAGCTCAGCAGATCCATACTGAATCGTTTCACGATCATCCCCATCCTGTCTTTCCTCTCTCTCTATGCTCCATTCCTCTTTTTCCGCGTCCGCGAGGCAGCACCGGAGCCTGGCGATCTCCTTCTGGTAGAGTTCCTCCCCATGTTCCGTAATGGCATAGGGGATCCGACGCCCCTCCGGCACCTGCTTCTCCGCCACCTCTTCCTTCTGAAACGTGGCGAGGATCGCATACAACGTTCCCGGTCCCAGCCGTACCCGCCCATCCGTCAGCCGTTCCACGTGCTCCGCGATCTCCATCCCGCTCATGCTCCGCCCGTGCAGACAAAGCAACACATAGAACATCGCCTCTGTCAAAGGCTCCAATGTTCTTCTCGGCATGTTACACCTCCTTATGCGAAAGAAACACATATATCCTGACGCTTATTATCGTAATACGATATTTTCTCCATCATACTATCGTTTTACGATATTGTCAAGCGTCCACGAGCCATCAAATTTTGATTTCTTCTTTTTTATCCGGTTTCATTCCTGATATAATGTGGTAATATCCCCACAAGGAGGTGATTGTATGATCAGAAATATGTGGTATGCAGTGTTGTCCTCCCATGTGCTGAAGCCGGGCAAGGTGGTTGGTGCCCGGCGGTTCGGCGAGGACCTGGTGTTCTTCCGTACAACAGCCGGAGAGGCGGCCTGCGTCGAAAGGCTTTGTGCTCACCGTGGCGCCTCCCTGGCGAAGGGAAACGTCAGGAACGGCCACATCCAGTGTCCTTTCCACGGCCTCGAGTACGACACCCGTGGTGCCTGTGTGTTCATCCCCTCTGAGGGCCGGGCCAACACGGCCAGCCTGGAGCGTTTCCATCTGAAGCGCTATCCTCTGCGGGAGATCGGCGGGATCCTTTTCCTGTGGTACGGCGAAGGAGAGCCGCAAGGGGATCCGGACGTGTTCGACCTCATCACCGACCCGGCGTTCACCTACGACCACACGGAGGATGCGTGGGGCGTGCACTACTCCCGGGTGATCGAGAACCAGCTGGATGTTTCTCACCTACCTTTTGTGCACCGGACCACCATCGGCCGAGGCGGCAAGACTCTGGCCAACGGCCCCAAGGTAAGGTGGCTGGACGAGAATACCCTGCAGACCAGCGCCAACAACGCCGTGGACGAAGGGCAGACGCCTCTCTCCGACGAGGAAAGCATGATCAAGGACACCAACCTGACCTTCAAGTTCCCCAATATGTGGCTGAATCATGTGTCGGACAAGATCCAGATCCTGGCTTTTTTTGTTCCGGTGGACGAGGAGCATAGCATCATCGCTCTGCGGTTCTACAACCGCATCACCGGCCTGCGCCCCCTGGACAAAGCCATCGCCTGGCTGGGCAGCCGCGCCAACCGCATCGTGGAGAAGCAGGACAAACGCATCGTGGAAACCCAGCTGCCCAAACAGTCCGCCCTGCGGATGAAAGAAAACCTGGTGGCAGCCGACCGCCCCATCATCGAATACCGCAGCCGGCGGGAGAAACTGAAAACCCAGTAGAGGCCATGTAAACCCAGAAAGCGGCGGGATCGCTCCCGTCGCTCATTACGTTCCTGCCTTATCCCGCTCACGGGATCCCATATCCCATGATATACTTACTGTCCACGCGATAGCTTTTTCGCGCGCAGATGCTGCCCTTGGCGTTCCCTTCGATGGTCAGCACTCGTCCCATCATTGTCCCGGAGACGATCCCCACGTGATCAGCAATATCGTTGTCATTCCAGTCAAAGAATATGATCTCGCCACCCTCTGGCTTGTATCCGGGTTTCTTCCATTTCTTTTCTTCCTTGAACCAGTTCAGCCCCTCCTGCACATAGCAGAACTTCGGCACGCGGTCGTCATCTAGATACCCGTTCTGGTCTGCGCACCAGGACACAAAGCATCCGCACCAGTCCACCTGGTAATCGAACCCGTACCAGGACCAGAACTTCTCGCCACCCTTGTTGCCCAACTCTGCCCGTGCCGTCTTCACCAGAGGCACATCCGCATCGGTCAGTGCCGACCCGTTCCTATACGTATTAAAAAACCAGCTGCACAGCACAACAGCTGCGACCAGGATCACTACAGTCCCCAGGCAGCCGCACCCGCAGCCTCCCTTTCTATTCTCATGTTTTCCTCTCACGAGCCTGAATTTCCCCCTTTCGCCTATAAGTGGACCCCGCCGCCTATAGGGGCGGGGGGTATCTGGCGCTCGTTTAAGGCGGAGCGAAGCTCCTGACGTGCTCGCACGTCGAGGACGAAGCGACCGCCTG
Organism: Eubacterium sp. AB3007; assembly: GCF_000688015.1. NCBI lineage: Bacteria > Bacillati > Bacillota > Clostridia > Eubacteriales > Eubacteriaceae > Eubacterium > Eubacterium sp. AB3007. Next base: position 1,613,734 of record NZ_JIAD01000001.1, read on the forward strand.
CACGAGCGCCAGGAGCTTCAGCTCCTCCGGGTTTCAGTGGGGGACTACAGACTCCCACTGAAAGTCGGAAATGGACCTCGCCGCCTATAGGGGCGGGGATATCTGGCGCTCGTTATAATTATACCATTTTATTTGTTAATTGTCACTCGTGTTTACCAGAGCGCTTCACCGTGGTAAAATAGAAAGGAAAGGAGTGATTCTATGCCTATCATCGCAGCTTATATGGTTCCGCACCCGCCCATGATCGTTCCGGCGGTAGGGCGCGGCAGCGAAGCGCAGGTGGAAGACACCACCCGCGCCTACCAGGAGGTGGCACAGGAGATTGCCTCTCTGGCCCCCGACACCATCCTCATCACCAGTCCCCATTCGGTGATGTACGCCGACTATTTCCACATATCCACGGGCACCTCCGCCTCCGGATCCTTTGCAGATTTCGGAGCGCCAGAGGTCTCCTTCCACGAGGACTACGACGAAGCGCTGGCCAAGGCTATTGGCGAACTGGCCGCGCACAAAGCCCTCCCTGCGGGCTCCTTGGGACAGCGCCCGCAGGACGTAGCACTGGACCATGGTACCATGGTGCCCCTGTACTTCATCCGACAGCACTACCAAGGTGGAAAACTGGTACGCATCGGCCTTTCCGGCCTGCCTCTGACGGACCACTATGCCCTGGGGGAGGTCATCCAGGAGGCTGTGGCGCAGTTGGACCGGCGCGTAGTATTCGTCGCCAGCGGAGACCTGTCCCACAAGTTACAGGATTACGGCCCCTATGGGTTCGCCCCGGAAGGCCCCGCCTACGACCGGCGGATCATGGAAACCTGCCGCCGAGGCGCCTTTGGGGAGTTGTTCGAGTTTGAGCAGGTCTTCTGCGAGAAGGCCGCCGAGTGCGGCCACCGGTCCTTCGTGATCATGGCCGGTGCCCTGGATGGTGTCAATGTAGAAGCCAGAGAACTCTCCCACCAGGACGTCACCGGAGTGGGATATGGCATCTGCACCTTCCACCCCGTGGACGCCTCGGATGCCACCGACCCTGCCCGTCATTTCCGACAGATCTACCTTCGTAAACTGGAGCAGGAGATCGCGCAACGGGCAGAAGCCTCCGATGCCTATGTACGGCTGGCCCGCCAGTCCATGGAGGCCTACATTCTGAGAGGGGAGACCATCCCCCTTCCGGAAGGCCTGCCGGAGGATATGGCCAGGCGGCAGGCCGGCGCCTTTGTGTCCATCCACAAGGAAGGCACCCTGCGAGGCTGCATCGGCACCATCTCCCCCACCAGGGACAGCCTGGCCGAGGAGATCATCCACAACGCCATCAGTGCTTCCACGGAGGATCCCCGCTTCCCACCCATCGGACCGGAGGAACTATCGCGACTGGATATCAGCGTAGACGTACTGGGCGAACCGGAACCGATTCCATCGGAGGACTATCTGGATGTGAAACGCTACGGTGTCATCGTCACCAGTGGTCAGAAACGTGGCCTGTTGCTCCCCGACCTTGCGGGAGTTGACACACCCCGGCAGCAGGTCTCCATCGCCTGCCGAAAAGCCGGTATTCGAGAAGGCGAACGTTACGCGTTGGAGCGGTTCGAAGTGATCCGACACCACTGAGTTGTCTCTTTATACAAAAACAACGCTGTAGGGTGTATATTTTTTCACGATATGCACTTTTCGCGCGCTCAAAAAAACTGCACATGGATATTATCGTCTGTTTTCGCGGGATTTATCCATGTGGCGCTTTCGGAGCCATGTTTGGCCTTCTGCAAGGTGGAACATTTTCATGAGGCTTTTCCATTTATGTTATATTCCACCAAAAAAGGATCTCGTTCCAAAGATTCTCTGTGCACAGGCTTTGTATATCGATGAATATCGATCGCCGCGTGGATAAATCGCATTGGATCGACCCAAAATATCCATTCAGGGCTGGGCTCTCCAGGGGGATCATCTAGGGGGACCATCCAGGGGATCATCCATTGAGGGGAACACCATCAAATCACTAGCAAACCTCTGTAACAGAAAGGAGCTGCCATGTCAACCTGCCATGTTTGTTTTCGACACTGTGAGATCCCGGAAGGCGGGATCGGCGCATGCGGTGCCCGAACCAACCGATCCGGACACATCGTTGCGGGCAACTACGCCCGGCTCACGGCGCTGGCCCTGGATCCTATCGAGAAAAAGCCCCTGCGCCGCTTCCACCCTGGCAGCCTGATCCTGTCTGTCGGAAGCTATGGCTGCAACCTGCGCTGTCCATTCTGCCAGAACCACTCCATCAGCTGGTCCAGAGAGGCGTTGCACCTGGTCACCGCCGGCACAAAACATGTTTCCCCGGAGGCCCTGGTGGATCTGGCGGAACAGTTACAGGAGAAAGGAAACATCGGGCTTGCCTTTACCTACAACGAGCCGCTGGTGGGATATGAGTATGTGCGGGATGCGGCCGAACTGGCCCATGAGAAAGGACTGGTCACCGTCATGGTGACCAATGGCACGGCGTCGCTGCCTGTGCTGGAGGAACTGAGCCCCCACATCGATGCCATGAACATCGACCTGAAGGGGTTTACGGAGGCCTATTACAAGGATGTGTTGGGTGGAGACCTGGCCATGGTGAAGGATTTTGTGCAGGCGGCGGCGCGCTGCTGCCACGTGGAACTGACCACCCTGATCGTGCCCGGAGAAAACGACACCGCAGAAGAGATGCGCGCGCTGTGCCAGTGGGTAGCGGGACTTGATGGAGGAGAAGGAACTATTCCTCTTCACATCAGCCGGTTCTTCCCCCGATTCCACATGATGGACCGGGATGCCACACCGGCAGAGCAGATCTACGCGCTTTCCTCGGTGGCGAAGGAATATCTGAAATACGTGTACCCTGGGAATGTGTAAGTGAAGAAGTTTCACATCCTCCTGAGAGTGTTCACAAGGGCCGGAATCAGTTGTTTCTTGCGACTGATGACGCCGGGCAGAGAGACAACGTGCTCAGACTTCTCCGGGATCACTGGTTTCTCTTCTACCCTTTCCCGGTCCCCGGCGAAGGCCTCCTTCACGAGCGCTTCGGCATCCTCTCCGTCATAGAGCAGAACACTGGAGGTGTCCTGAATATTAGTCAGCATGAAAAAGATCATATCCAGTCCGGACTTCTCCCTCGCCTCCTGGATGTAATCCTGCAGCAGGCTCTTGGCGTGCTCCAGATTCTCCCGGCTCATATAACTTGCCTGACCCACTCCGAAGGACTTGTCACTCTGCGTGAACCGCTTGAAATCCGCGAAAAAAACATCCTTGGCACTCCGTCCCGTGAGGTCCTCCCCTGCAGCGAACATCTCCGCCGCCAGTTCCTCAGCGCTCACCCCTGCGATACTGGACAAAGCCTCCGCTGCGTCCTCGTCTGCCAGCGTGCAGGTGGGGGAACGGAAAGCCAGCGTATCTGACAGAATGGCCGCCAGAAGCAGCCCCGCGATCTGCGGCGTCGGTGTCACACCCTTGTTCTGGTAGAATTGCCAGATGATCGTGGCGGTGCATCCCACTGGCCGATTGGTGAAACGGATGGGTCCTGCCGTCTGCAGATTACCGATGCGATGGTGGTCGATGATCTCCAGGATCTCCGCTTCCTCCCAACCGTCCACGCACTGCGACTTCTCGTTGTGATCTACCAGGATCAGCTGCTTTCGCTTCAGGTTCAGCAGGTTCCTGCGGCTGATGAGCCCCAGGTATTTCCCTCTGGTACTGCAGATAGGAAAATAGCGGTGCCGCACGGATTTCATGGTTTCCTCCACGTCCTCCAGAGGTTCCGTAGGCAGGAACTTCAGAAGCTTATCGAATGGTGTCATATGGGCAGAGATCGGGACCGCCTGCTGGATCAACACGGTCGCTGCGAAGGGATCGTAGGGCGTAGAGATCATCATGCAGCCATTCTCCTCGGCCAGTTTGTGGATGATCCTTGCTACCTCAGCGCCGTTGCACACCACGATCAGTGAAGCCCCCATCTCGATGGCACAAAGCTGGGCTTCGTACCGATTCCCCACCAGCACGATGTCCCCGTTTTCGATCTGAGACTCCCGCAGCTCCGGACCGGCAACCCCTACCACGATCTTCCCTTTCTTGCAGCAGCCTTCCGGGTCACCACAGACCACACTGGCATTCAGCGCCGCGATGATGTTCTTGTATGGGGTGCTGTCCTCGGACAGAGCGTAGGGATCAAGGCTGTCCATGTTTGCCATAGCCAGGTCCCCAAGCGTACAGATCCCCATCAGCGTTCCATCCTCTGCTACGATAGGCTGGGTATCTGCCTCCATATCACGCATCAGTTCCCATGCCTTTCTCAGAGATGTCTCCGGAGGGACCCCTTCCACCGGGCGAATATCGATGTCCTGTACCTCAGCATACACATCATGGCAGAGAGGCGGCACATCTACCCCGAAGCGTTTCAGCACATAGTTGGTCTCCAGATTCAGTTCCCCGTTTCGATACGCCTGGAACCAAGGGCCTTCTGTCTCCTTCTTCAGCTGTGCATAGGCGATAGCAGAACAGATGGAATCCGTATCCGGGTTGGTATGGCCTATGACGATGACTTTCTTCCGATTTTGTTCGGGACCATTTCCCTCCGTGTAATACATACGCTACTCCTACTCTCAAATGATAGTTCTTTCTGCTATTATAACATCAAATCTGCCGGTTGGTTTACGGAATTACGCCAATATGATAATATACATATAGAAAGGTTACGACAAACAAAGGAGTTGATATGAGCATGAGAAAGATATTCGTATGTGTGCTTTGTGCGTTGCTCACCGCATGTTTCCTGCCCGGGCAGGTGCTGGCCGCAGCGCAGACCCCTGTTATCGAGGACTTTCACAGTTCGACCAGGGTCACCTATACAAGCCCTGTGTTTGAAGACTGGGGGACCCTCCCCTACTATGGCAAGGAGTGCACCGGGAACAAGACCGCGCAGGCCTCCATCGACTACCTCCTGCGCTACTACCAGGACGGCGCCAAGTTCAAAGGCCGGGGGCAGTGCTGGGGCTACGCTGAGTTTGTCCGGAAGTTCATGGGCGGCGGAGGAAAGCCGAAATACTATAAGAAAAAAAACACCCATGCAGCGGTGATCAAGGCGCTGAAGGGCTGTCGTCCGGGGACCCATGTGCGTTTCGCCTCCAACAAGAAAGGAGGAGGCAGGGCCCACTCTCTGGTGATCTTCAAGTTCACCAGCAAGGAAGTCTTCTGGGCAGACAACAACTTCGGATGGGACAACCGCGTCCACTACTATCGCGGAACACCCGATGACTTCCAGTATAGCTATAAGTATCTGTACTTTGTGCATCAGCCGAAGAAGTTCAAGCGGCAGTCCAAGCTGAAGGCCGCCGCCGCGTTCGATTCCAAGACTGGCGCCATCAGTCTGTGCTGGCCGGTCACCAAGAAGGCGCGCAGGTTCGACATCTACCGCAGCACCAGGAAAAGCGGTGGGTTCCAGAAGGTCGCTTCCACCGGTGCCAGATCCTACGCCGACAAAGCCGCTTCCCCAGGAAAGATCTATTACTACAAGGTGAAGAGCGGCAAGAAGTCCAGCAGGACAGTCTCTGCCAGACAACACCTCGCCTCCCCTAAGGTAAGGTTCCAGGTCCTGGAGAATGGCCGGGTCAGACTCAGTTGGGCTCCGGTAAAGGGCGCTGCCGCTTACTACATCTATAGCGGCGAAACTCCCGACAAGAGGCTGGCGACAGTCAAGGGCACAAGCTGGCTTGCGGTGGATGTGGATCGCGACGAGATGATCACCTGGTGCGACTACTATTTGGTCGCGGCCTCCGGCAATGGAGGTGGAAATTCAGCAGGCTCCTACATCGCAGTGGCAGGCGGACCGCAACAGGTACAGCTGCGTGCCAGCTGGGACTCCTGGGAGAATGCCTATGAACTGACCTGGCCCTACGCGTATAACGCCAGGTATTACGAGGTCTACCGGGCAGATCCTGAGACAGGGAACTACCAGAAAATAACCACTGTCACCGATGACAGGAGCTATATCGATCCCCACCGTGAGGCTGGCAAGACCTACTCTTACAAGATCCGCAGCGTCAGGAAGGGGGAACAGCCGGAGTTTCCCAGGGCCATGACCCTCTTCAGCGGATACAGCAACGCGGTGACCTTCTAAGCTGCGCCATGAGGTCACCATCGGGATGGGGGCTGCTGCACAAAGCGTCGGAAGACGCTGAGGGTAGCAGCCTCCTCATGTCTGCAGAATAAAGCGCTTATCAAACACTACGAAACATACTGCACCACCAGTTTCACCGCGGCCAGCAGGAGCGCGGCCTTGATGAGGATGGCGTACCACTCGTTGCCTCTTATCTTCTTCGGATTTCCCGGCCCGGCATTGCTCACCGGACAACCGGAAGCACACCGGTTGCACTGGATGCACTCTCCCACCCCTTCGTTTCGGCCAAGGAAGACTTTGTCCTCGCCGCCGGACACAAAGTATCCGGTGGGGCACCTGCCCTCGCACTGGTGACACTTCCCGACACACCGTGCCGGGTCCCTCTTCATCTGGAACAGGGGCAGCACCGGCATCAGCGCGAACACCGCGCCCATGGGACAGAGGAACAGGCAGAAGAACCGCCGCACCAGCAGCATACCCGCCAGGATCGCCAGCAGGACCAGAAGCCCCGCCGTCTTTCCCGTGATGGTGAAGTCCATGGCCCGGAAGCTTGCAAACACCTCCCAGGGATCGAACCGGGACACCTTGCCGTACAGACCTGTCAGACAGAGTCCCAGGATCCCCGCCAGGATCACGTATTTCAGTTTCATGAGAACATCGCGAAATCCCGCCGGGATGGTGCGCACCTTCCCGAGCAGTTTCTTCTGCGCTGCCTCGGAAATATCGTACATCACATCCCCCAGAAAGCCGAAGGCGCAGGCGTAGCCGCAGAAGAACCTGCCGAACAGGATCGTATAGACGAGCACCGTGATCAGTACCGCCACGAAGGGGGTACACTGGATCACAGCGGCGTTTCCGATCTGGATGGCCAGGTACTTGACCCCGTTGAAGGCGGTGGCGTAGATGTCCGGGGCCAGCAGAAAGAACAGCAGCTGCACGGCTCTGTTCAGAGCCAGGTCCGCTGTCTGACGCTTGATCTTTTTCATGCCGGCCACCTACTTTTCTGCCTTTTTCAGCGCTTCAGCTACTGCGTCTCGAATGCCCTTGGAGGAATAGGTCGCGCCGCCGCCAAGGGGGTCATCATCACCGCTCTGCTGGCACCATCCAGAAACACCCGGTGCACCATCTCCTCGGGAACCTCTTACGCGTCCCCGCTGGTCGCCGCCATGGCAGTGGCCGCCAAGCAGGAGGATCGTTACATCAACGTAGATGAGTTCAAGACGCTCCTGACAGAGACAAGCCGCGATGCTGGCGCCGAAGGGTACGACACCTCCTACGGCCATGGGATCGTAGACATGAAGGCCTTCGCCGCCAAACTGGGCGGCGCACGGACGGCCTCCGTCCAGTCCTACTTCCTGGATGGGCAGTCCCTGCAGCTCACCGGACTTCCCAAGGACATCGTGGATCCGCAGGTGGTGGTCAGTGGCAAGGACGGCCGCCTGACGGGCATGGCCCCGGTCGCGCCTGACGAGAACGGCGTCGTGACGCTGGAGACTCCGGCCGAGAACGGACAGACCTACACCGTAAAGATCACGTCAGACAACTACGACATCAGAGACGTGGAAGTGGCCTTCTCATCGGAGGATGTCCAGTCCGGTCTCACTCAGGCGCTGACACAGGCCCAGGCAGCGGTCGAAGCCGCACAGGTGGCTGCCGACGAGGCACAGCTAGCGGTAGACGCCCTGCCACAGGATGCTTCCGCGCGTGAGATCGCAGCCGCCTACAAGAAGCTGGACAAGGCGAACAACGCTCTGGCCGCCGCACAAGAAACGGTAAGCTCCCTGAAGACCCAGCAAAGCGACCTCCAGGCCAAGCAGATCGCCGCCCTGGAGAAGGAACTGAAGGATACCAAGGCGCAGCTGAAGGAGACAGAGAAGCAGTTGTCCCAGGCCAAGGCGGGCACAAAGCCTTCCGCCTCTGCCGCCAAGAAGGCCAACGCCATGAAGGTCACCAGCGTGACCAAGAAGGTGAAGAAGAAGAAGCTTAAGAAGAAGGCCGTTACCGTAGCACCACTTACGGTCAAGGGTGCCACCGGAACTCTCTCCTTCCAGAAGCTCTCCGGCAAGAAGAACCTTCGCATCGACACCAGGACCGGCAAGGTCGTGGTCGCCAAGAAGACCAAGAAAGGGACCTACACCATGAAGGTGAAGGTCACCGCATCTGGCAATGCCACCACGAAATCCATCGCCAAGACCGTGAAGGTGAAGATCAAAGTGAAATAACCCTGCTGGTCGGACAATTGCAAGGACAATGCGCCCCCCGCACCCTCCTCGCCATGCGCGACTCCCGCGCGATGAGGGGGCCTGTGGGTGCGCGCGATGGGGGTGCGATGAGGGTGTACACGATGGGAATTCCACAAATCGGCTGTGAACCATGAATATGTAGAACACTGCAGCATTAGAATTCCACATGCCGCCTGTGAACCCTTGAGAATGTTGAAAAACCAGAGACAATAGTTCTACATATCAGCGCAGGTGTCTCCACAATGTAGAAAACCCAACCCAATGTAGAAAACATGATACGGCTTTGTCTGCAGTCTAAAACGGTAGAACCAGTTCTACCGTTTCCAAATACTCTCTGCTTCCGTAGAATTTCCAGTGTGCCGAACTGCTCATGATGATGACGGTCGCGAGCTTCCCTCTATCACGCCACCCAGATGTTAGTTGCACGTTAGTACTCCTTCATACACCAACGAAAGAGGGGAGCTGTCTTTCAGACAGCCCCCCCTTCGCGCATCACCACTGTCGCCGCGCTAGCGCGTATTTTGGTGGTGATTTCCATTTCCTTCTCGCAGGATTTCTTCTCCTTCGCGCAGGATCTCCTCGCCTTCACGCAAGATCTCTTCTCCTTCGCGCAGGATCTCTTCGATCTTCGACTGCTCCTCGAATTGCCTGTGCATCCACCTGGACAGATACCAGACCTTGAACACTTCAAACAAAACAACGGCCAGTCCGATTAGTGCCCACCAATACCATGCCATTTTCAGAACCTCCTTCGTACCTATATAATCGTTTCCTTGATTATGCCAGATAGGTACTAACGTCCTACTAACGGATGGGGTGGGGACACCCTTCACACTTTCCCGCGGAAGGTAAACACCGCGTTGGACAGCGCGCGGATATATGGATCAGCGCTTTCTGAGAACACCTCCTCCGGCGTACCGATCCCTTTGATTTCTCCCTCCTGCATCACCATTACCCGGTCAGACATACGACGGGCCACGGACAGATCGTGGGTGATGAACAGAACGGACAGGTGGTGGCGCGTCTTCATCTCTTCCAGAAGGCGAAGGATCTGATTCTGGATCGAGACGTCCAGAGCAGAGATGATCTCGTCTGCGATCAACACCTCCGGTTCAACGAGGAGTGCCCTGGCGATGGCGATCCGCTGCAGCTGGCCGCCGGAGAATTCCCCGGGATACTTCCCAAGGCTGTTCTCCGCAAGACCGCACTCTTCCAGGATGCGCAGGATCTTCCCCTCTCTTTCGGCAGGCTCCATATCCGGGTACCAGAGACGAAGAGGTTCCTCCAGCAGGCGCTGCACCCGCATGGAGGGATCCAGGCAGTCGAAGGGATTCTGGTACACCATCTGTATCTTCTTTCTGTATTTCCGGAATGCGGTCTCGGGCAGATCCTGGATCTCTGTGCCATCCAGCAGGACCCTCCCGGACGTTGGTGGAAGCAGGTGCATCAGGATCTTTGCCAGGGTGGATTTGCCGCAGCCGGATTCCCCCAGCAACCCCAGGACCTCCCCTCGGCGCAGGCCGAAACTCACATCCTTCACCGCCGTGATGCCGGAAGCCCGCGAGAGCAGGCCCGTCCGTGCTCCCGGAAAAACCTTGGTGATGCCTTCCACTTCTATGATATTCGATGACCTTTCCTCGCTCACAGCTCTTCCTCCCCCATGATATTCAGCGTCTCTTCCACCAGTTTCCGGGTATAGGCATCCTTGCCGCAATAGAACAGTTCTTCTGCCAACCCTTGCTCCACGATGCTCCCATCTTTCATGATGATCACATGGTCGCAAATGGACTGGAGCAGCCCCAGGTTATGGCTGATGAAGAGAAGCGTCCATCCTTCCTTCTCCAGAAGAGTCCGGATGAACTCGATGGTGTTCCTCTGAGAGATCGCATCCAGGGAGGTGGTGGGTTCGTCGGCGATAAGGATCTTTGCCCTGGACTCCAAGGCCATGGCGATGGCGATCCGCTGCCGCATGCCCCCTGACAGCTGATCCGGATACTTCCGCAGAGTCTCCGCGCCGCCCCGGATCCCAAATATCTCCATCTGGGCAAGAAGATGCTCCTCCAGTTTCCCTGGCGGCATGCTCCCTCTGTGCAGCCTGACGGTCTCTCCCCACTGTTTCCGGATCCGCTCATTGGGGTTCAGCGCGTTGATGGAATCCTGAAATATGATGGCGATCTGCTCCGACAGAAAAGCGCGCCGCTGCCTGTAAGGCATCGCCAGCAGATCCTGCCAGCTGTCATCCGGAAGTCGGAAGAGGATCCGCCCGTCATACTTTGTGCTCCCTTCGGGAAGAAGCGCCGCGATCGCGTTCATCGTCATGCTCTTCCCCGCACCGGACTCCCCGGCGATGGCCCATCGTTCCCCCTCTCGCACAGAGAAGCTCACATCCCGGAGCACGCAGGTCTCCGTGCTCCCGTTTTGGATCCATACGCTTAGGTGTTCCACCTTCAGTAGTTCTCTTTTTTCAATCATAGATCGTCAGCTCCGTTCTCTTCAGACGGCTGTCATCGAAGGCAAAGTGGAAGAACAGCGCCAGCAGACAGACCGCAATGATGGGGCAGATGACAAGCCGCGGGTAGGTGAGGATGTAAGCCCGGTACTGATACAGCAGGGTGCCCCAGTCCGGATTGGTCACATCCGTCCCCAGTCCGATGAACGCAAGGCCTGCATACTGGAGCACCACGTTGCTGGCATTGTTCCCCAGATACACCAGCAGCTGTCGCAGTATGTTGGGAAAGATGTGTCGAAACAGGATCGTGCTCCCGGGAAGTCCCAGACTGAGCTCCGCGCTGACAAAGTCCTTCTCCTTGATCCCGGTGGTGAGCCCGTCTGCCAGATTGATGTACTGGCCCATGTTCCCGATGCCGAAGATAATGCCGGCCATGGGGGCCGAGAACCCGAACAGCGCCGAAAAGATCAGGGCCATGACAAGGGAGGGGATCACCGTGACAAAGTCCGCCAGAAACTGGATCACCGTCTTCACCAGGCCGCCCTTGTAGGCGCCGATCATCCCCAGCAGCGAGCCCCCCGCAAAGGAGATCCCTGTGGCCAGAAAGACCACGATCAGCGTCCGCTGTCCTCCCGTGACCATCAGGGCGAACAGATCCCTGCCAAGATTGTCTGTCCCCAGCCAGTGGGCCGGACCACAGCCCTGGTAGGTATGCAGCATATCCGTCAGTTTGATGTTCTGGTGGGGGATCAGAAACAAAAGGAGCACAAACACCAAAAACGCGCCCCACAGAATGTATCTCCTCTTCATGCTCCCCTCCTTGCTCCCAGCAAATACAGAACCAGATGGAGCACCAGATGCACGAGAAACATCCAGAGGACCACCACCAGGATATAGGTCTGCAGGATTGTATAGTCCCTGCTGTCCATGGCAGAGACCAGCATGGTAGACAGCCCCGGGATCGCAAAGGCGAACTCCAGCACCGTGCTCCCGCCGAACACCCCGGCAAACCGTGTGATCACCGCCGCAATCAGGCTGGCCAGCGGCGGCTTGTACGCGTGCTTCCACAGTACCTCCTCCGGCGCAAACCCTCTGGAGACCATGAACTTCACATAGCTTTGTCCCATCTCCTCCCGAAACGCGGCGCGCACCACCCGGGACAGCCCGCCGATGCTGTACAAAGCCGTCAGCAGTATCGCCGCCAGGATAGAGTATCGCCCGTCTCCCGTAAAGAAACTGGCGATCCCGAGCTTCACCCCAAAGGCATTGATGATCAGGATGGACAGGATGAACATGGGCACACTCTGACAGAAGACCGTCATGCCCGTGGTGATCCTGTCCCAGCGTCCGCTTCGGGTGAGGGCGGCCCGATACCCCAGGAAGAAGGCTCCAACGGCACCCAGCAGGATCCCGATGATCCCGATGGAAAAGGAGTAGGGCATCTTGGCCAGGAACCGCTCCCGGATGTTCTCTCCCGACACCAGCGAGACACCCCAGTCTCCCCGCAGGAAGTTACCGATCCAGCCGGTATACTGGAAGATCAGCGGCTCATCCAGCCCCATCTTCTCCTTCACATAGGCCTCGTTCTCCGCCGTGTGCGGCAGGTGGTAGGCATCCAGCCACTTGTCCACCGGGGTGGTGGGCATCATCCGCACCGCCAGAAAGATCAGCGCCGAGGTCACCAGGAAGATCAGGCACCACTTGCTCAGAAATCGTATTGCATTCCTCATAACTTCATCACCCGGCGGGACTAGCCCGCCCAAAAGACAGGCGGGCCCACAGAGTGTGCCCGCCGCTCGCAAATAGATTGGTTTTACAGGCCGAGTTCTGCGTTGACGCAGTAGTAGTCGCCGCAGTATGGCTCATATGCCTTGACTCTCTCGGACAAAGCCACGTGCCACTGAGGATCCACCAGGTAGATCATGGGCAGATCTTCTGCCACGATGGCCTGGATGTCTCTGGACTGCTTGTCTCTGTCCTTACCCGGCTGCGTCTTTCCCATCTCGTCCAACAGCTTGTTGACTTTGTCGCTGCTGTAGCCGGCATAGTTTCTGCTTCCGTCCTTGGCAAGCGCCATGTTCAGGAAGGCCGATGGCTCACCAGAGGGTGCGGTGTGCTGCGCGTAGAACACCAGGTCGTAGTCGCCGCCCTCCAGGTTGGCGTTGATGTCATCCACCACATCGGTCTTGCTGTCGATCCCTGCTGTCGTCAGCTGAGAAGCGGCCAGCTGCATCAGGATCGGCAGATCCGCCCGTGCGGAGTAGGTTACCATGTGAAGGGTCAGCTTCTTCCCGTCCTTCTCATAGTAGCCCTCGTCGTTCTTCTTGTAGCCCGCCTTCTCCAGCAGTTTGGCGGCCTCTTCCGCCTTTGTCTCCACCTTCACATCTCCCGCGAAGGAATAGTACTGAGCAAAAATACCATTGGCCACCCGGCCGCCCTGTAGAGCCTTGACCATTTCCTCTCTATCCAGCAGCAGATCGATGGCCTTGCGCACGTCGGCGTCTTTCATGGGGCCGTCCTTCAGATTGGTGAACCCGAAGTACTGGTAACCCGCATCATAATCCTTGACGGTGAACCCTTTCCCCTTCAGTGTCTCAGCGCTTTCCGGAGTGAGACCGAACATCAGGTCTACCTCCCCTGCCTCAAAAGCCTGCTCCATGGCGGCCGTATCGCTGAACACCTTCAGGGTGACATCCGAACGCTGCTCTGCCCGGTCGTCGTAGTAGGGGTTCGGCTCCAGCTCGAGGGATACCTCGGAGTCCAGCTTCTTGACCATATACGGACCCGTGTAGAGGAAGTCATCCCCGTCCTGCTTGAACACCACGTTGCACCACTCTGCCAGCAGCGACTCCATCACCGGGGTCGGTTTCTCGGTCTTGATGGTCAGCGTGCCGTCCTTCTCGGCGGTAAACTTCACCACGCCCGCCGTGCCGTTCGCCATCTCGTTGTTCTTCTGCAGGTAGTTCATGCAGTCCGCCAGCGCCTTGGCATCGCAGTCTGAGCCATCGCTGAACTTCACCTTCCCGGTGAGCGTCGCGGTCCAGGTCAGGTCATCCTTTCGCTCGAGCTTTTGCACAAAGCGGGATACCAGGTTGCCCTTGGCATCCTGCATGTAGATCCCTTCGCTGATGCCGTGGGAAGTCAGATCCCAGGCACTGTCCACCGGGTTGGTATTTCCGGCGACATAGCTGCAGCCGACCACGATCGGGCCATCTGCAGTTGCCTCTTCCGACTCTCCTCCGTTATCTCCTCCGCCGCAGCCGGCCAATACCAGCGCCACGACCGAGAGGCTGAGGAGCAACAAAACAAGTTTCTTCTTCATAAGACTCTCCTTTCTCTCCTCATGGATGTCCGCGTGATGGCAAACAAAAATACCTATCGCTTATGCCTACGACAGCACCCATGCTTCACATCTGCGGTCTTCTGACTCGGGGTCAAACCTACTTGCCGCCCTTCTCAGGATGTTCATTTCCCAATGGTTTATGCAGCGTTCGATTCCCCATTACAGCAGGGATAAACTGTACCGGGATCTCACCGGACTTCCTCAGCATCAAGGCTGATTGCAGATGTTCATTATATTTAACTGTTGTCTGATTTTACACCAGAATATGAAAACGGTCAAGGGGGTGTGTCAAAGGGGACGGTTCTTTTTGACACACTCGGTAAGTGTGTCAAAAAGAACCGTCCCCTTTGACACACCCTTTGGCACACCCCCTGGTATATCCTACGCCAGATCCACCACGTCCACGTCGGGCAGGATCATGATATGGTAATCGGGATACAGCGCCTGTACTTCCTGCGACATGATCCCTACCGCGTCGGCTTTGTCCACATCAAAACTGAGGACCACATCGAAACGCATGGACTTCGCTTCGGTATCAGCGTAGAATCCGTGGAGCTGCAGCGCCCAGTCATGGGACATGACGGTCTTCTGTACCGTGTTCCGAATCTGCGCCGCCTCATCGTCGCTGGTGTTGTAAGAATAGACTCCAATACCCGTGAGGATAACTCCCGTCTCCTTGAAAACGCGAGCCTGCGCCCGGCGAGTCAGTTGGTCCACCTCGTCTACGGTCATTGTGTCAGGCAGTTCCAGGTGCACGGAACCGTAGTACTTGTCCGGCCCGTAATTGAAGAGCGTCAGGTCGTAAGCGCCGCGCACCTCCGGTTCCTGCGTCAGGATCTCCCGGATGCGCAGGCTGGTCTCCGCGTTGCCCCTCTGCCCGATGATGTCATTCAGCGTCTCGATCATCATCTCGACACCCGCCTTGATGATCACCAGGGAGATCACCACGCCCACGTAGGCTTCCAGGGAGATGCCCCAGATCAAATAGATGATGGCGGAAGCCAGGACGGAGGCGGACAGGATCGCATCGAAGGAGGCATCAGATCCGGAGGCGATCAGTGCTCCGGAGTTCACCTTCTGGCCCTGTCTCTTTACATACCGGCCCAGGATAAGCTTCACCACGATCGCCACTGCGATGATCACCAGCGAGACGGTGGCGTAGTTGGCTGTCTCGGGATGGATGATCTTCTTCACCGACTCTACCAGGGAGGTGATCCCGGCGTAGAGCACGATGGCCGCCACCAGCATGGAGCTCAGGTATTCGATCCTGCCGTAACCCAGCGGGTGTTTCTTATCCGGCAGCTTGGCCCCCAGTTTGGCTCCGATAATGGTGATCACGGAGGACAACGCATCCGACAGGTTGTTCACCGCGTCCAGTGTGATGGCGATGGAGTTGGAAAGCACGCCGATCACGGCCTTGAAGGCTGCCAGCAGCACGTTGGCTGCGATCCCTATGATGCTGGTCCTGACGATCACCTTCTCCCGGTTCATCGATAGTTCCAGCGCATCCAGACTTTCATTGTTCATCCTTGTTCTCCTTCCAGTACGTCAGAGTGTGTCAGGAGGGACGGTTCTTTTTGACACACTTTCGACGCAAATTCCCTCAACTTGTCGTTATCCTACAGGGGAGTGTGTCAAAAAGAACCGTCCCCTTTGACACATTTCTCCACTGCCGATCTGACAGCCTTCATATCCTCGGTGGGCTCGAACCGGGCGACCACATTTCCCTCCCGGTCGACGAGGAACTTGGTGAAGTTCCAGCCGATGTAGGTTTTGTCCCCGAAGGCTTTGTTGTTGGCCTTGGCGAACTTGTTCAGTGCTGCGCTCTTCAAGCCTTTGCCAAATCCCTGGAAGGGCTTCTCTGTAGCAAGCCACGCGAACAGCGGATCCGCCGTCTCCCCATTCACATCGATCTTGGCGAACTGGGGGAACTCCGCCCCGAACTTGAGGGTGCAGAACTCGTGGATCTCCTCATCGGAACCCGGTGCCTGCCCGGCGAACTGATTACAGGGGAAGTCCAGGATCTCCAGCCCCTGGTCCTTCAGGTCTCTGTACATCTCCTCCAACGGCTCATAGTGTGGCGTGAAACCGCATCCGGTGGCTGTATTCACGATCAGCAGCACCTTTCCCTCATACTCTGCGAGACTAACGTCGTTGCCCGCCATATCTTTTACTTTGAAATCATATACCTTTGCCATTTTGAATCTCCTTCCTGTTAATCCAAAAGCTCATATAACAGATCATAGAGCGCCTTCGCCTTCTCTGGCGGAAGCGTGATGCAGTTGCCCACCTGCGACGGGATGTGTTTCGCCTTCTCCTGCAGCCCACGCCCTTGCTCGGTGAGGCTGATCAGCACCACCCGGTCATCTTCACTGCTGCGTTCTTTTCGGATGTGTCCTGCCTTCTCCATCTTCTTCAGAAGTGGAGAGATGGTGCCCGTGTCCAGGTGCAGCCGGCTGCAGATCTCGCCGGCGGGGATGTGATCCCTCTCCCACAAAACCAGAAACACCAGATACTGGGTGTAGGTCAGCCCCAGTTCCTTCAGCCAGGGCGTGTAGAGGCCGGTCACCGCTCTCGCCGCCGCATAGAGCGGGAAACAAAGCTGATTATCCAGCTTCATCGCTTCCTTGTAATCATAATCTGTGTCCATGGTCTGTTGTCCTCTCTAACTATATTTGATACAACTATATTTTACGCAATATAATTGCTTTGTCAAGAGGTTTTCTCAGGATGTGGAGGTTTTCTCAGGATGCATCGGGGGATATCTGGGGTCTGCCTGCTGTTATGGGCAAGCCCATTTGCACACCATTCTAGGGGGTTTTTTGCGCATCGATCGCGCAACCACACCTACTGCCCCTCCATAGTTTCCATTATTTTTCATTATTGTCAGAAATCCGTCCCGAATCGTTCCTGAAATCGAATGTATATTCTTCCACGGCCATACGAAATGGATAAATCTATCGAATCCCTGCCGAAATATCCATATGCCACTTTGTACCTGGGACTGTGCGCTTCAGCCTGTTTGCCTGAGACCGCGCGCATCACCCTTTTACCGTCGATGACAGCACTACACCGGTGATGGTCACCGCCAGGCCTACCACCACGAACCACCCGAAGGGATCCCCTGCCGCAATGACACCAGAGAGGACACCCACACTGGTGGAGACACTGGCACTGACGTTGGTGGCCAGGGCCGGATGGAGTTTGGAAAGCCCCACGTTCAGCAGAATGTAACAGAGGCAGGAGCAGAACACCCCCAACATCAGGATGGCGATGCAGGGAGCCGGTTCCCCCAGAAGCCGCGTGTAGCATCCGAACCCGTTTCCCATGAGAAGATTGATGATCTGGAAACCGAATCCGCTCATGATCGCCATCACCGCCGTGATTTCCAGAGGGCTGTACTCATCGCTGAGCCGGGCACTCAGGTTGCTGTACAATCCACTGATGGAGGTGGCGCACAGCAGCAACACATACCCGTACCACTTCCCGCTCAGCGAGAACGCAGGAGAAAACACGGTGCAGATAGCGACCCCCGTAAACGCGATAAAGATGGAAGCGATCATCCGCGGGGTAACCTTTCGACGGAAGAACAGCGCCCCCACGATCATGGTGAAACACGGGATGGTGGAGATGATGATGGATGACTCTGAGGTAGAGGTGTTGGCGATCCCCGCCGTCTCAAAAAGAGAATAGATGAAAGGCTGGCAGAAGGCTGTCAACATGAGCTGCCGGGTGCCCGGTTTCCGCAGGTCGATGCGGATCTTTCCTGTCGCGATGAGCACCAGAAAGATTCCCGCTGCGATCATCCAGCGAACCGTGATAACCTCGATGGGCGAGGCGACCTTCACCACCACCGTGGTGGCAAAGAACGACCATCCCCAGAAGGTGGCACAAAGCAACAGCGCCCCATATGCGATGATCCGATCGTATTTCTCTCCTTTAGACAAAGCCTTGTTTCCTCCTACCTCTCGAAATGATTCTATTATCCCACTTTTGGAAATATTATTCAAGAGAAAACAGGCTGTTGCACCAGAATGCAACAGCCTGTTTGTTCTATATGTCTTGGACAGTGATCGTCAGCTCTACAGCTGCGGACCGGCGGCAACCAGTGCCTTACCGGCATCATTGCTGGTGTACTTGTCGAAGTTCTTGATGAATCTGCCTGCCAGATCCTTCGCCTTCTCCTCCCACTCAGCGGCATCTGCGTAGGTATCGCGAGGATCCAGAATCGCTGGATCTACGCCCGGCAGCTCGGTCGGTACTTCGAAATCGAAGAACGGGATCTTCTTGGTAGGTGCCTTCAACACATCACCGCTGAGGATCGCATCGATGATGCCGCGGGTGTCCTTGATGGAGATACGCTTGCCGGTGCCGTTCCAGCCGGTGTTGACCAGGTAGGCCTTGGCTCCACTCTTCTGCATTTTCTTCACCAGTTCCTCTGCATACTTGGTCGGATGCAGTTCCAGGAAGGCCTGTCCGAAGCAAGCGGAGAAGGTCGGTGTCGGCTCAGTGATGCCGCGCTCGGTTCCTGCCAGCTTGGCGGTGAATCCGCTGAGGAAGTAATACTGGGTCTGCTCCGGTGTCAGGATGGAGACCGGTGGCAGTACGCCGAATGCGTCAGCGGACAGGAAGATCACGTTGTCTGCGTCAGGTCCAGAGGACTTGCCGTTCACGTTCTTGGCGATCTTCTCGATATGCTCGATAGGATAGGATACGCGGGTGTTCTCCGTAACGCTCTTGTCGGCGAAGTCGATCTTCCCCTCTGCGTCCACGGTAACGTTCTCCAGCAACGCATCTCTCTTGATGGCGTTATAGATATCTGGCTCACTTTCCTTGTCCAGGTTGATGACCTTGGCATAGCAGCCGCCCTCAAAGTTGAAGACGCCGTTGTCGTCCCAGCCGTGCTCATCGTCGCCGATCAGCAGTCTCTTAGGATCGGTGGACAGGGTAGTCTTGCCGGTGCCGGACAGACCAAAGAAGATGGCGGTGTTCTTACCTTCCATATCTGTGTTGGCAGAGCAGTGCATGGAAGCGATGCCCTTCAGCGGCAGGTAGTAGTTCATCATGGAGAACATGCCTTTCTTCATCTCGCCGCCATACCAGGTGTTCAGGATAACCTGCTCACGGTCGGTGATATTGAAGGCTGCCACTGTGCTGGAGTTCAGGCCCAGAGCCTCCCATTTCTTCGCTTCGGCCTTGGATGCGTTGAATACCACAAAGTCAGGCTCAAAATTCTCCAGCTCCTCGGCTGTCGGCGGGATGAACATGTTCTTCACAAAGTGTGCCTGCCAGGCAACTTCCATAATGAAACGAATGGCCATCCGAGTATCCGGGTTGGTGCCGCAGAACGCATCCTGAACAAACAGTCTCTTACCGGAAAGCTCTTCGATCGCATCTTTCTTGACGCTGGCCCATACCTCCTGAGACATGGGGTGGTTGTCGTTCTTGTAACCTTCCGATGTCCACCATACGGTGTCCTTGGAGTTCTCATCCATGACGATGTACTTGTCCTTAGGGGAGCGTCCGGTATAAATTCCAGTCATCACGTTGACCGCGTCAAGCTCTGTGAGCTGTCCCTTGTCGTAGCCTGTGAGTTCCGGCTTCATCTCTTCCTCGAACAGGAACTCGTAGGAAGGGTTGTGGATGATCTCTGTAGCGCCTGTGATACCGTACTTGGTCAGATCCAAATTTGCCATAATTATACCTCTCTTATATTTCTGGTTACTTGTGTGTTAACGTTCCAGTCTATTCCATTTCGATATTCTTACATAGTATATTATACAACAACATTACAGAAAATCAACGTCTCACATCAAAAATGTGACATGCTATCCATGTCAGGCAAGTGTCAGGCCAGGACCCCGGCCGCCAGATAGCAGACCAGGGACAGTCCCCCGACGATGGCCGCATAAGGCAGTGAGGCCCTCACCACGCCCATGTTGTTCACTCCGGTACCCGCCGCGGTAAGGAACATCGTGTCCGCATAGAAGCAAAGGTTATAGCCCATCCCAACACCGCTCATCAGCGCCCCCAGTGTGAGCACGGTGGACACACCGGCTTCGTTCGCCAACGGCAGGAAGATCGGAATGGTGATCAGCATGACTACCCAACAGGTCCCGGTGGTGAACACCAGAGCGGCCACCATCAGGAACGTAAGCGCGGGAATCACCCAGGCCGGCACAGAGGCGCTGGCCAGCCCTACCACCAGATCAAACACGCCCATCTGCTCGTTGGCATCCCCCAGGACGAACCCGAAGAACAGCACCATGATCAGCGTTAGCATGGACGATGCCCCCTGGAAGAAGAAATCAAAGAACATGGATACACTCATCAACCGTTGGGGCAGATAGAGAAGGAACTGACAGATCAGCCCCAGAAGCAACCCTACCAGCATGTTCTTGTCAAACCACATGGCGCCTCCGACGATCACCACCAGGGGGAGCAGCAGATTCAGCGGCGAAGAGTCCTTCTCCTCGTCCAACTCAGCAAATTCCAGGATGGACTTGCCCTGTTCCTCCGGCACGTATACCGGACCGCCTGTCTCTACCCGGGCATAGGCCTTCTTCAGTGCACCCAGCCTGGGGAACAGCCCCAATGCAAGCAACAGGCAGAGCACCACAGCGATCACCGGATAAAACATTACCGCGATCGCCTGAACATACTCAACGAACCCCATCCCCTCCTTCTCAATGAGTTTGATGGTGAATCCGGTCCAGCTGGTAAACGGCACGATCAACACCAGCGCACAGGCCATGGCGTTCACCTGAAAGGCCAGATGTTCCCGGGGAATACGGCACCGGTCCGTGATCCCCCGCATGGTAAACCCCACGGTCAACGTGTTCAGGTACTCGTCCACGAACAGAGTCCCCGCGATGATCCAGCAGAAGAACAGCGCGCTCCGCGGCCCGCGTATGAACCGGCTCATGAACCGGGCAAACCCCTGTAATCCGCCGGATTCCTGCAGGAGCCGGATGATGCTTCCGAACGCGATCAGAAAGATGATGCAAAACTGCAGCGAATCGTCGGACAAAGCCCTATAGAAGGACGCGATGGTCCCTTCAATAACATTTCCCTTGTGCAGGATCACCATGGCCAGCGCTGCCGCTGCCACCATGGCCTCTGCCATCTTCCGTGTCCACACCGCCAGCACCAGCAGCGTGGCCAGGGGCAGTAAGATTATGATCTGTGACATGTCACCACTTCTCTTCCTCTGTTTGAAATGCTTTGTGCATCAAGTATACCATAGACGCACGATCCGCACAGCCGTTTTTGGGTTTTTTACCCTTTTGGTGATCCCTTGCGCCAAAAGAAAAACCCCCTTTCGGTAACCGGAAGGGGATCAACGTCCGCAATGCGAGACTTATTATGGGCTGTTTTCAGGCGGTCTGCTTCTCCAGGTCGCTCCATCCGAACCGGATCACGGAAATGATGATGGAGGCCAGAGTGATGCTCTCACTGATCACGCCACCCCAGGAGTGGATGAGGACATCGTACAGCAGTGTGCAGGGGGAACCGAAAAACTGAGAAAGACGAAGCTTTTGCGCGTTGTTCGTCCAGTATCCGACGGTGGTCACGCCCACCGAGACCAGCGGCAGCAGGCTGATCCATCCATCCCAGGTGAGGATCGTCATCACTGCCAGAAGAAGAAGGATCCCACTCATGGTCACCTTGCTCTTCACCCAGTCCCACTGATCGATCTTCAGAAGCAGAAGATTCCGGAGAATGTTCACCAGCAGGGAAACGGCACCAGTGTAGGCCCCCATGAGGCAGAACTGCAGGCAGAAGATGCTGCAGCCAAGAAGCTGGCACAGGAACAGCATGCGGTTGGAACGCAGCTGATAGGAGAAGATGAAAAACAACACTGCCACAAAGCCGATTCCCTGGATGAAAACTGCACTCATGTCCTGGCCCTCCTTCGTCACGGTCTATTGATCTGCCGCAAAATGCGCGACCTCGCGTTTCTGCAGTAACAGAATACCATGGAGAGGATGTTTTGTAAAACTAATAAATTCTATAGTTTCAATAAATATTTTTTATTATACAAATATCCTTTCAGCTTGACCACCGTTGACACCTATTTCCGCCAAGTGCTACAATGTCCATGGAAACGGAGGGAACAACATGATGGAAACGAAAGATCTGATCATTCGGGAGACGGAGTTTCAGGATCTGGATGTGTTCGATGAGTGGGAGCGAATGCCGTCGGTGACGGAATTCTTCAGCATCCCGGCGGACCAGACCAGAGAAGATCTATATCACAAGTTTTTTCAGGACAAGGACGACCCGGCGGCGCAGCAGTTCACGATCCTGCTGAAGCCCCAGGCGGGCGGTGACCTGTCCAAAGAAGGAGCGGAAACGGACGAAGGCGCGCCGATCCCCATCGGGCGGATCGTGCTGGCGGACATCATCCCCGGCTGGAAGGCGGAGCTCTGGCGTATCTACATCGCAGACACATCCCTGCGGGGAAAGGGGTACGGCCGGCAGGCGCTCACCGCCATGATCCACTATGGGTTTCAGGAACTGGCGCTCCAGCGCTTCTACCTGGATTTCTACTCTGGCAATCCGGCGGAGCATTTATACAAGAGCGTGGGCTTCCAGGAGGAAGGCGTGCTGCGGGGCAACTGCCGCAAGGACGGCGTTCTTCACGACGTCCACCTGATGTCCATGATGCGAGACGAATACGAGCGGTTGCTGGCGAAGTAGATCATCTGCTTCCGCCGGGCAACCGCTCGCGTTGCATTTCTGTACTTTTCTGTTTTCTTAGAGGCTGCGCCAGAGCTCGTCAGGGTACTGCCCCTTGTCCTTCATGGACTGAAGGGCTGCCACCACGCCGGGCTTGTCCTCCTTATAAGTCACCCCATACCACTGATCAGATGACCTGAGAACACGCACCGTTGCTTTCCCATCGTCTATTAACGATTGGATAATGGAGGGGAGGAAATACTCTCCCTTCTGTGGATTCTCGGACAAAGCTTTGTCCAGGAAAGCCGGGAACCCATCGATCATCTCCTGCAGCACACCCTTGGAGAAGCCCCAGAAGTTCATGGACACGGTGGCCTCCTCCGGGAGTTCCTTCCAGGTGGCGCCATCGTCATCGGTGTAGACGATAGTGCCTTCCGGGTAGCCTTCCGCTCCGCTGCTGCGCTGGATCCTGGTGCGCTCGGTGACGCGGACCAGATTGCCGGCTTCGTCCATCTCACAAACGCCCCGGGAAACGTATCCGTTCTCGGTGAGGGTCTTGCGCAGCTGATAGCCCACCATGGCACAGCGGTACTTGTCGTCGTCCGCGGTCTTCTCCAGAAAGTCGTAGATCTCCATGAAGGCGCCGGGGCCATAGTAGTCATCCGCGTTGATCACCACGAAAGGTCCGTCGATGAGATCTCTGGCCGCCATGACGGCGTGGGCAGTGCCCCAGGGCTTGACTCGCCCCTCCGGGACGGCGTAGCCATCCGGCAGATCGTCCAGTTTCTGGTAGGCATAGCAGATCTCCATGCGCTGGCCTGCCCGCTGATCCAAAAGTTCCCGGAACGCCGGCTCATTCTCTTCCTTGATCACAAAGATCACCTTCTCGAATCCGGCCATCAGAGCATCGTACAGGCTGAAGTCCAGCAGGATCTCGCCTTGGTCGCTGATACGGTCGATCTGTTTCAGTCCACCGTAACGGGATCCCATGCCGGCGGCCATGATGAGTAATATGGGTTTGTTCATTGGTTCCTCCTCAGTTCGGACGCGCGTGACGCCGCCCTCAATATCTATTGCAGTCTCACAAAATCCTCTGCCCCGTGCTTACATACCGGGCAGACAAAATCCTCCGGAAGGGGATCTCCCTCGTAGACGTATCCACAGATGGTGCAGACCCAGCCTGTCTTCTTGGGTCCCGGTGCCGGCTTGATGTTGTCGAAATAATACTGGTAGGTGCAGGACGGCACATCTGACAGCACCTTCTCCTCTACCACTTCTCCCACGAACTCGGTGTGTGAGCCCAGGTCGACTTCCTGGGTGACCTTGACAGAGATCACTGCATTGGTGCATCCCTCTACATAGGCGATGCCGTTCGCCATGCGAGGCGGTTCTCCTACGATCTTCTCTACCTCGCGCCCGGCCTGCATACCATAGTGCTGGAAGATCTCAAAAGGAGCCTCCTGTGTCAGCACAGAAATGTTGAACTGGCCGGTAGCTTTGATCATGTCATGCGTCAGGTTGGCCTTATTGACGCAGATGGAGATCAGCGGACCATTGGCTGCCTGGATCGCCGTGTTGATGATGCAGCCGTTGTCCTTCTCTCCCTCCTTGGCGGTGAGAACGAACAGACCATATGTCAGCTTATGAATTGCACTCATATTCAATCCTCCTTCCTGGGTTCAAACACTGCCTTGCCCATGCCACAGAGCGGGCACTTGAAATCTGCTGGCAGATCTTCGAACGCTGTTCCCGGCTCGATCCCCTGCTCCGGCAGTCCCTTCTCCGGATCGTACTCCCACTTGCATGCGCCGCAGATATACTTATCCATTTAATACCTCCTTCTTTTCGAGTACTCTATCGATGATGACAGTGGCTGACAGAAGATAGGCAAAGCCCATGCTCCATCCGCCCAACACGTCGGTCACGAAGTGAACACCCACAAAGATCCGACTAAAACCGATCCCCAGGATCAAAGCGGCCAGTACGACCATCATGATGGTTACGGTACGCCGAGACACACCCTCGCTGCGCTGCATCCAGCGCCAGAACAGGAAGATCACCACCCCCAGGCAGATCATAACGTTCATGGAATGGCCGCTGGGAAAGGAGTATCCGCCCTGCTGGATCAGGTGCAGACTGCTATCGGGGCGAGGTCTGGCAAAACTGGTCTTCAGGATCTTATAGAGCCCAAACCCAATGGCTCCCGTCACCGCAGCAGGGATCCCCACGGGCCACCTGGTCCTCGGAAGGATCAACAGTACGGCAAGAAAACCGACGATGCAGACACCATCCCCGATGTGGGTGAATCGACTGAAAAAGGCGTTGGTCACCGGTCCCCGCAGACTGTACACCGCGTAATCCACGGCGTGATCAAAACTTGCTGTCCGGCCTGTCTGCACCATATATGCCACCAACACGAAAACAAGCAAGGCTGCGCCTGTGATGACAAGGCGCGCCTTGCCGGAACCTTTCTTCTTCTGTTCGATCTGGTCGTAGCTCTTTGTAGACATTCACTTTCCTCCTGCCCCCATTATACAATGAAACCCCGTTCCACGCTACCACCAATCGTTCGCAGTGCGTGAACCTGTGGATATTTCCGCGGATCTGTGGTAGAATAGCGGTATCACCAAAACAGGAGGCTATCAATGATCATCATCCGAAATATCCCCGGTATGGGACGTCTCTTCTACTCCCTCTACCGTTTCAAGAAATACGTTCCCGGCATCCGTGAAGCCTACAACGCGGGGGACATCGAGCTGGAGAAACAGCGCATCGCCGAGTCCACCCAGGTCTGGGCACAGACCATCTCCCGCATGTACGGCATGAAGGTTCAGGTCCGTGGCAAGGAAAACATTCCCGATCATGACGGTCTGGTCTTCATCTCTAACCACCAGGGCTACGGTGACATCATCGCCATGCTTCTGGCAACGGAAGGACGCCAGATCAGTTTTGTTGCCAAGGATCAGTTGTCCAAGATCCCTCTGTTCGGCATGTGGATCAAGACCATCCGTGGCGTGTTCATCCAGCGAGGCAACGCCAAGGCTGCCCTGAAATCTATTGCCGAAGCCTCTGACCTGGTGAAACAGGGCTTCAACATGGTCATCTTCCCAGAGGGCACCCGCTCCCGGGGCGGTGAGATGAAGCCTTTCAAGGCAGGCAGTTTCAAACTCGCCACCAAAGCCAAGGCCACCATCGTCCCGGTGACCATCCATGGCACCTATGACATGTTCGAGACCAGGGGCACCATCGGCCCCAGCAGCAGCGTGGTCTGTTTCCACCCGCCTGTGGATACTGCTGATCTGGACCGCCACGCCCTCCGCGAGTTGGAAGGCCAGGTGGAGGCCACGATCCGCCAGAAACTTGTCGAACTGACCGAAGAAAAAAACCGCGGGGACTTTTGATCTCCGCGGTTTTCGTCTATTCGTCGTGACTTGGCAGCGCCGACCCCGTGATGGGGATCGCCTCCCCTCCAAATGTAGGCTCCGGCTTTGTGATACAGTAGAGGAAATCTTTGTTCCTGGCCAGCACCTCCCGGATCTCCCGATTCACCTGGCCGACGTAGGTGTCCTGGTCGGCACTGGCACCGATCGCAACGATGCCCATGGCCTTCGCATCATAGAGGGCACGGTACATGTGATAGCGCTGCGTGACCACGATCATCCTCTTCACCTGAAAGATCAGATCCGCCCGGTACATGGACTCGTAGGTGGAAAACCCCGCGTGGTCGCAGAAGATGTCCTCCTCCGGCACCCCGGCATCCAGCAGGTAGTGGTACATGGTGTGTATCTCGTTGTATCCCACCTGTCCATTGTCCCCACTTACCAGGATCTTCGGCGCATACCCCTTCTGGTAGAGCTGCAGCGCCGCCTCCAGCCGATCCCGAAGCATAGGCGTCGGGCTTCCATCGTCCCGCACTCCGCATCCCAGCACCAGGATACACTGGGCGTCTATCTTCCGGAGCGCCTTCTCCTCTGCCGCATCTGGCTGCAGCCCCTTCGCCCCTATCTTCACAGCAATTCTGTCCACGGTCTTCTTCTGTACATAATTATTAACACACACCGCATACAGCCCAGCTGCCACCACCAGAGCGATCAGCAGAAATATCCCATATCCCAATAGTTTCTTCATCTTTCAATCCTTCCCCGGGCACAAAGCCCTGTGTCCGCCTTCATTATAACATTTTGCAATGGCAATGAAAATATGATACACTAACATAAATAGACTGCGAAAAACAGAAAAGCGAGGATTGTGCATGAAAAGATTTTCTGTAACAACAAGCCGTCCATACGATATCCTGGTGGGGGAGAACCTGCTTCCGCAGGTCGGCGCTCTGCTCGGGGAACAGCTCGCGCCATGCAAAGTCTCCCTGATCACGGACAGTCGCGTAAACGGCATCTACGCACAGGTGGTAATGACCTCTCTGATGGAAAACGGGTTTCAGGTTTCCAAGATCGTCTTTCCGGAAGGAGAGCACTCCAAGAACATTACCACATATAAGAATGTCCTGGAGGCGCTTTCTGAGGAGAACCTGTCTCGTTCAGACCTGATCGTCGCCCTTGGCGGCGGCGTGGTGGGGGATCTGTCGGGGTTTGCCGCCGCCACATATCTGCGGGGAATCCGCTATATTCAAGTGCCCACCACCTATCTGGCGGCTGTGGATTCCTCGGTAGGAGGCAAGACCGGCATCAACCTGCTGACCGGGAAGAACCTGGCGGGGGCCTTTTGGCAACCCTCCATGGTGATCTGTGACTACCGGACCTTTGACACGCTGGAAGACGCGGAGCGTCTTAATGGTGCCGCAGAAGCCATCAAGAGCGGGATGATCATGGAAGCGAACCTGATCGACCACGTTCTGGCCCGGGACTACGAGCATGTGATCGGCCGCTGCGTATCCATCAAGAAATCCATCGTGGAGGCGGACGAACGGGACACCGGTATGCGGCAACTCCTGAACTTCGGCCACACCATCGGTCACAGCCTGGAGAAGCTCAGCGCCTACAAGATTCCTCATGGACATGCGGTCGCCCGAGGCATGGTGGTGGAATCAAGAGCTGCTTTCCGCATGGGTTTGACGGACTTTGATGCCAGCCCATTCCTGACAGAGACTCTGCAGACGAACGGTTTTGACCTTCGCATCCCATATTCGCGGGAAGAACTCCTGAAGTACGCCCTGAACGACAAGAAGATCAGTGGGGACAACATCGCCATGGTGGTCCCGGAGGTCATCGGCAAGTGCCGGTTACAGAAGATCCCCCTTTCGGAACTGGGGCACTTCATCGAGTGTGGATTGGAATAGTCAAGAAGTCATTTTCTTTGGAATAGAAATCGAGGTGTGATTATGAGAAGAATCGTAGCAACAGACAACGCCCCTGCGGCAATCGGCCCCTATGCACAGGCAAACGTCGTAGACAACCTGGTGTTCACTTCCGGGCAGATCCCACTGGATCCGGCCACTGGAGAACTGGTCGAGGGCGGCATCCAGGAGCAGACGCATCGCGTCTTTCTGAACCTGGCGGCAGTGCTAGAGGAAGCCGGCACCAATCTGGGAAATGTAGTGAAGACGACCTGTTTCCTGTCCAACATCGATGACTTCACCGCCATGAACCAAGTCTACGGGGAGTACTTCCCCAAGGGTATCTTTCCATCCCGCTCTGCCTTTCAGGTGGCAGCGCTGCCCAAGGGCGCTCTGGTGGAGATCGAAGCCATCGCTCTCCTGAAATAGAATTGTCAACAGAACCTATCCCGGAATCCTTAGGGCATTTGTCGCTAATATTAGCGATTATTCCCCTAAGGATTCCGGCATATATGAGGAAAAACTATGGTATATGCATTTATTATGGCTGGCGGGCAAGGTACTCGCATGGGCAACACCGAAAAACCCAAGCAATTCCTGGAAATCTGCGGCAAGCCCATCCTTCTCTGGTCGGTGGAGGCATTTCGTCGCAACCCCCGTGTGGATGCGGTGCTGGTGCTCACGCCCCGGGAATGGATCCCCTATACCCGAGAACTGTTGGAAGCGGCAACACCAGATAACTCGTGCCCACGGAACACCGATTCCTCCCTCTGCCCGCTCCATCTGGTAGCTGGCGGACCGACCCGTACGGATACTCTGCTGAACGGGATCCGTTTTCTGAAGGCCCAAGGGTTATTGGACGAGGGCACCTGCCTGCTGACCCACGATGCGGTCCGCCCTTTGGTCACGGATCAGATCATCGACGCCAACATCGACTGCGTCCTGGCAGGGGGCACCTGCACCACCGCAGTGCCCGCGACGGACACCCTGCTCCACACGACTGGCAGCGTGGGCGATGCAAGCGCGACCTCTGCGGCCTCTGCCTCCTCTGGTACGCCGCTCCTGATCGACCACATTCCGGACCGCAGCCAGTACTATCTGGCCCAGACACCTCAGAGTTTTCGGGCACAGCGCTTCCTTGAGATCTGGGAAACGCTCACCGAAACGGAGCGGGCGGTCCTCACCGATGCGTCCAAAGTCTTTGTGCTGAAGGGAGAGCCAGTCACCATCGTCCCGGGACATCCCTCCAATCTGAAGATCACCTACGCCGGGGATCTGGCGGTCGCCGAAACATGGATGGCTTTGTGAATCAGAAAAAAAACGAACCGCAGTGGCTCTCCGCAGTTCGTATTCTTCTTCTATTTCCGCGCTTCCCACTCCTCCCGCAACAGGGAGAAGCACATGGAATCGCGGCACTCCCCGGTGTAGGTCTCATAGGAGCGGCGTATAGTCCCTTCATACACAAAGCCGCACTTGCTGATCACACTCTGTGATCTATGGTTTTCCGGCGCTGTACAGATGCCCACCAACGCCAGCCCGAGCTCTTCGAAGGCGAACCGCAGCACTTCCTGGCAGGCCTCCGTCATGAGCCCTTTGCCCCACTGGTCCTCTGCCAGGGAGTAGCCGATCTCACGGGAATTCTCATCCCGATGACGGTCCGGTTCCAGTCCGATGGTCCCGATGATGCGATCCTCCCCCTTCAGGCGAATCGCCCAGGACTCCGCCGGAGCGAACAACGTCGCTATGATCCCGGCGCTCTCCTCCACCGATTCGTGGGGCTTCCATCCCGCATGGGGACCCACGTTTGGATTGCTGGCATAGTCATACAGCCCCTGGGCATCCTCCAGCGTATACATGCGAAGCGTCAGTCGTTCGGTTTCCAGGTCTCTCATCTTCTCTTCTCCTATCGCAATTAGGCGATTCGTCCCAAGGGGCGGGCGTTTCGCGCGGTCTACAGGTCGTCCCAAGGGGCGGGCGTTTCGCGCGGTCTACAAGCGATTCGTCCCAAACCACAGGCTCGCCCCGCAGGCGTCCGTAGCCTTTACTCTGTCGTGCTGATGATCGTATCGTTGCTCTTGTCGATCTGGCTGACCTTCATGCGAGAAGCGTCTTCCTCGTCCAC
Organism: Eubacterium sp. AB3007; assembly: GCF_000688015.1. Taxonomy (NCBI): domain Bacteria; kingdom Bacillati; phylum Bacillota; class Clostridia; order Eubacteriales; family Eubacteriaceae; genus Eubacterium; species Eubacterium sp. AB3007. The sequence continues at coordinate 1,643,993 of NZ_JIAD01000001.1, forward strand.
CTCTTCCTCCAGGCCAAGCAGGTCCGGACTCAGATAGACCGTGTGCAGGACTTTGTCGCCAAGGGTGACCTTGCTCTGCTCAGTGAAATTCTGCCCCTGGATGTAATACTTGCCAC